>CAKAPS010000069.1:0-9002 GCA_916719965.1 uncultured Streptococcus sp.
TGCGAACTGACCATCAGCAAACGTTTAAATTTGCACTTTCTCGTTGTATCGGAAATACAACAGGCGGGGTCGTAGCTATTCTTTTATTCTACGTAAGAGCTGTTCTCCCATTTCCTGAATATACCGATTTACTGCTCGCTCCTGTCGGGATTGTAATCATTATTTTATTCTGCAATCGATTTAATAAAACAGGCGTTATTAACTCATGCGCCACTTTCCTTGTTATCTTCTTCAACGTAGAAGCAGGACAAAATACTGCGTATGCAATCCAACGGATTCTCGATACAATTATCGGAGCACTCATTGCGATTGGGGTAAACCACTTACTACCAAATCCACATCTGAAAGAACAACAATCTTAAAAATACAAAAGAGTTCTACCACACTGGTAGAACTCTTTTTTGTACTGTTTTTTTATTTCATACGCATCATGCCGTACATACGTGTATCGATAAAGAACACATCATCCTTCACATCAATTGTTTTAGAAAGAAGAATCTCTTTTGTTTGCATCGATTGCACCCGTAGCGTCGGTTTGCCATCGACGAGAGTGATCATCACAAGATTGCCTTTATTTAAGTACACTTGTGGGGCATAGACATCTGTTTCTGTTGTGAAGGCCTCTTCTAGTTTCTTCGAACCTGCATTCAGTACATAATATTTTGTCTCGTTATTTTTGCGCTCACTTGCTTTCACATACGTATCTGATCCATTGAATGCAGGCACCTCATCTGCCAAGGCAATATAGGCTTTGTCTTCCACTGTGTATAGAATCGAATGTACCGCACTCATGCCCTGTTCAGGCGTGACTTCTGTAAACTTCTCAGTCTCTGCATCAAAAGTCATTAAGCGGAATTTTTCATCTCTTGAATACATACTCTTGAAGAGAAGAACTTGCGGGTCATACACGTGAGAGCTCTTGGCTTCTCCCCACGCAATCGAAGCAAACTGTTCTGGTAAATTCACTCGTTTTGCCGGAGTGGCTACTCCCGTTTCTAAGTTCACAGAAAATGTGATGAAGAAATAGGTTGGTGGTTTCTCCCCTCTATTTTCATACTCTGACATTGGAACAACTCCATACACCGTATTACCTTTTCTATAGAATGTGATCTGCGTTATCAAAGGATTTTTGTCGCCGCGTACTTCTTTAGGAATTGGAACCGAAACAGTTGTGACCTTCTTCGTCTCTTTGTTAATGATACTGAAATTTACCTTTGGATCTGTTGTACTTTCAAAGCTATAAGTCAAGCCGTATAGAAGGTCATACCCCTTAAACGCCACCAGATTGTCATAATTTGGACGTTCTGTAAAAGAAAAGTCTGCCAATCTCTTTTTCGTTTGGAAACTGTAGGCATTTTCGGAAAAACCAACACGTTTTACGTTTCCATCTAAAAGTGCATACTCTGCGCCCTTAGACGATGTTAAATCATCTGTGGAATACGACATTTCAAAGGTTGCTCCGTCGACTAATTTTTTCTCTTCATCGGTTAATTGAATCGATACTGGAGCAGGCTTCACTTCTTGATACGCTGCGTGACCAGCTGTTGCTAGAAACACAAGTCCACTAAAGGCAAATACTGCTGTTGCAAATTTACTTGATTTCATGATAACCCCTCCTTACACACTAACCTTATGATTTAATAAATAATCGCTTAGTAGCATATTTAGAACAATCCAAATGAGCATACTACCGATTAAGAAGACCATCGCTTCATTTCCAATTAAACGAACCACAAATTGCGTACGCATAATTAGCGTAAATATCACAACGACGACTAAAATGTAGAGAACAACCGAAGTCACCTTGCGTACATAACCTTTTTTCTCAACCCCAACGACAAGGATGGCGAGTTGGAAAACCGTCACGATGAGCGCTACCCCCATCGTCAAAATGAGAAGAAACTGTACCGCATACTGTGGCACTAGAAGCGGCATCGCCATCGAATTTGTCACAAGCGACCACGGTGTGATGTGGTATTGTGCAAATTCCGGAATAAAGAAGCTTGTGAGGTAGTAGTTTAAGAATACCCCAACTACTTGAACGGCTTGTAAGAAGAACGTAATCACAAGCATCGTTAGTAATTTAGCCCAGTAGATTCCAAAACGTGACCCTGGCAGCATGAGTAGACGGTAAATGAACGATCCTTTGCTGCTCCATTCTCTCGACCAAATCACTGCCGAGTAAACTAGAATCGCTGTCCCTGCAAAGAAAACTGGAAGTCCAATAGCGAGTTGGTCCAAAACGACTTGTTTCACGGTATCAGGACTCACAATGCGCAATTGTCCGGTTAGTAATCCAGCCGTCGCAAGCGTCTTCACCTTCAATCCTAGTTGCAATAAGATTTGAAGCAATGCCACCACGAGGATGAAACCTTTCGCCTGACCGATATTATAAAGCGTTAAATTGATAACTTTCTTCATGGTAAGTATACCTCCCTCATCACATCGACAATGGACTTGCCCTCTTCTTCACGCACTTGTTCTGGATAGAATTCCTTCACAACGCGTCCTTCATTGAGGAGCACTGCTTTGTCGACGATATACTCAATATCATTAATTTCATGCGTTGTAATCAATACGCCACGTCCATCGAGTAGGTCGCTCGTAAAGACACGCGCGATTTCTTCACGGGTAAACACATCAATTCCTGAAAATGGTTCGTCCATCAAGATGTAGTCTGTATCCAGCCCCATCCCTAGAAGCAAGTTCAGTTTAGCGACATTCCCCTTCGAGAGTGATCGTACTTCATCTTTTAAATTCAAACGGAAGAAGTCTAATAAATGTCTTTCCTTTTGACGATTCCAGTTCGGATAGAATGTGCGCATAAAATCAATCGCCTCATCCACCGTTTGGTCTGGAGAAATAATCGAACTATCCGTAATGTAGCTCACCTTTTCCGCAAATACTTTACGGGCTGGCATATCATCGATAACAACTTTCCCTTTATCAAATGGCAGTAGTCCTGCAATGCAGTTCATAATCGTTGTTTTTCCAATTCCGTTGACACCAATAAGAGCCGTCACTTCTCCTTTTTTCGCGTTAAATGAGATGTCATTCAACACTTGTTTCTTTCCAAATCTCTTACTTAAGTTTTGAACAGTTAACATAGTACCGCTCCTTCCTTACAATTGTTTTTTGAGATGTTCGATAACATCTTCTGCAGTTAAGTTGAGAGGCTTAATCGCTTCTGTAAAGCTTCCAATCGCCTCATCTAACATTTCATCTTTTAGTTGCTCAATCCGTTCTACATCTTCTGTCACACGACTCATGACATTATTTCCAGTCGTAATCAACCCCATGACCTCCAATTCATGAAAGGCACGTTGGACCGTATTGGGATTCACTTGCATGGTTTGTGCAAATTCACGCCGACTCGGCAGTTCTTGGCCTGCTTCCATTCTGTGGGAGGCAATTTCCGCTTTGAAATAGGCGATAATTTGCTCGTAGACCGGACTTCTTTTATCAAATACGATCATTAGTAACTCCTTTCTTTGATTCCCAATCAGTGTATTAACCGGTTAATACACTTATCTTTAACTGTATTATGCACTTAATACACCTGGATGTCAATAGCGTTTTCAAAAAATATTTTTAAAAAATAAAAAAGACGACTCAAAATCGAGTCGTCTCAATGTTTATTGGATTTTTAATTTCACCATTTCTTGCAAGATGAGGTTCGCTAATTCCGCTGCCCCTGTATCGTTTGGATGGATTTCGTCTTCAAAGAGCCATTGTTTTGTATGCCCTTTGGCGTAAGTTCCCCAGTCGATTAAATGAACGTTTGGATAACGTTCTGCAGCTGCTTTTAACTGCTCATTCACTTCTTTAGCCCATTTAATTTCATAACCGGCTGTGACTAAGAAGATTTCACGGTTCCCCGTTGCTTGAATCAGAGAATCGATTTGCGCTGCAGAGAAAGCTCCGTTTGAACCGAGGACGAATACAACAGTTTGAGAGAGCTTGCCTTGTTGCGCCAGCTTCTGAACGATTGGCGTACTGTAATACAACTGACGTCCCACTTCTCCGTCCACATAGGCATTCGGGAAGACTTCGCGAAGTTTATTCGCAGAGGCTAATAATACTGAATCTCCGACAAACGTAATCGGCGTTTGCTTCACCTGCTGTTCCGTGTTGGCTTTCGCTTCATTACTAATCGTTGTTGTTCCTTCTGTTGTCGGTTCGGCCGTCGTCTCTTGTAAGAGCGCTTGGTTTTGACGAATCTTCTCTTCAACCTCTTGCACGGCTGAGTTTTGATTCTTCTCTTGCGCAAATCCAAGACCTGCAAGCCCGATACAAATCACATACATGAGTGAGAACACGAGTCCAAATTGCTTCATGCCTTTTGGTAGGTTTGATTTTCCATAGGCCGTTAAATTATACGGACTATGCGCTTGTCCAATCGGTAGAACGAAGCGGTCTCGCTCAAAGAGTTGATACGTGATTTCCGCCATCACGAAAATCAATGCAAATTGAATTCCTACTGATAACCACTGTTCATTAATCTCGCGTAAGAACGTTGGCGCAATCAGATGAATCGGATAGAACCATAAGTAGTATGAGAAACTTCTTTTTCCAAAGAACGTAAATCCTTTAAAGCTGAAGAGGTAATGAACTCCAACTCCTTCACGAATCGTACAAGAGAGAAGAAGCATTATCACAAACGATGAAATAAACATCATCATATAATACACTTCTGCTTGCGTTCCGTTGAAAGTCGTAAACATCCAGCCTAATGCCCCTAAACAGAGGAGGCTCAATGCGTTTGGAACCACAGAACCTGTCTCGCGCTCAGGAAGTAGTAATTTTCCTTCATGAATGTAACTAAGTAACGCCCCGAATGTGAACGAGAACAGACGTGTCGATACTAAATAGTACACGTGGGAAGGATCTTGTTCAAACCAATAGAGTGCCGCCATTCCCGCTGCAGAAGTGAGCGTCAAGAACGCGAGTAAGGCAAACTCCTGCATTCTGAGGAAGTTGAGTTTCTTCATCAGTTTTCGAAGGAGATATCCAACGATTAACAATTGCACATAAAGGGATACATACCAGAGATGTACAAACGGACTTGGATTCGCGGATTGTACGAAATAAGATTGCTGCGAGAAAATCTGATAATCATTATTGACGAAGAATAATGCCGAAAGCGCCATTCCTCGTATATTGGATAGTAATTGCGGTGCTGCCACGAATAAAAACGCGACTGTCACGACAATCATAAAGAGCATTGGGAAGAACATTCTCTTCAAGCTTTTCACTGGGAAACGCTCTTTATAATCTTCCGCGAATGTTTTGATATTATTCCGGAACGTCAAGTAGCCTCCGACCACTAAAAATCCGTTAACAGCTAAAAATCCGCCCGGTAATAAATGTTGGAAATAATAATATGTAATAATTGCTAGTATAAAAAAACCTTTCAAGCCATCAAATGCCGCACTCCGTTTTTTCTCTTTTTGCTTGGGAGGGTGTGGATGCGTCGGTGCTTGAGAAGGTGTTGTTTGATAATTCATAGTCCCCACTGTTTTTCTCCATTCCTTAAACTCCTATTTATTATAGCTCAAAACCACTACACTTGGATACTAGGAACATTACATTTTTGTTAATTTTAAGAAAACAGTTTCCAGTTGTTTCTGAATCGTGAACAAAGGTCCATTGTGTCTATAAAAAACAAAAAAAGCTAGGCAAAAATTCGCCTAGCTTTCTCGCTTTTAATTTTAGTGTTCTGAAGCACCACTTGTTGCATCAACTGCTTGTGCTTGAGCTGGAGCTGAATGTCCGCTATCTGAAGCACCACTTGTTGCATCTGATGCAGGAGCAGGAGCTGAGTGTCCGCTATTTGAAGCGCCACTTGTTGCGTCTGCTACAGGAGCAGCACCATTTGCGCTTACTAAACGTTGGCCAGTTGTTTGTAAGTACCAATCTAACCATGGTTTGAAGTCAAATACGATTTCGTTAATTCCAGCGTAAGAACCATCAGGATAGTACATTGCTTGGTAGTTGTGTACGTTGATGATTTCTGGCGGAGTGTTTGGAACGATTGTACGGAAGTAATCCACGTTACCTGCACGTAAGTTCGCAATGAGGTATTCCACATTTTTGAATGTACGTGGTGGGTGAACTGTTCCTAAACGGTTACCAGATTGAGCTGGCACACGTGGAGCCAACATTTTGTTTGCTGGTTTGTTGAAGTTATAGTACAAGAATTGGTTGTTGTCATCGGCATATGTTACTTCAAATGGTAATGCTTTTAAGAACATATCGATTTGGTCAACCGTTAATAAACCGTGGTCTAAGCGAACATAGTCGTTTCCTTGAGCAGCCCCAACGATTTCACTTGCTTTTTCAACCCATTCTGGATCATCTGGATCTACGCCTTGAACTGTTGTAGAGATTGGGTTTGTACAATCTAAATCTTCTGGCGGTGTTGGTAATGGTTTGCGTAACACTTTTACAACCTCCACATATTTCACGAAGTTTTCTAAGCATGAACGTAAGAACGCTACTGTTCCTTCGCTCTTAATGTTTCCTTCTTCGTCAAATGCTTCTTTTGCTTTTCCTAATAAGAATTCATTCCCTGGTAATACATATGCGTTTACCCCTGGAGCGTCCAAGATTTTACGTAAATGCACTTGCGCACGTGAAGTACCTTGGTCATAGTGAGAAGCTCCCATGATCATAACAGGTTTGTTTTCGAATGGGTGTAAGTTGAATGACATCCATTCTAATGTGCTCTTCAACGCAGCTGTAATTGTGTGGTTGTGTTCAGGTGTAGCGATAATCACACCATCTGCACGAATTAATTTGTTGTACATGTATTGTACTGGGAAACTCTTAGATTGATCTTCGTCTTGGTTGAACATTGGAATATCTTTAATTTCTAAGATTTCAAACTCGAATAAGTCACTGAATTTCTTTTCGATAAATTGTAATAATAAACGGTTATGCGAAAATTCCGCATTTGATCCTACGATACCAATAATTTTCATTTTCTACTGTCACTCCTTATTTTTTAGAACTGTCCCATGAGAAGTTTTTCGCTTCTTTTTCACGAGCTTCGTTTGCACGAACTAATTGTTTTGTAATTTCAATGAATAATAAGTAATCTTCGAAAATCTTTTCTAATTTTTCAGCAGTTGCTGTATCTTTTAAGTTACCTTCTTCGTCGAATGCTTGTAAGGCGTGACCTAATAAGAATTCATCACTTGGTAAAACACGTGCTTTAATTTCTGGCGCGTTTAAGATTTGACGTAATTGACTTTGTGCACGTGAAGAACCTAATGTTCCGTAAGATGCTCCTGTAATCATGACAGGTTTGTTTAATAATGGATAGATACCATAAGATAACCATGCTAAGGCGTTCATTAATACAGCTGGGCATGAGTGGTCATATTCTGGTGTACTAATGATAACTCCATCCGCTGCAGCGATTTTATCTGCAATTGCTTGTGCTTCTTGTGGCACTACTTTTGGAGTTGGTTTGTTGAACATTGGAATGTCTTTAATTTCGACTAGTTCAATTTCTGCCTGTTCTGAAAAATGTTTTTGAATGTATTGCAATAGTTGACGGTTTGTTGATTTTTTAGAGTTTGTTCCGACTAAACCGATTAATTTAACCATTTGAGTACTTCCTTTCGAGTAATTGAATCTTTGAAGCGAGTCCTGAAGTGTAGAAAATACGATCATCGTCTAAAATCATAACGGCTTCGATGTTAGGGTGTTGTTCCACTTCGAATAAGATTTCATGTGCTTTCTTTCCAAAGAGTCTGGTCGTCCATATCTCACAATCGACGGACTGTTTGGAAACAATCGTTAGACTGGCAACGTCTGTTTCGGCTGGGTATCCAGTATTTGGGTCCAAAATATGATGGTATTTCTTACCATCCACTTCTAGCACCCTCTCGTAGACACCTGATGTGACAATCGACTCATCTTGAATCGGAAGAAGCGCCACATTTTCTCCGCGCAGGAGTTTCGGGTTTTGAATACCAATCCACCAGTTCCCATCTTCATGATGAACAGCTGGCCCTAGCGTGAGAACATTCCCACCAAGGTTAATGAGCGCAGAAGTGCCTCCTTGCTCTTTTAGCTGCTCTATCACCAAGTCGGCAATATACCCTTTGGCAATACAACCAAGGTCGATTCGCATTCCTTCTTCCAACAGAAAAATCGTCTGATGTTCATCATCCAGTTCGACTTTCGTTGCATCGGTCAGTTGCAGTTTGGCTTTAATTTCTTCATCCGTTGGTACTCGTGCATCACTAAAGCCTACGCGCCATGTTTGAACAACCGGGCCAATCAAGATATTCATCCGACTTCCCGCAGCCAGACTATTCTCCAGTCCCAATTTCACCAAATAAAAAATCTCTGGATGAACAGCGACCGCATGTTTCCCTGCTGCCAAGTTCACGGCCATTAGCTCCGAAGTTGGGTCATTCGCGCTAAAACGATGCTCATATCGCTTCAATTGCTCGAAAACTTCAGCCACTAACCGCTCGCCTTCTGGATGCGCAATTTTCAATTCGATGACGGTTCCCATCAATCGAATGGTACCTGTATGATACTGTTCCAAAACTGCCACTTCTCCTAGTTGAAATATGTGAAAAAAAGCACAGAAACGCCTATACAAAAGCGTTTTCTACTCCTTATTCTGAATGTAACACAGTGGAAATTAAATTTCAAGAACTCCGGTTGAAAAAATTGATAAAAAATTGCATAGAAAAAGGATTCCTATGCATATTTTCACTATATATTAAATTTTATTTACAGTCTGCCTTTTGGAAATTTCGTACTGATATACTTCGAAGCCTGCTCTTTATGAGAAGCAATAAAACTTATTACTAAGTTTGGTAAAGCTCACTGAGTCGTGGGACGAAAAAAGCCGAAGCCCTTCCCCTCCTGAGAAGCAAGAAACTTAATTGGAGCATGTAAAAAATGAGGGTGCCTCGAGGGACTACAGAAAAAGCCCTTTGGATTCTATAATAACATCAATAGCGACCAGTAACCGA
>CAKAPS010000070.1:0-8796 GCA_916719965.1 uncultured Streptococcus sp.
TATATCCTTTTAATACTCAAAGTCAAAGAATGTTTTTGGCTTTGGGATTTCAGAAGGTAGATGAAGAGTGGTATGAATATAAGTTGATTTAGGGTAGTTGTAGATCATTTTATATATTTAAATACTGGTCCGTATTTTGTATATCAAAGAACATCAAATTGAAAATTAACTCATTAAAAACATATAAAGGAGTACGATTAGTGAAAGCATTAATTGTTTTAGATTGTCAAAAAGGAATGTTAGCTAGAGGGGATTTTGACCTGCTTAGAGAGAATATTTTGAAGTTGCAAGAGATGTTTAAAGCGAGCGGGGACCTCATTGTTCATACGCGTCATATTGATGAGAATGAGGAGAGTATTATTTATAATGGTGACCAGCGAGGAGCGCTTGATGAAGAGCTTTCTGCGGATGCGGATTTTATCGTGGAGAAAGACTCGCCAAATATTTTCCAGAGCGAAGAGTTGAAGGCGATTCTTGCGAACCATCCGGTCGATGAAGTGGTGATTACAGGACTGAACGCGGAATATTGTTGCTTATTTTCTGCTATTATCGCTTCAGACAGAGGCTATAAGGTGACTTATATTGAAGATGCAACGGGAAGCGTCAATGACGGCGACACTTATGAAATGCCAGGGCTAGACCTTGTTGACTTTGTTGGCTGCGTCTTGGATTGGTCTGGGCAAGTCGAGGTCTTATACTTCGATGAGTTCAAAGAGAGAGCGTAACAGTTGAATTTGATGGAAGCAGGCAAAGTAAAATTTGCCTGTTTTTTTGTGTAATTAAGCAAATTATCCCTTATCTTTTGAGTTATCCCTTAAAAATGGATGTGATTTAAGGGAAAACAACCAGAAAAAGTGTTGCTGCTTCGAATAGGGTATAGAATCATTTTAAGAACTGTCGAGAGATTTCATATTTCACAAGGAAGTCAAATGTAAAAAAAACTGTGTTATAATGGTTGTATTCATTTTTTCAGAAAGAAGTGATTACCATGGATTTTCGAGTAATAGGAGATACATATAGATATGGTGTTAGAGTAACGGCCATTGTAGTGCGGGATGGCAAGTTGCTCACTTATAAAGTAGAAGACCAAAATCACTTAGTTGGCGGGGCGATATTAGTAGGAGAAGCAAGCCGTAAAGCTGTAGCCAGAGAAGTCAAAGAGGAACTAGGTGTAGATTGTGAAGTCGAAGAGTTGATGTTCGTTGTTGAAAATCGATTTGATTATAAAGGCGAACTCCATCATATGATTGAATTTCATTATAAAGTGACTCTTCTAGGGGAGGTTCCGTCTCATACGTTGGATGAAGGAAAATATAAATGTGAATGGATAGAGCTTCAACGCTTAAGTGAGTATGATATACGACCTCAATATTTAATAAAAGAATTACCCCTTTGGAAATCTGGAATAAAACAGATTGAAATAGGGTTAGAATAGATTGTTTTCCAAACTACCTAAGCCGGAGCCCCATCGAAGGGCTCCGGTATTTTTGGTTCTAGATGGAAAGTAAGCTTGACATTTTATCAAAAAATAATTATATTGTATGTAAAGTAAACTTTCCATCTAGAGAGGTGATGTGATGTGAAAAATAGACTTGAGGAAATTCGAAAAGCAAAAGGAATCACACAAGAAGAACTTGCGAATGCGCTTGAAGTGTCTAGGCAGACGGTGGGATCTTTAGAAAACGGAAGGTATAACCCGTCCATTATATTGGCATTTAAAATAGCAAGGTTCTTTGAGGTGTCCATTGAAGAGGTATTTATTTATGAGGAGGGTCAACATGAAGACGAATAAATTGTGGTATCTAGGATATTTAGTGGGGATTTGCAGTTTACTGGCAGTGTTTACACTTAACTTGAATGAAGTGGTTAGAGCGTTATTAATGTTTGTGTCTTCCATTAGTGTATCTGCTTCATATGTACAACTCACACACGATAGACTTTTGGAAAAGGATCGCGATTACAAAATTAGTATGAATGATGAACGGAATGAAAAAATCAGAGACAAAGTAAACGCAATGATGACATCTGTACTTATGCTTCTAATGGGAATTATTGCAGTTGTCTGTATTGCAGTAGGGGCTTATATACCGGCAGCTCTTTTAGCAATTTCTGTTGGATGTTCTCCGATAATCATGCTTTTTATTAGCAAGTATTACGAGCAAAAATATTAAATCTTTGTCGAAAAAGACCCGAAGAATATGCAGTTTGCCATTGAAGCAAAAACGGGAACATGAGATAATGGGCTAAGACAGTCATTTTTGATTAAAGATATAAACATTTTTGTAACCGCAATCATATTCAGGTTGCGGCTTTGGAGGAACGATATGGATTATCAAGCAGTACGAAAAAAATATACGCTCTATACGAGAGTTGCGGGGATTTTGACAATGCTCCTCATTCTTTGCGTCACGTTCGCAGTCAGTGATATTTCGATGAGAACAGGGGGCGTCCTTGTGATTGTCGCCGGGTTAGCCCTGGTCATCTATTTGATTAATAAATGGTATTTAACCAGCGTGGCGAAATTGTTGCATGTGGATTTGGATTTAGCATCGTGGGAACAATATATCGAGACGAATAAAGAGGCCAAAAGAGCGGTCCTCCGATTAGACGCAGCAACGTCGGAAGTTTCCTTGGCGTACATGACAGGGAACTTCGAGATGGCGATTCGAAAGGCCAAAGAAATCTTGAGTCGGGACGGACTTCCACCACAATACCGAAACGTCTTGCAAAGCTATCTAATTCGTTCAGTTGTATTGAGTCAGCCGGAGTTGAGCCGAGAAGAGCTGAATTCGATGATTGAGGAACTGACGATCACAGACCCTACGCTGGCCGAAAAGACGCAAAAGATGAGTGTGGCTCTCTATGACTTAACCATCTCGCACGAGAGCAACGACTATTTCGAAACGCTAACGAACGAATACAAGTACCCACGGCTAGAAATCATCTACTACAAGGCTTTGAACGCTGCAATTAAAGGAGATGCGGTGCGTGCCCGCGAGCTACTTAGCCAGTTGGACGGTGAAGATGAGAGATTGTATGTCGTGAGGATGGGGAAAGAGCTTTTAGAAAGAACTGTTTAAATGATTACCAATAGTTAAAGGAGAAACATATGAATGAATTTAAAATAGTCTTAGATGAAAATTTCGGGACATATGTAACTATTCCAGAAGCAAGCAGAAAAGTATGGTTAGAGGTATCAGATGATTTAGAAATATCTGAATTCGCAACGAATCTTCCAAACAGTTATCAAACAAAAATACATCAACTGTTAGAGAAATCAGGAGTGTGGTTTTATAAAGCAGAAGAGAAAGTTTTTAACGAATTTGGCGAAAAAATACCTTTAGAATTACTTGGAATACATTTGTTATCAGAAGATGACGAACCAGATTTTCTTTTTGGGCTAGTATTTGGTTCTCCTAGAGAATCGGAGCATGGAATTGGCTTGAAAATGTCATTAAATACAATGGATATTATTGATTATGGAGATGCAGAGGTTGCTTATTTTTAGTTTTGCATAGTCATTATCTATTAACAACAACAAACCGGAGCACTGTAAAGGGCTCCGGCCTTTTTATTTAGCAACTGCCTTCTTGTAGTACATCTCTAACCCAAGTGCTGCAACCAGTAGCACCGCACCGACTGGCAGGTAGAGTGTTGGGTAGACGGAACTGGTTCCGTAGATGTCGAAGACTCCTTTGAGGAAGCTGCCGAAGATAAAGGTGAGGACACCCATCTTATAGGCTGCTTGTGCGTCTTCTGACTCCAGGAAAGTTTTCCCGGTCATTTTTGCTATGAGATTTGGCATGACTCCAAGCACGAGTGGGATCATAAAGAGTAAGTACATGAATGGGGAGTAGACTTGATGACTGAAGAATTCATACACCGTTCCAACGACGAGTGTCACCACCGTTGCGACTGTGTAGAATGTCAGTCCTGTTTTCTTTTTATAAGTAGACAATGTCACTCACCTCTCTTTCTTCGATATTTCGACCGTTTGTTGTCGGTTTGTTAATGATTTGTCCGTTAAAGTACATCGATGATGATCCGCCACCGTCTAAGTTATAGGCGGTAGTGACGTTTAATTCTTTCATAAATTCAGCTAATTGTTTCAACGATAATCCTTGGCTTTCGCTTGTTCGTCCGTCTGACACCACGAATACATAAGTACTGTCGTCGACGATTCCGATAGCGGTACGTGGGTTGCTCGCCATGGCTTTCCCAACCTCGTCTGAACTATCTACGGCCACTTGTCCGTTTTCAATCAACGCTGGGCCAAATGACAAGACTTGCATCGCGCCGTTGTCGACTAACTGTTGAGCTGTGATGTCGCCTTCTTTGATGATGCCGAAGCTTCCGTCATTGTAGATGACTAAATCTTCTTGGTCGGCACTCTGGCTCTCACTTCGTAAGAGTTGTCCGTTACGAACGACATATCCAGCGTCTCTGGCGCCGTAGTAGTCACCGTTAATCGCAAGGACTGCGTTCACGCTTTCTGCCGTAGTAGAGGTTTTAGCGACAACGTTTCTTCCGTAGGTTTCATTAGCCAAGGCGGTCTTGATTGACGCGTTCCCTTTGATTTTCACTGTTGCGACGTGGATTTGCGTGTTATTTCGCTCGTACGTCTCAATCGTGATGGATTTCGTATCGTCCTCGTAGGCAGTCGCCGTGCTCACGGTTGGCGTTGTAGAGGTGCTAGAGCTACTTGAGTTTCCTGACGTTCCCGTGGCCGTATTCGTTGCCGCTGCCGTTTCGTTACTGAACTTTGCCAGGCTCTTTGAGATGAAGAGCGTATCGGCCACGACCATTCCCGAAGCCCCGATGAGGACTGCTGTATAAGCCGTCGTTAATATTTTTCTGAGTGATTTTCCTTTTTTGTTATTTGACATAATGCACACCTTTCTCTTGTCCAAAAATGACTTTCTTCTGTACAAACCAGTTAAAGAAGAACATTCCGATTTCGGTAATGATTTTACCAACGAGTGGTCCGATGCCGAATCCGTAGCTGAGGCCCATTAAAATTAATGTGTTCAGCGTTAATGAGAAGCTGGCGAGTAAAATATAGCCGCCGAGTTCTTTTAGAAACGGTTTGTCGCTGGCGAAGACGAATTTCTTATTCACGAAGAAGTTGAATCCTGCGCTAATCACCCTTGCGACCACGTTAGCGGTCACGAGTGGTACGCCGATAAAAATTTGAAAGGCGTAGAGGGTATAGTCTAGAAAAAAAGAGAGGATTGATGAGAGGGCGAATTGGAAAATCTCTTTGTAGATTCTGAATGAATCGCGAAGAGGATTAAAGTGTGAGCCCTCATTTTTGTTCTCGTAAATCGTTTGAATTTCTAGCTCGCAGAATGGGCGTTTTTCTTTTGCCCAAACCATCAACACATTCATCTCGTATTCGAAACGTGATCCTGAAATCTCCAGCATTTTTTCTAAATGGGTGCTTGAGAATCCACGCAGACCAGTTTGTGTATCGCTAATTTTCGTGCCACTTGTGAGTTCGAAAATTTTCAAAGTGATTTTATTTCCGACACGGCTTCGAAGTGGGACGTGGGCTCCGTCGAAGTTTCGTACGCCGAGTACAAGGCTGTCATTCTCAAGAGACGCCCTGGTGGCGATACGCACGATGTCTTCTGGACTATGTTGTCCGTCTGAGTCTGCTGTGACGATGGCCACTTCCTCGTCTGCGTATGTTTCTTTAATGTAGCGATAAGCTGTTTTTAGGCCTTCACCTTTTCCTTTGTTTTCAGGATGCTTTAAAACGGTCGCTCCTGTGAGTTGGTTGAAGATAGGAAGATATTTCTCCCCGCTGCCGTCATCGACAACGACTACTTCTAAGTCTTTGGCGATTAGTTGTTGGGTTAAAGTGATTAATTTTTCCTCTGGTTCATATGCTGGAATAATGACGATTGTTTTCATGTTTGTCACCGCTCGCCTGGTTGGGGGAGCTTCTCCTTTCCGTTTGGATAACTATAATTTGCACCATGAACCTAAAACGTACTTAAAAGAGGTGGAAAAAAATAAAAAAGCTCGGTAAGATAGTAAAGAAGAAATAAAAAATGGTAAAAATGTATCGATAGAAAAAATGAAAAAGGAGGAATGAAGATGGCAACAATAGAAAGTGGAGCGAGATTTGGGATTCCGCTGGTATTCCTAGTGAGTTATGTGTTTATTGCGACATGTGTGCTTGTCATTTTAGTTCGCCGATGGACAGCCGCAAAACAAAGCGGAGGTCCGTTCATGGCAGCTTTTCATATCGCAAAAGGAATATTTTACATTCACGTGGCGTTCTGTTTCAAAAAGCGTCGTATTCCTCTATCATCTATTCGACGGATCTCGATTGATTTCATGCGCGGAAGAAAAGGTGGTGGCGCTCGTTATGTCGTCATCATTGAACAAAAGGGTGGAACTTCGACCATGTTCTTTATGGGAAAGAGCAAGGTCAATGATGCGTTGATAGAGGAGTTGCCACAAGCCGTGAAGCGGTATCCGATTAAGATTCAGAAGAATTAAAATAGAATGAAGAAGAATGTTGATGATTAGCATTCTTTTTTGTTTTCAAAAATACGGATACTAATAGTATTTCTGAAAGCGCTTGACATTTAATCGTTTGAGCGGTAAGATGTAATCGTCATAAAATGACACCGGTGTCAAAAAAGTAAATATCTATTAGGTCATAAAATATGGAGGTCATTATGAAACGTTTAGACGGCAAAAAAGTATTTGGTATTCGTAAGTTAAAAGTTGGAGTTTGTTCTATTTTGTTAGCGGTTTCTTTTGTGGGTGCGCAAAATGTATTAGCAGAGGAAGTAGCTACTTCGACTCAGCCAACTACAGAAGAAAACAAACTAGTAACAACGGAGGCATCTCCTGAAAAAGTTCAAGAGGGTGAGAAAGAGGCAAAAGAAACTCCTGCTCAAAAGGACAGCCAATTAGAAACTACGGTAGAAAATGCAACTCCAAAAGAAAATGTAGAAACTCCTAAGAAGGCTGATGCCGTTGAAAAAGTAGAAGAAGTAAATAAAGATTCAAATAACGAAAAGTTAAATGTACCAGCTAACGCTCTTCGTTCTGTATCGGAAAGAAGTGCAAATGGGGCAGAAACTGCCCAACCTACAACTGATACTTTAAATGTTAAAGATTTCGGTGCAGTTGGGGATGGAGTTAAGGATGATCACGAAGCTATGCAAGCAGCTATCGATGCAGCTTCTCAAGGACTAGGTGGAGGAAAATTATATTTCCCTGAAGGAACGTATCTTGTAAAGAAAATGGTCCAATTAAAGAGTAATATCGATATTCGCTTGCATGATAATGCAACGATTGTTAATGGAATTAACTTCCAAGGACGTCCTTCAATCGTATTTATGACTGGTCCTTTTATTAATGGAGGAGATAAGATTTTCTGGGAGCCAACAGAAAATATTAGTTTTACTGGCGGTACGATTGATATGAATGGTGCTTTGAATGAAGAAGGCACTAAACCAAAGAATTTACCGTTTATTAATTCTTCTGGTGGTTTTGCGATTGGGAATAGCTCAAATGTCACTATCCGCAATGTAACGTTTAAAGATAGTTATCAAGGGCATGCCATTCAAATTGCGGGGTCTAAAAATGTATTGGTGGATCAATCTCGTTTCTTAGGTCAAGCATTACCTAAAACGATTAAAGATAATGCGATGATTACAAAAGAGTCGATTCAAATCGAACCGATGACAAGAAAAGGATTCCCGTACGCATTAAACGAAACAGGTGTGAAATCAGAAAATGTAACCATTCAAAATTCATACTTTGGAAAGAGTGATAAGTCCGGTGAGTTGGTAACCGCAATTGGTACGCATTATCAAACCATTACTACTCAAAATCCTTCGAATATTAAAATTTTGAACAATCATTTTGACAACTTGGTTTATTCAGGCATTCGATTTTCTGGATTCACAGATATTGTGATTAAAGATAATGTCTTTGATAAAAAAACAAAAGAAGAAAGTGTTCGATACAGAGAAGATGGTGGAGCGCTTGTAAATGCCTTTAGTTACAAAAATACAGAAGATGTTCTGGACTTAAATAAGAAAGTAGTAATTACAAATAATCGATTCAATATTAAAGACCCTAAAACACAAGCAATCCGAGTAGCCAGAGATAGTGAAGAGTACTTAGGAAAAGTAAAAGATATTGAAGTAACAAACAATACCATTAATAATCAAGCACAAAATTCTGAAGTTCCTTCAATTGAACTTATCCGCATTAGTGATGGATTAACTGTTTCAGGCAACGTTATTAACGGCGGAAAAGATGGGATTGTCATCAATAACTCTACAGGTAGCATTACAGCAACTGATAATTCTTTCTCAAACCTAACAGGAAATTCCATTTCACTGCTAAATTCTGGCGATAACGGAAATATTTCCGTCGTAGCTTTAGGTCTTGGACATGCTGATATTCATACAGAAAATGGAAACTATCATGTGATTGCAAGAAATAAAAATGGGTATTACTATCTTGCAACTTACTCCGATGATCAATTGGCTAATTTAATTGACAAAATTGGAGAGGTGTTCGTTCCAATAGCGCAAGGAGAACGTTTTGAAAGATATCTACAGTTCGAGTTCCGTAAGGTTTTTGAAGAAGTCAAGAAATCCGACACTCCAGCAAAAGAAGCACTTGTTCAAGCTGAAGCAAACAGAAAACAAAAAGAATTACCACAAACAGGAACAAATAGTTATTTAGGTGCTATTGCTTCTCTCGTTGGATTAGGAGTATTTTTTGGAGTTGGAGGAGTGAAGAAACGTCATGAAAATT
>CAKAPS010000071.1:0-8479 GCA_916719965.1 uncultured Streptococcus sp.
CACATCAATATTGTAAAACCCAGCAGCATCAAGATCTCCTTTTTCAACATTTCGAAGAGATTCAGAGATTAAAAATGCTCTAAATTCATGCCCGTCTGTTGGATAAAAATCAACTCTAGATTCTTTGACAAGTTCAACTTTAAAAGCTGTATTAATGGTATCAGCAATTGTATAAGGCACTTTTAATTTTTTTAATTTTTCTTTATAAAGGCTGAGTAAGAAGTTGAATTCCTCATATTTTACTTTATCAAGACGTTCGTGCTCTTTATCAGTTGTTAATAGTTCTTTGATTTTTTGAACATTCTCATTTGAAATCGCTAATTCATATTGATCTCCAGCCTCTTCAGAAATCGTATAATTTTTTGAATAAGAATATCCGTCCGAAAACTGCTCTGTATATTCCAAACTCACTTCATATCCTCGTAATTCAAATGCGTGCTTTTTATTTTTTACTTTTACAGTACCATTTAGTCCGAAGTCTTTAAACTCCTGAGGATAGTTTTTCCCAGAATTGAAAAGTGATGGCGCTGAAATCGATGAAAATGCAGTTGATACTAACAAAATATTCGTAATAATAATTAAAAACAATCCAAATACAAAATGGTATTTTGCGTCATTATTGTCCTCTCTATGGAGCCATAGTTTTTGATAAACAGCAATGATAAAAATTAATGTAAGAATTAAACTTAAAGCGAATGTTTCAGAAAAATGACTCATAAAATTAATGAACTTTAGTTTTCCTCTCATTAAATCAGCGCTCTGAATAAAGTAACTTACAATTACAAGAACCACTTGAATAATACTTGAGTTTCTAATATTTCTGTCCTCTTTAAAGCCCAGCATTAATCGGATTGGATCAATGAGTAAAAAGAGATTTCCAAAAGCAATCAGTGCCCACGATAAAATAACAAAAAACCATGCAAAAGAAGGAACCTCTCTGGATGGATATAAATAGAAAAGAACATTATAGATTAAATATCCAATGATGACTAAAATCAGCCGGAAAAAACTGACTGTATCTCGTTTCATCAAAGCTCCTCCTCACTTATCATAGATTACGGATTTCTCATTTCGTCTGCTTCAAAATGACTACTTCCATTTTCAATCACCATCGTAACCGTCACCCATTGATCTTTCCCATCAACTTTTGTGGTGCCACCAAACTTATAGGTTCCATCCTCAAGCGTTCCTGACGGAATCTCGGATAGGATTTTTTTAAGATAATCTACACGACTTGCGTTTTTATCTTTTAGGATTTGATCGAACTCAAGGTAATTCACATAACCAAAGTTGGCAATCATCGCCTTATTAAAGACATCAATATTATAAAAACCAGCGACTTCAGTATCCCCGTTTGCTCTATTTTTCAGAGCGTTTTTAATAATCAAGCTATAAAACTCAGGAGGATTTTTTGGATAAAGACTTAAACCGTATTTTTCTACTAGTTTAAACCCTACTGCATTATTAACTTTATCGATTAGTTCTGTATCAATGTTACGTTTTCTGATTAAATCCTTATAAAGGAATAGCACAAATTGAAATTCTTCTTTCTTTACTTTATCGAACAACTGTTTTTCCTCATCGGTCTCAAGATACTTACTAATTTCTTCAGCAAGCTGATTGTCCAGTTGCGTCACGTGAGTCCCACTTCGAACTTCTCCAACATAAATTAACTCCCAGAAATAAGTACCGTCAGATAATCTCTCATCATAATGCAAAGTAGTACGAGAACCAACATACGGTTCAATTAATTGCGTTTTTTCTTGAACCTCTACTTTTCCAGTGAAGCCGAAATCTTTAAACTCCTCTACATATTGTTTATTTGAATCAAAAATTGACGCTTTGCTGTTCGTGAATAGTAAGAAGTTACAAAGTAAGACCACTACAGCACCGAATACCAATCCGAGCAGTGAGGATGCCTTTTCTTGCTGTTCTACTGCTCTTTTTTGAAAGACGCCTATTATGAAAATAACCGAATAAATGATGCTTGTACCAACTAAAATCGGATAATGTTCCACATAATTAATTGGCCACCATTTCCCAACAGTTAGATTCGTCAGTTGCAAACATAAACCAATACAAGCTGCGATGATTTGAATCATGCACGTAATTTGAATCGTTTTATTCTTTTCATAGGTATCTTTCAGTTTGACAACATCTTTAAAAAGTAAAACGTTCCCTAAAATAATCATTGCCAAAGATAAAAAGAAAACTGGCCAAACAATAAAGAACGCATAGCCTCCGGAATAATCAAGCATATAATAGACAAGATTATAAATTAAATACCCTAATAAAACTAAACTTAGTCGAAAATAACTGATTTTATATTCTTTCATAGGAAATCCCCCGTAAAATTCTTACCATTATTATACCATATATAACAAAAAAAGAGAGGGTTTCCATGAGTGTTTTGAACTTGCAAAAAACGTTGAATTCACGCATACTACAATTACAGATGAAATAAAGGAGAATGTTATGATTTACAAAATCACTATTTGGGTGGTTCGCGGACTGCTTGTTCTATTAAATGGATTTGGCGATTACCAAGGTCGAGAAAAAGTACCAAAAGATACAGGTTATGTTCTTGTTGCTCCTCACCGTTCTTGGTTAGATCCTGTGATGATGGCGATTGCTGTTTATCCGCAACCTCTTGTCTTAATGGCAAAACAAGAATTATTCAAACCAAAACCATTCGCTTGGTTTATTAAGAAACTGGGGGCTTTCCCAGTGAACCGTGAAAAACCAGGACCGAGCGCGATTAAATATCCTGTCCAACAAATTAAGGAAAATCAAAAAGCCCTTGTTATCTTCCCTACTGGAACACGTTACTCTAACGAGATGAAAGGTGGCGCTGTGATGATTGCTCGTCTAGCAAAAGCCCCTATCGTTCCAATGGTGTATCAAGGACCATTAACTTTCAAGGATATTATTAAACGTAAGAAAATGCATGTACGTATTGGTGACCCAATCTATATTGCAGATCAAAAGCTAACAAAAGAAGAAATTGCCAATTACGATCAAGTTCTGATTCAAAAGTTCGATGAACTCGATAAAGAAATCGATCCAAATTATGTATATGAATTACCTGTAAAAAAATAACGTTATACCGTATACGGTATAACGAAAAAAACCATCGGAATTTTCCGATGGTTTTTCTTTATTATTTTTTAGCTCTTTTTTTAGCTTGTGCTTTCATTGAAGCAGCAATTTGACGAACTTTTTGTTCAGATGGTTTTTGACCCATTTGAGTCATCATGCTACGAATCATATCTTCATCAAATGGTGGGTTTTCTACAAAGTAGTTCATCATTGTACGACGTGCGATAAAGAAACCACCGATCGCACCTGCGACTGCAGCAAGAATCACGATTAAAATCCATGCTCCTGTTGACATTTGGCTTTCTCTCCCTTCAATATGTGTATCCTTGTCTATTGTACTAGATAATTATGAAAATGAAAAGCCTTGCGGTAAAGTTTCCATTTGTTAATTTTGCAAATCAGCAACACATTGAAAAATTATTTTACTAAGCTTTTTGCCAAAACATAGTTCCCTAAAGTAGCAGAACCATTATTATCAACAGCAGGCGTGACAATAAAGTCTTTTACTGGTGGTGTTGGTACATATCCGTTTAGTAATTCCTCAAACATACGATGAACGCGTTCTAACATATGATTTTGAGCCATAACTCCTCCACCAAAAACAATCTTTTCAGGACGGAAAGTTAATGTTGCTTGAAGAGCTGCTTGTGCAATATAACTAGCTTGAATATCCCAAACATCACTAGCGATATCGATATGTTCCCCACGAACTCCAGTACGAGCTTCTAAACTTGGGCCAGCTGCTAAACCTTCAAGACATCCTTTATGGAAAGGACAAACGCCATCGAAGTTATTTGCTACATCAATTGGGTGCTTACTTACATAAACATGCCCCATTTCAGGATGGCTAGTTCCTCCGATAAATTCACCACGTTGAATCACACCTGCTCCAATACCAGTACCAATTGTGTAATAGACAAGCGTTTCGATATTTTCTCCACGATTGTTACGCGCGTAAACTTCTCCGTATGCTGAACTATTTACATCTGTCGTAAAGTAAATTGGAACATCTACTCTCTTCTTCAACGCTCCTACAACATCCACATTTGCCCAATTTGGTTTTGGTGTTGTAGTGATATATCCATATGTTTTAGATTTAGGGTCCACATCAATCGGTCCAAAAGAACCGATTCCGATTGCAGCTAGATTTTTGAATTTAGCAAAAAAATCTGCAGTTTTCTTTAAAGTTTCTTGAGGTGTTGTTGTTGGAAATTGCAATTCCTCTACTGTGTTAAAATTTTCATCCGCTACTGCACAAATAAACTTTGTACCGCCAGCTTCTAAACTTCCATATAAGTTTGTCATAGGCCTAAAGCTCCCTTGGTTATTTTTTATTATTGTATCATATTTTTACCTAAAAAAAGAAGACGAATCCTGTAATAGAATTCGTCTTCTAGAAAAATTATACATGTAATTCTAATACTCGAGTTTTATTCGTAACAGAACCAGTTGCGATTGGAGTCACTTCTGCATAATCCATTGTGTTAGTGATAATGACCATTGTTGTGTCATCTAACCCATTTGCAGCAATCACTTCAGAATCAAATGTTCCGATGATATCTCCTGCTCTTACACGGTCTCCTTGAGATACTTTGGCTTCGAATCCTTCTCCATTCAACGAAACAGTATCGATTCCGACGTGAATAAGAATTTCAGCACCATTATCTGTTTTTAATCCATAGGCATGACCTGTTGGGAATGCAATCGCGATTTCAGCATCTGCTGGAGCGTAAACAACTCCTTTAGAAGGTTTCACTGCAATTCCTTGTCCCATTACTCCGCTAGAAAATACTGGATCATTCACTTCGCTTAAAGCCATAACTTCGCCAACAATTGGTGAACGTAATTTTTCATCAGCACGTTCAGTCGCTGGTGCAGCTACTTCTTCCTCTTGAGTTTCTTGTGAAGAAGGTCCTTCTGCTTCAACAGGAGTATCTAACATTGAATCATCGTAACCGAATAAATAAGTAAACGTAAATCCTAATGCAAATGATACTGCAACCATGAATAAGTATTGTAGTAATTGTCCATTTCCGACATATAGCATTGAACCAGGAATGATTGTAATCCCATTACTTGTACCCGCTAATCCTAGTAAAGCTGAAAGAGCTCCACCTAAAGCACCTGCTAATAATGAAAGAACGAATGGTTTACGGAATCGTAAGTTCACCCCAAAGATAACAGGCTCAGTAATTCCTAGGAACGCAGATAAAGCTGCTGGGAATGTTAATGCTTTTAATTTTGGACTCTTCGTTTTAACACCAATCGCAACTGCTGCTGCCCCTTGAGCCGTCATAGCTGCAGTAATAATCGCGTTGAATGGGTTTTGCCCAGTTGCTGATAATAAGTTGATTTCTAATAAATTGAAGATATGGTGAACACCAGACACAACGATTAATTGGTGTGTACCACCGATGATTAATCCACCAAGACCAAATGGTAAATACAATACAGTTGTTGTAAGTGAAAGAATCACTTTTTCTACTTGATGGAAGATTGGGCCTAATACAAATAGTCCTAAAATTGACATTACAAATAATGTAATAAATGGTGTTACTAATAAGTCCAATACTTCTGGTACATATTTTCTAACCCATTTTTCAAAATTAGCACCTACAACCCCGATAATAAACGCTGGTAAAACAGAACCTTGTAAACCAACGACATCCACAAGGCCGAAGAATTTGATAGGAACAATTTCCCCACCTTGAGCAACCTCCCAAGCGTTAGGAAGAGAACCAGAAATCAACATCAGTCCTAGTACAATCCCGATTGTTTGATTTCCACCAAACACTTTAAACGTAGACCAAACTACTAAGGCTGGCAATGCAATAAAGGCAGTGTCTGTTAAGATTTTAGAATAGATTAAGAAATCAGATGGTAATACAACACCAAAAGCCTCTAATAATCCACGCAGACCCATGAAAAGACCTGTCGCAACAATCGCTGGAATGATTGGAACGAATACATCCCCGAATGTACGAACAGCACGTTGGAACCAGTTACCTTGTTTTGCTGCTTCAGCTTTCATTTCGCTTGTTGTTGAAGTTGGTAAACCAAGAGATACCACTTCATCATAAATACGATTTACAGTTCCTGTACCAAAAATAATTTGGAATTGCCCTGCGTTGAAGAATGCCCCTTGAACTTTCTCAATATTCTCGACTCTATTTGTATCGATTTTTTCTTTATCTTTTACCATGATACGAAGACGCGTTGCACAGTGCGCTACACTACTCACGTTGTCTTTGCCACCAATGGCTTCGATAACACTTTTTGCAATTTCAGTATTATTCATCCATTACACTCTCCTTTATAAAAATTGTTACTAATAATAGCACATTTATTTCATTTCGAATTGTATCATTATACCGTTATAAGTCAAGTTACATCTGATAATGAATCACAAAAAGAACACTTCATCCAAAAAAGCTTGCATTTATGCGAAAAAACACGTATTGTAAAGATACATTTTTAGAGGAGGAATCCATCATGAAATGGACAACAGAACTGAGATATAAACGCTATGATGATTGGTCAGAGGCTGAAAAAAATCAATTAAACTCTACAATGGAAAAGTCCCCTTGGAGAGCGAAATACCACGTAGAATCATCTAGCGGTTTATTAAATGACCCAAACGGATTTTCTTATTTTGATGGTAAATGGATTTTATTCTACCAAAACTTTCCTTTTGGCGCTGCTCATGGATTAAAATCATGGGTTCAACTAGAAAGTGATAATCTTGTGACCTTTAAAGAAACTGGAGTCAAGGTACTACCAGATACTCCACTCGATAGTCATGGTGCGTATTCAGGAAGCGCAATGCAATTTGGTGATAGATTGTTTTTATTTTATACAGGAAATGTGAGAGATGAAAATTGGGTTCGCCACCCTTACCAATTAGGGGCACTGATGGATAAAGACGGCCATATTGAAAAACTTGGAAAAGATTTGATCCCTCAGCCTAGTGATGCTACTGGTCACTTTAGAGACCCTCAAATTTTCCAATATAAAGATCATTATTATGCGATTGTAGGTGGTCAAAATCTAGATAAAAAAGGGTTCGTTCGACTCTACCGAGCTGTTAATAACGACTATACAAATTGGGAAGAAATTGGAAATCTAGATTTTAAGAATGACAATACCGCTTATATGATGGAATGTCCGAATTTAGTATTCGTAGATGACAAACCCGTACTCATTTACTGCCCTCAAGGATTAGATAAAGACGTATTCCACTACGATAATATTTATCCAAACTTATATAAAATCGGTGAAACATTCAACCCAGAAAATGCGACAATCACACCCGTTTCTGAGCTCCATCAATTAGATTACGGTTTTGACGTCTATGCTACTCAAGCATTTAACGCACCGGACGGTCGTGCGCTTTGCATTAGCTGGCTTGGATTACCTGATGTTTCTTATCCTAGCGATGTATACGAACACCAAGGGATCTTATCATTAGTGAAAGAACTTTCCATTAAAGATGGTAAGTTATATCAAACTCCAGTAAAAGGAATCGAAAAACTTCGTCAATCTTCACTTCCGTTTAATAAGTATATTAAAAACACATCAAATTGCTACGAGTTAAACCTTAAATTAGAAGGCGATATGATTTATGAACTTGTTCTATTCTCAGACAAGGATGACAATGGACTATCCCTCATCTTTAATCTTGTAGATGGTGAGGTTGTAGTTGACCGTAGTAAAGTTGGAGAAGCCTTTGCTACAGAATATAGTAGTGTTCGTACAGCACCAATTGCTCCAGCAGACACTACAGCGCGTATTTTTATTGATAATTCTGTCTTTGAAATCTTTATTAATGATGGAGAAATGGTCTTTTCTGGTCGTGTCTTCCCTCGCGCGGATCAAACACATATTTCGATCTTACAAGGCGAACCAACAGGAGTCTATTATCCACTGCTTTCATTTACAAATCCAAACTAAAAAAAGAAGATCCGATAGGATCTTCTTTTTTTATGCTTCAACTAATCGGTGAATCCATTTTCCAGAAAAGACTCTTCGTAATCCAATAAAGGCTTTACATAACTCTTCAGCACCAGCACAGATAACAACTAATTGTACTGGGAAGTGCCATACTGCGGCAGCAAGTAACGCTAAAGGCACTCCTATTAGCCAAACACAAGCCATTTCAAGTTTCATGCCGTACTGCGTATCTCCACCACCTCGAAGAATCCCGACCAAGATAATTGAGTTTAATGTTTTAAATACGAAAATCACACCCATAATTTGGAGTAATTGTTGACCGATAAGGAACACTTCAGGACTTAGATGAGCAAACATCAATAGTGTCCAATGTGGAGTTAGGCTTTGAATACCACCAATGACCACTCCAACAACAAGGGAAATTGTAACG
>CAKAPS010000072.1:0-8438 GCA_916719965.1 uncultured Streptococcus sp.
CAATTTCCTTATAGTTCTCCGTTTGAAGCATACTGTGAATCATGGAAAGCATATTCAAATAGAAGTGAGGTCGAATTTGGCTCTTTAAGTAGTTGAGTTCGACCTTTTTTAATTCCAGCTGTGCATGATACTCGCGAATTTTTAAGTCTTGCATATCGAAGAGCACCTGGCTCAATTTATCATTGGCAGTATCGATTTCCAAAATTCCTTCAGACGAAGCAATATCGTAAATAGAGGTGTTCTCGTCAATTTTTGAAAGTCGTTCGGTTAATCGTGTAATCGGACTTAACATTCTATTTCGAATGAAAATAATCAATACAAGTGAAGCAATCGCAATTAATATAGGAACGATTGCGATGAACACTTCAAAAAGAACGATACTCTTAAATACATCTGTGTAGTCAACAGCCACATAAATATCAAAAGGCAGTAGTGTCCGTTCACTATCGGCTTCGATTAAGTGAGTTGAAGACGACAAGTTTTTCGGTTCCTTCAGCGAAATATGTCCATTCTTTCCAATATTCAGTTTTCGAAGTGGTGTTAGAATATCATCTGCCGAGATAACCGCCATAATCGTTTTCTCTTTATAATGAACGACTTTAATCAAGTATTCCGTATCGTTGATAAGAATGTCTTGCCATTTACGGTCGTCCGTATTATTTCTGAACGAATTGATATTGTTCTTTAAATATAAGTAATCTTGATAGGGAATATAGAGATTAGAAGCACTCAGAAAATGATGCGTACCTTCTGTAGCCACTAAAAACGACATATGCGTTTCGTGTTGATATTCATAGTCGTTAAAAGTCGTCTGTACTTTTTTGACGGTTTGTTCATAATCTGTGTAACTTTGTGGCTCATTTAGTTCATCCAAACCCTTATCGTGAGTGACCGTTGAATACAAAAAGCGTTCAACGGAACGCATTTCATCATTCAGTCCATTGGCGTAAATCTCAATGGAGCTCGTCAATTGTTGAATATTTTGATTCTTAATAAAATCTCTTGTGGCATTGCTGACGAAGAGACTGATCACTGTGATGAGGATAAGAAGTACTAATAAGATTTGAAAGAAAAATTTAAAAGAATGTCTTTTAGATAGAATACTATGTAGTTTCATAACTTTTACCTCGCTTCTCAAGTATAACACTATCATAAAAGTTGTCAAAAAACGATATGAATTAAGAAGATGTCGGAAAAGTGATATAAATTTAGCAATATTGTCTGAATAGTGAATAGTTCTTATCGAAAAAGTGATATAAAGAAAGCGTTTTATTTTATAAAATAATATCAGGAATTTGAAACAGGAGGGAAATTATGAAAGATTTAACCCAATTACAAAAAAGAAAAATAAAAAGCAACATTCCTTTATATGTGCTCCTATTTCCTTCAATTATTTTACTTATAATGTTTGCATATATCCCAATGTTTGGACTTGTGATTGCTTTTAAAGATTACTCACCAGCAAATGGAATCTTAAATAGCCCGTGGGTAGGGTTTAAATATTTCACCCAGTTCTTTAATTCAGTTCAATTCGGAACAACGATGATGAACACATTAAAGATTTCAATCTATAGCATTCTCGTTGGATTTCCATTACCAATCCTACTAGCGCTTTTATGTAACCAATTAAGAGCAGGGAAATTCAAAAAAGTCTTTCAAGTAACGACTTATTTACCACACTTTATTTCAACAATGGTTATGTGTGGGATTATCATTTTATTCTTATCACCAAATAGTGGGTTGATTGCCAATATCTTTAAGTCTCTAGGATGGACAATGCCAAACTTATTATCAAAACCAGATAGTTTTGCTGGTGTTTATGTTTGGAGTGATGTTTGGCAACATATCGGTTGGGACAGCATCATTTACTTAGCAGCGTTATCAGCCATCGATCCAACGTATTACGAAGCGGCTACGATGGATGGAGCTTCACGTATGCAAAAGATTCTCAACATCGACTTACCATTACTTTTACCTACAGCAATGATTCTATTGATTTTAAGAGCCGGTAGCTTATTGAGTATCGGTTTTGAAAAAGTATTACTATTACAAAATCCATTGAACCTAGCTGGAAGTGAGGTGATTTCGACTTACGTATATAAAGTTGGGATGCAAAACTTCCAATATAGTTACTCTACAGCAATCGGATTATTCAATACTGTAGTCAACTTAATTATTCTATTATCTGTCAATTGGTTTTCTAAACGTTATACCAAAACAGGACTATTTTAAAAGGAGGGTGGTCATAGCATGAAATGGTTTAAAGCTTCAAGAAAATCAAAATCAGATTTGTTTTTTGACGTAGTAATCTACGGTTTTGCAATCTTGTTAATATTATTAATCGTTTACCCATTGTGGTTTGTTGTGATTGCTTCCTTTAGTAATCCTTCTGATGTAGCCAATGGTAAAGTTTGGTTTATTCCCCACGAATGGAAATTAGATGGATATCAACGATTAATTGAACAACCACTGTTCTTAAGAAGTTATCTCAACACGATTTTATATACAGTAGTCGGTACATTAATCGCACTACTAATCAACATCCCTGCTGGATACGCATTATCTAGACGAGACCTACTTGGTAAAAAGTGGCTCAGCGTTCTCTACATTGTTCCGATGTTTGTATCAGGTGGATTGATTCCAATCTACTTAACAGTGAAGAGTGTCGGACTTGTCGATACATTCTGGGTAATGGTTGTACCATTTGCAGTATCTTCTTACAACATTATCGTTGCAAGAACATTCTTCAACAACAGCATCCCAGAAGGTATGTGGGAAGCGGCTCAAATTGATGGTTGCGGAACAATTCGTTATTTCTTCAAAATCGTTGTTCCTTTATCAAAAGCCATTATCGCTGTAATTGGTTTATGGACAGCGGTTGGTATTTGGAACTCTTGGTTCAACGCTTTAATTTACTTAACAAAAGAAAACTTGCAACCATTGCAATTAATCTTAAGACGATTGTTAATTAGTAACCAAATGATGCAATCTCAGGCAACAGGGGAACTTGCATCAGACCTTCGGATTAAAGCTGATATGATGAAATACGCAGCAATTGTAATTTCAACAGCTCCGATTATGTTGCTTTATCCATTTGTCCAAAAATATTTCAATCAGGGTGTCATGATTGGCGCACTAAAAGAATAGGAGAGATATTATGAAAATCAATAAAATGAAATATTTGTTTTTGGCAGCAGCTACACTTACTGGACTAGCAGCTTGCTCAAATTCAACAACTAAGTCAAGTGACGAAAAGTCAGATCAAACAAATTTCAAAATCACAACGGTTCGATGGTCGGACTGGGGTGAAGAGTACCATAAAGGATTTATCGATGATTCTGCCAAAGAAGCAGGCATTGAAATTAGCTGGGATACTTTAGTGGCTTCAGACTGGACAGACAAAAAATCTGTATTAATTGCCAGCGGAGACCTACCAGATGCCTTCTTAGGATCAAACGCATTTAACGACGCTGAAATTGCGCAAAACCAATCTTTATTTATTCCTCTAGAAGATTTAATTAAAGAAAACATGCCAAACCTTACAAAGGCGTTGGAACAAGAACCAAAATTAAAAGCGATGATTACATCTCCTGACGGACACATTTACAGTCTTCCTAAGAAATTACCAATGCGTCCAACAGTAGGGAACCAATTATTCATCAATAAAAAATGGCTCGATAATCTAGGGTTGAAAGTACCTCAAACTTATGAAGAATTAGTAAAAGTACTACAAGAATTCAAAGATAAAGACGCAAACGGAAACGGGGATGCAACAGACGAAATTCCATTTGGATCAGGTAACTTTGACCCAACATTCTCTTACATCCTTCCATTTAACAACCGTTTAGGTGCAGATAACACTTATGAAATGTCTGTTAAAGATGGTAAACCTGTATATCTTCGTACAGAAGAAAGCTACAAACAAGGGATTGCAGCAATGCATGACGCATACAAGAAAGGCTTAATTGATCCTGAACTTTACACTGAAGATTCATCAATGAGTGCTGCAAAACGTATGGACAAATCAGTATCTAGAGTAGGTGTTTCAAGTGGTTGGACTGCCGATGCCACATTTGGATTACATGCTAGCGAATATGTTCCTTTACCAGCATTAAAAGGTCCTGACGGAAAAGGCTATGTTGCTTCTGACCCAGACCACTACAACTATGGACGTAATGAATTATTAATCACTACAAAAGCGAAGAACCCTGCTAAATTATTACAATGGTTCGACAAATTCTATACTGACGATGCAAGTATCCAAAACTTCTATGGTTCATTTGGAATTGCTACAGAAAAAGATGGTGACAAATATAAAGTATTACCTCCAAAAGACGGTAAATCTGCCGATGAATATGCTTGGATTCACTCTCTACGTGACTTCGGACCTAAATACGTGAGCGATAACATCAACAGCCGCGTAGAAATTGACCAAACTCAAGGTGATGGTTTGAAATTGAAGATGGACCAAGAATTAAAACAATTTGCTTTACCAGCTTACCCTAATGTAATCTATTCTCAAGAAGAACTTAACAAATTAGCTTCTCTATACGTAAGTATTAATTCTTACGTTAAACAACAAGCTTCTAAATGGGTAGTTGATGGCGGAATTGAAGAAGAATGGGATTCTTACTTAGCAAATCTTAAAAATATGGGATTGGATGAATTCATCAAGATTCAACAAGACGCATATGACCGTTATCAAAAAGAAGTTAAATAATCACATTTTAACAAATACCCTAACTGAAACGTTTAAAATACAATGAGTAGAGGGAGCGAGATGAAGAAAAATCTTTCTCGCTTCCTTTTTCTCATATAGGTACGGTGATTTCATTGCAAAAACTATTTCGAATTGATGGGCCACTCGTTAGAGGACTAACGCTCATCACCAACGTGATTCTATTAAATACATTATTTATCATTACGAGCATTCCACTTGTGACAATGGGGGCTTCTGTGACTGCTCTCAATACGATGTTGCATCGGATTTTAAAGGGCGATGATAGCGATGTTGTCTATCATTATTTTCGTATTTTTAAATCCAACTTTAAGCAAGCCACTGTTATTTGGGCATCTCTTGTGGTGCTCTCTGTTCTATTATTTTTGAACTACAGTATTTTTTCGAATACAAACTTCTTGAATGGATATGGATTGTTACTTCTTGCGCCATTTGGAATGCTTGCGATATTGGGAGTAGTCATTCTTTTACCGTATGTTGGATTATTTGAAAATAGTTTAAAAGCCAGTGTTATCAATAGCTTTTTCGTTTGTATTTTAGATCCGTTACGTGCAATTTTATTAATTCTATTTAACTGCGCAGTGGTGTTCATGAGTGTGAATACGCCAGAGAGATTATTGACCGCGATTTACGTTTTTACTTTTGGTGGCTTTGCGCTCTGGGCATTGTTAAATGTAAAAGTAACGAGTAAAATGTTTGAGAAGGCATATAAATTAAACAATGGAGGTACGCAAGATGAAAATTTTTAAAGGAGATTTTTATCGTATCAGCGTTCTAACGGATAAACTCATTCGTTTAGAATATTCAAAAAATGGGCAGTTCGAAGATAGACAGACGCAATTAATCCAAAACAGAGACTTTGGTGAAGTAGAGTTAGAAGCAACAGAAACACCAGAGCTATTAGATATTAATACGAAGTTCTTCCGTTTGCGCTATAACAAAGGCGAATTCAACAATCAAAATCTATTTATTGAATTAAAGGGTCAATTCGCTATTTACGGAAGCCGATGGTACTTTGGTGAACCCATCGAAACCTTAAAAGGGACGACGCGTACCCTTGACCAGGCGGACGGAGAAACAGAACTAGAAGACGGGATTATTAGTAAGAGTGGTTATGCCGTTTTAGATGATTCGAATGGATTTATCAGTGACGAAAAAGAAGGCTTTATCAAAAAAGAAAGTGAAGTGGATCTATACTTCTTTGCTTACGGCCATGACTATAGAGGAGCGATCAGAGACTTCTACCATCTAACAGGCGCAACTCCATTATTACCACGTTATGCCTTAGGAAACTGGTGGAGCCGTTATTGGCCGTATACTGCTGATGAGTATTTAAGTCTCGTTGAACGTTTCGAAGATGAGCAAGTACCGCTTGCGGTGGGCGTGGTAGATATGGATTGGCATATCACGAAGATTCCAGAACGCTTTGGTAGTGGGTGGACAGGATATTCTTGGAACCGAGAACTTATTCCAGAACCAGAAAAATTATTGAAGAAACTGCATGATAAGAAATTAAAACTTTCTCTGAATGTTCATCCAGCCGATGGTATTCGAGCCTATGAGGATGCATATCCAGCTGTTGCCAAACGTCTAGGATTAGATGCAGCAAGCGAAGAACCTGCGATTTTTGATATTGCAGATCCACGCTTTAGAGAATCTTACTTTAAAGATGTGCATTATCCATTAGAAGAACAAGGCGTTGATTTCTGGTGGATTGATTGGCAACAAGGAACTCAAGGGGTACAAGATCCATTATGGCTATTGAACCACTATCATTTTGTCGATAATTGTAAGAGAGAAGATGGCGGATTAATCTTGTCTCGTTATGCAGGACCTGGAAGCCATCGTTATCCAGTTGGATTTTCTGGAGACACGATTGTGACTTGGGAATCTCTTCAATTCCAACCTTATTTCACATCGACAGCTTCTAATATTGGCTATAGCTGGTGGAGTCATGATATTGGTGGACATATGCGCGGTTATTATGATGAAGAATTACAAATTCGCTGGTTACAATATGGCGTATTTAGTCCAATTACACGACTTCATAGTTCGCGAAGTCCATTTAACAGTAAGGAGCCATGGTTCTTTACGAAGAATACAGCAGAAATTATGAAGCATTATTTACGTCTAAGACATCAATTGCTTCCATATCTTTACACGATGAATGTGGCAACGCATGAAGAGGGGGCACCTCTTGTGAGTCCGATGTATTACTTCTATCCAGAAAATGAAGAAAGTTACCATGTGCCAAATCAATACTTCTTCGGTAGCGAGTTAATGGTCGCTCCAATCACAGAACAGATGAATAAGGATTACCAATCTGCTAAAGTACAAGTCTGGTTCCCTGAAGGAAAATGGTACGACTTCTTCACTGGAAGAGAGTACACAGGAGATGTCGTTCTTGATATTTATCGAGATATCGAATCGATTCCTGTATTTGCTAAAGAAGGAGCAATTGTGCCACTCGATGGTTCTGGTGTGAAAATGGGTGTGGATTTACCTGAAGTCATCGACTGGTATGTTTTCCCAGGAACTCATCATTCATTCGAAATGGTGGAAGACTTAGATGGAGCTTGTTGTGTAACGACATTATCTGTTGATTGGAAGTTAGGAGCGATTCAGTTATCTGTCGAAGGGGAAACTGGAATCCTTCCAGAAAACCGAATCCACCGCGTTCATGTCCAAGGAAGCCATGCAGTTGTGGTTGAATTGGAAAATAACAACGCAACTGTTGAATTTACTGTTGGCGAAAAACAAACGGTCAACCGCAATGAAGCGTTCTTCCAAGTACTCAAGAATGCGAATCTTCCATATGTAACAAAAGATTTCTTATATCGTCGATTAGTGGGTGCTAAAAATGCGAATGAAATTATGAACATCTTACATCATGAAGACGATGAATTAAGAGGACGATTGCTAGAAATTTTATTCATTAGTGAACCGTAACTAAAAACGGATACTTCCAATAGGAGGTATCCGTTATTTTTTATACAAATGAAAGCACTGTAATTAACTACAGTGCTTTATCTGTTAATCGACTTTATAGTACATCATTGCTTTGATTGTTTTACCATCTGTTACGGTTTGAGTACCATAAATACGGTCTTTAGAGATGTCAGATTGGTCTTTGTCACCAGACATGACACCATAAGTGAGTTCTACATTTTTAGGAATGAATGAGAAGACTGCACCACCCACAAATGCATTTTCATTGCCTTCTGGAACCATAATCCAGTTCAGAAGTCCTTCTTGGAATTGTTGTTCGGTAATACCGACTTTGAATGTTTTTCCACCAGAAGTAATATTTCCATCTTTATCAATGTGGAATTCCCATCCAGCAGAGTTTCTCCATGTTCCGGCTACGCTACGGAAGTCCCCTTGTTTCATCGCTTGGATATCCATGGATGAAGGAGCAGGCGCTTCGGCAGGAACGGCTACTTTTTCAGTAGATACAGTCTTTGGAACGGGAGCCGTTGCGTGCTGTGTTTCAGCAGTTGTTGCAACGATTGTCGTTGGAGCTTCAGTAGTACTTGTCGTTGTTTGTTTCGTTGTTGTTGTGCTTTGAGTAGTCGTCGTTTGTGCTTGAGTGGTTGTGTCTTCTTTCTTTTGGAAAAATGAACAGCCAGCTAAAACCAATGCGACTATAATCAAAGAAATTGATTTTTTCATAGGGATTCCTCCTTTTACACGTTTATTA
>CAKAPS010000073.1:0-8380 GCA_916719965.1 uncultured Streptococcus sp.
TGCGCGAAACTCTTGTGCTTCATTTTTTCTGTATCGAATTCTTTGTAAATCCATGGTTCTCCTCCTTAAACACGTTCCACCAATGTCACGACGCGGCGGACGTCATTGTAGCGGTCCACGAGTCGTTCGGCGCGTTTTAATTCCAATGCTAAATAACTGCGGTCTTCTTCGCGTAACACGATGATGGCTTCATCGATAATGTCCAGCAGCGCAGACAGTTCCTGCCAGCGCTTGTTTTGCTCGCGGCGATATAAAATGACTGTGATAATGAGTAACACCGACCAAATCATGAGTAGTGCGGAAAAACCAAATGCCAAAATCCCAACGACTTGTACGAATCCGACAATGTTTCCACCGATTTCAACAAATAGATAGACTAGTCCTGCCACTAGGAGCGCTGCGATAATCGATACGACTCCGAGTAAGAGCGATAGGAACACCCCGCGTTTCGTTTCTTCTGGAAATTCGGCAGGAATGCCGCTTTCCGTTACGAGTCGCTCGGCAACGGTGCGCACTTCCTTCACTTCTTTTTGATTCACTGCGAGTCTTCTTGGATATCCTAAAATAAGCATCTACTTCCTCCTTAGAACCGGTAATTCCGTTGTAAGTCTTCGACGTAATTTTCTAAATTGATGACTTCTTGTGAAACAACGCCATTGCCTGCTTCATATTGGCGCGCGATTTCGTCTTTAGCGTGTTCGAGTAAGAAGAGTGTTTCTTTTACAAGCGAACGACGCGCTAGCCAGAGAATGAGGATGAAAATCGCTATCAATGCCACCCATAAAATCGGCATCCACCAGTACGGTAACATCCGGTCCATGACTGTTGAGGATTTTCTTGAAAAGAGCATGTAGATTGAGCCAAGGATGGCCGCCAGGAAGCCTGTCGACATAATCGTATAGAGCGTGATGATTCCAAAGAAGAGCATACAAAAGAGTCGAACCTGACGATTATCTCTTGGCAGGACGCGAGGTTGTTTGCTTCTACGGTTTACAATGCGAATGAGTTCACGCAGTCTTGTCGTTTGAGACTGCCAAATCGTTTTTTTATAGTTCATAATGTCCTCCTAATAGTACTTATGTGCTTTTTTCAAAAATTTTTGTAACTCTGCCACTTCATCTGGTACGGCTGTGGTTTGATTCCACTCTTCGACTTCGCGGTCTGCCAGTGCCAATAGTTCTTTCCATTCTTTAAACGTTTCTCTACGGTGCCAAGCTAAGACTGCAACGAAGACGACAATCGGTAAGGACCAGATAAGGGCTAGTGGCCAAATGAAGGCAAGATATCCAATCGCGACGTTCAATTGCAACGTCACTAGGCAGGCGATGAAAAGTTTCAAATACGTAAAGAATCCAGATACTAATCCGATGACGATGCCCGCAATGGCGACCGTAATCAGGACGTAGATGCGAAGCCAATACGAGCTTTTTGGAAGCTGTTCTCCTCGTCCGTTTATCTTCAAGACAAGCTTCAATAGTCTTCTTAAGGCGCGAACTCGTGAAGATTCGACGCTTGTGAGACGTTTCTTCGCTTCGTGTTCTTTGCTCACCTTTTCCATCGCAGTGCCGACACTCGTAACGGTAGCTTGTACGGTTTCCTTCAATTTAGAAGGTTTGCCAAGCGGTGCATTTTCTTGTAAATATGCCTCTAGCGCTTCAACGGCTTCACGGCTGGCTTCTCTTGGTGCGGCTTTCCACGTTGCCACTTCTTCATTTCCACGAGCCACGAGCTTCTTCCATTCCAAACGAACGGATCTGTGGCAGCAGTAGAGAATGACCGCTAAGATGGCAAACAGGATAGCAAAGTGAAGCACCAGGCCAAAGAAGACCTTGCTTACTTGTGAGAGAGCCTCTGAATCCCCCGTCGAAAACACCAATCCGAGCGCTGGAAAGAAGTCCGATTCGACTAAAAGCGCGCGTCCTAACAACGCCACTGCGAACACCACTCCTGCAACGCTAAGGATGGTTATAAATATGCGTAACGGGTACAAACTCATTGGTAGTGTGCCTTCTTCCCCATTTTGCTCGGTCACTGCTTCAATCAACTGGCGCAGTTGTCTTACATTGCGTTCCTTCACTTTCTGTTTCTTTTTCATTGTCATTCCTCCTGACGTTCAAAGGTTGTATCTTTTATCCCCAAAGATTCTTTTTAAACAGTCATTCCGTATGATTCCCTTAATTCATACATACAATCATCCAATTCTTGCGTTAATTCTGCTGAGAGTTCTAACTGTTGTTTCTTGATTCTTTTTGCTTCCGCTGTTGCGACCTGTAACAATTCCGTAAGCTCTTGTCTTGCTTTCTTCTTCTGGAACTGAAGCAGCCATAGATAAATAATGATAATTCCTACCTGCACCCCTAGAAATGGCAGGATGAACCAAACAAAAACTATTATTGTCGGAATTTTTTCAAGATAAGTATACAAAAAACGCAATCCAAGCACTAAAGATAAAATGCTACTCGCGAGCACAACCCATTTGAGCGCAAGTTTAGAAGTTCCCCATTCTGATTCTGGTAAATCCTTTCTTGTTGGATTTATTTCTCGCAATAGTTGTTTTAATCGACTGATTCTGAAATCTTCTCTTCTCTCGTTCTTTTGACTAGATTCAGCATCTTTCTTCAAAGCACTCATAAAATTTTTTAACAGTAAAGCGTCCTGCGAAAGAGAACTTCGATGCACAACCTCATATTGAGAAAGAATTGTATAAGCAACAGTGACAAATGTGTTTGTTTCTTCTTGTCTAGAGAAACGAATAAATCCGTTGCAAAAAAGAATTCCTAAAATGGGGATTCCCCAGATAAGCCATAAATAAAGAATGGCAATTATCACAAAGGCAAAATACAGTAAAGGCGGCATAATAATCGCAGGCAAGATTAAAATGACGGTCCCAAAACCAGTCAGTAATAAAATGATTGCAAAAAACGCCAACAACATCGAGGCTACTTTCCGTCTCTTCGCATCCGTATATGGAACGGTTATATCTAAATTCTCTTTGGTTACTACTCTATCTAGAAGCGTCTTTAATCTACTCAGCTGATCTTCAGAAAGTTTGTAGTAAGATTTGGGTATCTCTCGCTGTTCTTCCGTTCTAAAATCTCTCATTTTTTAACAACAATCCTTTTTAAAATTCTATGATAAATCGTAGTCTAATCGTAACTCCTCTAAATGATATTTTAATGCCTTTACAGCATGCGGAATCTCCGCAGATGGAGTGCGTTCCCATTTCGCGAGCTCTTCATCCGCTCTTGCAATCACTGCTTTCACATCTAGCTTTTGAAGACGCACTTGCAAGAAATATACAAGAAGCATCACAATTGGTAGAACTACGATAATATAAGGTTCATTTTTAACATATTCCAGCGCATACTTCACCGCGTATTGGTTCCCTTCGTACCATACTTGCAAGAAATGAAAAATTCCTTCTACTTTCCTATTTAATGACCATATATTATCGATTTCAACTATCATTAAAATGGTAAAGAGTATCTTTGGAATATATCTGTATCCCCGCACTCTAACCTGTTGATTTTTCTTGCCAGATAGGCCTAAGACTTCATTGACCAATTGTTGTAGTCGATGGATTCTTTCCTCTTCAAATCTTCTTTTCATCTTTTATTCCCCAAATTTTATTTACTTAACCTGTCATTCTTTACTTCTGTTTCTAATCGCAAATCTTCCATGTAGTACTTAAGTCTTTCAGCATATTCACTCATTGGAATCAGTGGCTCTTGTTTGTATACGGAAAGTTCTTCCGAAGCGAGTTCATATAACATCTCAAACTCTTGATAACTGGCCTCTACCCTGAAATAACGAAACAAATAAATGACCCCTATAATGAGGAGTAAAGTACCCATTCCTAGTAAAATCCCAAAAAGTAAAAACGGCGGGAAAATAAGCCCCATCAGCATGAAAGCTTCTCCAGACTCCAATACATTTGGATGGGTAAGCAGTCCTGTTATGATGATGATTTCTACCACAAGAACAAGAACTCTGGCGCTTTTTCCATCCTGTGGCAACTCATTCTCACTATCATTTTCAATCATCACTTCTTTTAGCAATTCCCGCATCCGCGTTAATCGTCTTTGTCTGATCCCTTTTCTAAATAATTTCATTTCGCATCTCCCTGTATATGATATTTCGACTCTAACACTTCTATAAATCTTTGAAGCTGCTTGATTTCTTCTGGAACATCCTCCACAGCAACATCCTTAACCATTGCAACTTCTGCACGAGCAATCTCAAACAGTTTATCAAAAGCTATTTTACGTTTTTCATGAACACTAGAAGAAATCTCAAAATAGAACATCCAAAGCATAACTATAGGAATTCCTAAGAAAATAAGAGTGATGACGGCCTCATAGTAAGATGTAATGAATAACCTGATGATTAGCAAAGTGACCCCCCCACAAATGCACAGTAATATCATTCGCACGATACTAACAAAAAGGTTCGGCATACCTGTTGGTAACTTTGAAACATCTTGCTGTCGTTCAGATAGAATGGTCACAAGCTGTTGGCGTAGTTCAGTAATATCTTCTTGTGAAACGTTTCTATGAAATAATCGTAATAATGACTTTATACCCGGTTCACGTGACTCTTCGATGTTGAACGCATCATCATTTCCAGATAAATATTGCTTCAGTTCTTTCACACTGTTTGGAAGTTCTTCATCAGCGAAATTTTGCCATTCTAAAACTTCTTCTTTCGCTCTTCGTAAAATCTGTGCCTGCTCTGCTTTAAAAGCCTTACGTTCCCATAGAGAAAATACAAAGATAATCATTAAAAGGAAGAGCTCAGTTCTAAAGAACGGATTAAACTCAATTTGTTCCTGTAAGAACTTAAAAGGGTGTGTAATCAACTCCTGAAACCAAATAGCAAAACTTGGTAGAGCAAACAAGAAGATGAATACAGTTAATATCATCAAGTATAGTATTAAAATATTTTTTATAACCATTGGCATCACTGAAGGACTAGGGAGTGCAACAACTTTCCCTGAACGTTCTCGAATCGCTTCAATTAGCAATTCTCTTAGTCGTGCCAGCTGAATTTCTTCAATCCTTTTTTTCTTTTTCATATATCCCCCTAATCCCGACAGTTTGTACCTTTTCATCACATAAATTCTTCTATGTCATATTCTCTTCTTAAACCCTTTACGAGATTTCTCAAAGTCTTTGCCTCTACTGATATTTCCTCATCCTCAAGATGTTTTCGAACATGCAATTCCTGATTAATAATTTTAAATAAGCTTCTCATTTCTTCTTTATACTCTTTTATTCTAATATACCGACAAATAAAGAATACTGTGAGCGGAATCCCCCATATAACGATAAACAAGGGGCCAACTGCAAAAAATGCAAAAAACATATATCGTATGAAATCCCCAGTAAAGGTTATGATACTCATCCCTATTCCAAGTAGAAATAACGGAAAATACGCAAAACAAAGAATAACGACCATTACACATTGTGTGATAAAGAGATAGTTTCTTACCTTTCTTTTGCTAGGTGGCGGCACTTCAAACTGTTCATTCTCACGCTCTACCTGTTCCGTCAATTTCCTGAGCTGCGTAATTTCTTCTTCACTAACTCTCTTGCTCAATACTGTTCCTCCCTACACTCCATATTTGATTCGTAAAAACAGCACGTAATCGTAGAGCGCTTTGATAGGCTCTGGAATATTGTCCCAAGGAACATCCTTATAGGCAGAAATATCTGCGCAAGCCACATTTAACAATTGTCTTAAGTGTCGTCCTCGAATAAAGTAAGAGACGGTCCATCCCATCCAACAAATAAACAGACCGACGAACCCTATCCAGAAATTCTGCCATAGGAGGATCAAAGCATGATCCAATTGATCAATCAATGCCAATACAAAAATCATTCCAAACGCAAAAAGGCATAAAATCCAGAAAATCAGCACTCCAAAAAACCGAAAGTCTTCATTCCAATCCTCCGAGCAGCCTTTCGGTAACGATGCTTTCTCCTCAGGATTTCCAGATGAATCATCCACAATCAGTTGACGGAGTGTTAAGAGTTCCTCTTGAGAGACTTTTGTCGGGATTAATAGCTCCAATAGCGTATGTTGTTTTTTGACCGGCGCCTCCACTCCAAATGCAATCTTTTCTGCATTCCAACGGGGTGGCATTTCCTGCTCGTACGGTTGATTTTCTTGTGGATAACTTTCTTCAGAAATTAGCTCTGCCTCAACATCTGAATTCTTCATTTTCAATAAACTCTCCACTTCATTTTTATATAGTCTTTTTCGTATCCAACGAAAGACAAAGAACAAGACGATTGCTGTTCTCCATATCGTTAACAAACCCGTATTTCTTTCTGCAAAAGAATAGGAGCTCATGGCGAACCATACTCTAAGAGGAAACAGTGTGACGATTAACAGCGCCACCATGAATATTTCTCCATCGGAAAGGATCCTTCTGGCGAGTTTTCTTCCAGGTGGTAATGCTACCGGGGTCTTTCTCCTCTGTATTTTTTTGGCAATTCGTGTCCGTAATTGAGTGATTTCTTCTTCACTAATCCTTTTTCCCAAGTCTATTCCTCCCTAGAACCCGAATCTCTTCTTATAATCCTCAATCAGAAACTCTGCGTCTTCAATGTCCTCTTCTAAGTCGTCGCGTCCAGCTGCTTTAAGCGTTGCAATCGCACGTTCCGCAATTGGAATCAGTTCACCAAGTTTACGTGTCAGTACTTTTTTAGACCAGATTCGGTACAGAAGAAAAAAGAATCCTAAAAACAAGTACAAAGAAACAAATGGTAAGAGTAGAAAAATCACATTCCCTTCTCCGGCAACCTTGTTTACCATAAACTCAAGTGGTTTCCATAAAATCCCCGTACGCATCACTAGGATAAATAAAAACATCCCCGCAATCATTTTGATGGTTGCCGTTTTGTCAACTAGTTCCGGCAGTTCCTCATCCATTCCCGCCTCTTTCATTAAGTAGCTTGTCAACTCGCGGAAGTTCACTAACATTTTTTTCGTCGCAACGTCTTTCAATAGAAGTCTAAACATGATTTTCTCCTTCCAGGATAATTCCTTTTTGCGCTAAATTTTCAATACATTCTTTGTAATACGCATCATCGTGCTCTTTGTATAACGGACTCGTCCACGCACATTCATTCACTTCGGTATACGGCGGACAAATCTTTCCACGATACGAAGCCTCTTTCCACTGCGGCGTCACATTGTAACCACGGCGCTCCATTTCATCCATAATCAACGTATGGTACTGATACAGCACATACGGGCTATATGAAAACACATAGTCCACCGTCGCATGCTTCTTGCCCCAGCCATTGCCTCTAAGCGCACAACATTCGCGGTGCTGCCCCAAGAGTTGCGGACGCGGAAGATGCCCAATCAAGTCCTCATGCCATAATCTCATCCCAGGCCTCCTATAATCCGTATCGCTCGGTGTATTCGTCGATGACCACTTCTGCGTCAACCACGTCATCTAAATTGTCATAGTCATATTCTTTTAAAACGGCCACCGCACGTTTGGCAATCGCCATTAACTCCTGTAAGTCCCGTTTTCTCTGCGGTTGTTTCCATAACTCATCCAACCCATTTAAAATCGGAAGGTAGACAAAGAGAAACGCTAACGGCCATAACGAAAGTAGTGGAAATTGATCAATCAGCGGTTGCGTCACACTTTTGAGCCAATCACTAGAAGAAAGCCATAATATGAAAATTAATCCTAGGATTGACGGAACCCAAGGCACACTTTCATCCTCTTCAGGCACCACTTCATCGGTCCCCGCCATTTTCACGAGCGTCTTCGTCAACTCACGAAAACTATTCACTCGCTCTTTTGAAATAAAATTTCTAAACAGTTGATTCATTTATTACCTCTAATTAGTTACTTTATTCCCATATTATACCATTTCTTGCGCTTTCCGCCTATTCCCTCGCGAATTTATCCTTTTTAAGGAGCATTCCATTTCCACAAAACCTTCCGCTGCAACCTAATCAGCACCAACCCTCCCAGCACACACCCCTCCCAAAGCACACACTCCGTAGTCGAAGTTCCAAGACCGGAAGGCAAGCACCGACATGACTCGTCCCTCTCACAAGCCTCAGAGAGTAACGCCCTGCTCATCCCTAGCTCCGCACCCCATCGAAACGCACTCTCTCCCGTGCTGTTGAAGCAAATAAATAAAATCTATTGATTCAAAGCAGTTTCGTTGGCTTAAAAAAGCCCTCGGGGACTCTATAGTGAGAATAGTAAAGCCAAAGCAACCAATGCGAAATAGAGCCACAAGAGAATTTATTCTCCTGTGGCTCTTTGAGGCTTGGTAGGATTGAGACCTAGGCTCAATCCGATGCCTTTACTATCATCACTATGAAGATGTCCCCAGAGGGCGAT
>CAKAPS010000074.1:0-8163 GCA_916719965.1 uncultured Streptococcus sp.
AAGAACCTTAGTAAAGTTGATTGACATTTTATGGAACCTTTCCTATAATAAAAAAAGGACATTTCGTTTGTTTGGTTATTCTATTCAAAAGAAAACAGTTACTTTTTATTGCTCGGAGGGAGGGAATAGGATATGTCAAAAACAGTTGTTCGTAAAAACGAATCACTTGATGATGCTCTTCGTCGCTTCAAACGTACTGTTTCTAAAACCGGAACTTTACAAGAGGCTCGCAAACGTGAGTTTTATGAAAAACCAAGTGTAAGACGTAAGAAAAAATCAGAGGCAGCTCGTAAACGCAAGTTCTAGTCAACTCTGTGTATCATAGACTATGTCAGGCTGGGGCTATTAGTCCCAGTCTTTTTTTATCAATCAAACGAAATTAAAAGAATGGAGCGATTATAATGTCATTAAAAGAAACAATTAATAACGATATCAAAACAGCGATGAAAGCAAAAGACAAAGAAACATTAGCTGTATTACGTATGATTAAAACAGCGATTCAAGCTGCTGAAATTGACAAAAAATCAGATTTAACACCTGAGGAAGAATTGACAATTTTATCTCGCGAAGCAAAACAACGTCGTGATTCTATTGTTGAATTTGAAAAAGCAGGCCGCCAAGAATTAGTTGAAAAAACACAAGGCGAATTAGCAATCGTTGAGAAATACTTACCAGCACAACTTTCACTAGAAGAAGTTCAAGCGAAAATTGCCGAAATTGCTGAACAAGTAGGAGCAACAACACAAAAAGAATTCGGTAAATTAATGGGTGCCGTAATGCAAGCTCTTAAAGGGCAAGCAGACGGTAATGTCATTAAAGAACAAGTAAAAGCACACTTAAATAAATAAGTGTGGATTGGAGGATAACTGATTGGAAAAAGAAACCTTTAAAGCAAGTGTTGAATTAAGCGATAATCCTCAATTAATTCAATTATTTGGTTCTCAAGATCAGAATATTCGTTTTATTGAAGATTCATTCCAAGTACAAATTACCCATCGTGGGGAGCAACTCTTTATTACTGGAGAAGAAGAGACTGTTTCGCAAGTAAAAGAACTGCTGAATCAGCTTCAAGACTTAATTGCACGTGGAATCAGTATTTCAAAAACTGATATCATTACAGCTGTAAAGATGGCCAAACGTGGGACTTTGGATTACTTTGTTAATTTATATAACGAAGAAATCGGACGCACATTTGCGGGAAAAGCGATTCGTGCCAAAACGTATGGTCAACAACAATACATTCATGCGATTAAGAAAACGGATGTGGTATTTGGTATTGGGCCTGCCGGAACTGGTAAAACATTCGTAGCCGTAGTGATGGCTGTTCAAGCGTTAAAAAAAGGCGAAGTGAAGAAAATCATTTTGACACGTCCAGCCGTTGAAGCCGGTGAAAATTTAGGGTTCTTACCAGGGGACTTAAAAGAAAAAGTGGATCCATATTTACGTCCGTTATACGATGCTTTATATACCGTATACGGTATGGAGCACACAAATCGTCTTCTAGAACGAGGCGTCATCGAAGTGGCACCACTAGCGTATATGCGTGGGCGTACATTAGAAGATTCATTTATCATTCTAGATGAAGCTCAAAATACAACAAGAGCGCAAATGAAGATGTTCTTAACACGTCTAGGATTTGGCTCGAAAATGATTGTCAATGGAGATAAATCGCAAATTGACTTACCAAAAGGACATCAAGCCAGTGGTCTTTTAGATGCTGAACGTAAACTAAAAGGAATCAATGGTATTGCCTTTGTAGAATTTGATGCCGGAGACGTTGTACGTCATCCGATTGTATCAGAAATTATTAATGCCTACTCAGCTTCTAATAGTACTGAGAAGGAACGAGGTGAAGAAAGTGAGACAAAAGCTCCGTAAATTTCAAGAATCATTAGGGATTTTCTATTTACCTGCACTATTAGGTGTTACATTCCTATTCTTATTAATATTGGGATGGAGTAATGTCAAACCAACCTCTTATTCATTTGAATTAAATCAAGTTGCAAAAGAAACAATCCGCGCGCCAAGAACTGTAGAGGATAAAGAACAGACTGAAAAGAATCAGCAGATGGCGATGGATGGTGTTGGTGATATTTATGTATTTGATCAAAATCGCGAGCAACAACAAATCGACAAAGTGAAACAATTTTTCCAAGCGATTAAGACAGTCGCAGCAAAAGCTTCAAGCGAAATTTTTGCAACTGATTCTACAACTACGACTTCTGGTGAAGTATCAACAAAAGTAGCAACGATTCAAGATCGACTTACTTATTTTAAGAAGAGTTTAGAATCTGAAAATAAAGCGATTCGTGATTTTGCATTGTATATTCCAGATAGCGTCATTGTTCAATTGCTTTCTGTAAGTTCAGATAAATTGGATAGTTATGAGTCTGCAATCGAAAATGCAATTCAAGACCAAATGGATCATTCCATTACAGAATCCAATTTGCTTCAAGCACAAGAAGCAGCTAAAAAATCGCTCTTTAACGGAGGATTTACAGATAATGAACGTGAAATGCTTGGACAACTGTTAACGAATAGTATCGTTGTCAATAATGTCGTAGATAAAGATGCAACCAATAGCGCTAAAGAAAATGCCAAACAAAGTGTTTCACCAGTCCGTATTTTACAAGGGCAAGTGTTGATTCAAGAAGGGCATATCATTACTCAAGAAGATTTACGTCTTCTAAAATTATTAGGTATCGATGGCAACTCAAGTAACTACCATCAATTGTATAGTTACTTAATCTTCTTAACGATTTTATTTGCATCATTATTAGCTTTCTCGTTCCGTTTCAAAGTGGGAGCATCGAGCAAAGAGTGGGATACACGCGTTAATGAACTGACTGTTTTCTCAGTTGTATTTACGATTGGGGCCATCCTACTTAAAATCTTATCATTCCTACAAAATCGTGGAATTGATTATATTGGTATAGTATTCCCAATTGCTGGATTTATCTATATCATCTATAAGTTAACATCGAAGTTTTATTTTACGATTATTGCGATGTTAGTTTATCCAATACTCGTCTGGTATATGTTTGGTAGCGATAGTATTAACACCGAAATCGCGTTAACGACTGTTTACTTCTCACTCGCAGCATGGCTTGGAGCGATTCAAGAGGTTTACTGGAAAGATTTATCGTGGTTTAAACAATTACTATTACAAATCATTATTCCATTAGCACTAATGGTTCCATTCGTATTCTTTAGTAATTATGATTTGGTATCAACGCAATCGGCGTGGTTATTCGTGTTTGCGGCAGTGAGTGGATTCTTATCATTCCTGATTCCTGTTATCTTGATGCCGTACTTTACGTATTTATTCGAGGATAGTTCCGTATTATTATGGGCAGAATTATCAAATCCAAATCAACCGTTGTTAAAAGAGTTGATTACAAAAGCTCCAGGAACTTATCATCATAGTTTGATGGTGGCAAATATCTCAGCCAACTGTGTGGAAGCAATTGGCGGGGATTCACAATTGGCGAGAGTAGCTTGTTATTATCACGATATTGGTAAGACAGAGCATCCGTTCTTCTTTATCGAGAACTTACCAGCGCATATGGAAAGCCCTCATAAGATGATTGGACCATATGAATCGAAAGAGATTATTTTTGATCACGTTCGTAAAGGGGTAGAAATCCTAAAACAACATCAATTACCACAATCATTGATTGATATTTGTGCGGAACACCACGGTACAACGTTGATGAAATATTTCTATGCAGAAGCTTTAAAAGACAATCCAGATGCGGATGAGGCAGATTTCAGATATCCAGGTCCTAAACCTCAAACAAAAGAATCTGCGGTCATCAATATCGTGGATAGCGCTGAGGCTGCGACTCGTGCGATGAAAGAACCAACGCTTGAGAAAGTTCAAAACTTAGTACATTCGATTATTATGAATCGCTTGGAGGACGGGCAATTTGTTGAATGTGATATTACGTTGAAAGAGTTAGCGATTATCGAAAAGAATATCGTGGCTTCACTAAACGGAACATTCCATTCAAGAATTGAATATCCAAAACTTCCTAAAAAACAATCTTAAGAGTTATCTCCCTTCAACTTGAATTAGTTGAGGGGAGTTCTTTTTTGTAAAAGATAGACTTTGAAGACCGTCAAAGTTCCAATAATGTAGGGAGTTTGTTACAATATTAGTGATGCTAAAAAAGGAGTTTTTAATATGATTATTGAAATTATCGATGAAACAGAAGTAGTACCAGAAAGCCATCAAGAACTTGTGCATAGTGTAGTTAGTTTTGCTGCGAATTACTTAAAAATCCCTGAAAACAAAGAATGCAGTATTTCATTTATTTCTAGCGAACGTATTCGTGAAATCAACCGTGAGTTTAGAAATATTGATAAAGTCACAGATGTGATTAGTTTTGCGTTAGATGATTCAGATGATGACTTTGAAAGTATGAAGTCCATTATGGAAGAGGACGATAGCTTTGTAACTTCTATTGGAGATATCGTTATTTCTTTAGACCGTGCAAAGGAACAAGCAGAAGACTATGGACATTCGCTTGAACGTGAACTTGGATTCTTAGCACTACATGGCTTCTTACACTTAAACGGTTATGATCACCAAACAGAAGAAGAGGAAGCTGAAATGACAGGATTGCAAAAAGAAATCCTAGAAGCATATGGGTTGAAACGTGATGACGCATAAACAAACAGAAAAGAATTCTAACTTTTTGACGTCCCTAAAGCATGCCATAGATGGTATCAAAACAGTAATTCAAGAAGAAAGAAACATGAAGGCGCATCTCTGCATTGCAGGGCTAGCGATTATAATTAGTTTTTTCTCTGGTTTATCAGCAGTCGAATGGTGTTTTATTTTACTGTGTATTTTCATTGTGTTTCTCATGGAAATCTTAAACACCGTCGTTGAAAATTTAGTCGATTTACTAGTGAAAAAGGAATATCATATTGAAGCAAAGAAGGCAAAAGATATTGCAGCTGGTGGAGTGTTACTCAGCGCTAGTTTTACAGTAGTTATTGCAATGATCATTATTTTGCCAAAATGGATTCATTTTTAAGGAGAGAGTATGACAAAACCATTTAAATCAGGATTTGTGGCGATTGTAGGTCGCCCTAATGTCGGAAAATCAACATTTATGAACTATGTGCTTGGTCAAAAGATTGCAATCATGTCTGACAAGGCACAAACAACAAGAAATAAAATTCAAGGGGTTTATACGAAAGATGATGCTCAAATCGTGTTCTTAGATACTCCAGGGATTCATAAACCAAAACATGAACTCGGAGAATTCATGGTGAAGAGTGCTTATTCTGCATTAAAAGAAGTAGATGCGGTCTTATTTATGGTGAACGTTAGTGAAAAACGTGGACCAGGAGACGACTTCATTATTGAAAAGCTAAAAGGGATTAAGACACCGATTTTCTTAGTATTAAATAAGATTGACCTTGTAACTCCAGAAGTGCTATTAGAACGTGTCGAAAGTTATAAAGATGCACTTGATTTTGCAGGAGTGTTCCCAATTTCAGTACTACAAGGGAATAATGTGAACGAACTAATGGAAGGGCTCATTAACGCACTTCCAGAAGGTCCACAATATTATCCAGTAGACCAAATCACAGATCACCCTGAGTACTTTGTCGTTTCAGAATTGATTCGTGAGAAAATTTTACAGTTAACACAGGAAGAAATTCCTCACTCAGTGGCTGTAACAGTGGATAAAATGCAAAAAGATGAATTCGATAAAGTACATGTGTATGCGAATATCATCGTTGAGCGAAAATCGCAAAAAGGCATTATTATTGGTAAAGGTGGACGTCTCTTAAAAGAAATCGGGACGCGAGCGAGACGCGATATTCAACAATTACTTGGGAATAAAGTTTACTTAGAACTTTGGGTAAAAGTTGAAAAAGATTGGCGTAAACGTAAGAGTAACTTACAAGAATACGGATATCGAGATACAGACTATAGAGATTAGGATGGAATCAAATGGATTATTACCACTATTTTGATGGGATTGTCTTAATGAGGCAGGCGTATCGCGAGAAAGATATGCTTGTAAAAATTTTGACGAGAGACCACGGAAAGTTAATGTTCTTTTTACGAAATGCACAGCAAAGCAATCATCCATTAACAGCAGCGACACAGGTGTTAACAAGAGCGACTTTTCTTGGGCATATTCATCAAAATGGCTTTAGTTTTCTAAAGGATAGTCACGATATTAAACCCGCAACGATTGTGCTGCAAGATGTAAAGGCACAAGCAGTTTTAGCGTATTTAACGCAATTAACAGATGCGGTGATGGATGACCATATTGTGAATAAGACAGTGTTCCAACTGCTTTGGGACGCTATCGAAGCCATTAACAATGGAGTCGATGCAGAAGTGATTTTGCGTTTCTTTGAAATCAAGATTCTACGTTACTATGGAGTCGAGGTGGAATGGCAACATTGCGTCATTTGTAATAGAGGTACTGACTTAGTCGATTTTTCAATTCAGAAGCATGGATGCCTGTGCAAGAATCATTTAGATGAAGACGAGTACCGCATGCAATTGTCTAGAAAGGCATTGTATGTCGCAAGGCAATTAGCTCTTGTTTCTTCTCCAAAACAAATAGGGTCTATTCAGTTATCGAATGAGACTACAAGTGAGTTAAGACGCCTGTTTGACACCATTATGGAAGAGTATGTGGGCATTCGTTTGAAGAGCAAAAAATTCTTAGATCAGATGGTCGAATGGGAAACGTTAATGCAGAATAGAGGACAAGATTAAGAGTAGCGCAAAACGCTGTCTTTACTTGACTTTTTAAGCAATTATCGGTACTATAGTGAAAGATTAATAGGACGTTGACGGTGAGATTTTTAATGATAAAATGTCAAAGAGAGTATGGGCTGGTGGAATCCATATCATGGTCATTAAAAGTGGCGCACTTGAGTCTATCAACAATGAAGCTTGGTTTTAAACCAAGAAATTAGGGTGGAACCGCGATTAGTCGTCCCTATGTATGCTTTTTGTGTACATAGGGACTTTTTTATTTAGATAAAGGAGGAAATAGTATGGATTTTACAATGGTCATCCCAGCTTCAGAATTCAAAGATTTTCAATTGAAGGTGGTGTCATTAGCGCCGATTAAAGTCAGTGTGATTGGTCATGATGACGAAGTGTTGGAGCAATTCCAAACAAGTGTAAACCATTCAATGTACGGTTTTAAAACGAAAAATGAAGCGATTAAAGAAGTTAAATGTGAAGTGATTCCTGGTGTGATTTATGAATTCTATCCAGTTGTGAATGCACAATAGAAAGGGGAACAATTATGGCAAAAAAATTAAGTGTTCAAGAAATTATTTTAACATTACAAAATTATTGGTCTAACCAAGGATGCTTGCTTCTTCAAGCATACGATACTGAAAAAGGGGCAGGGACAATGAGCCCTTATACATTCCTTCGTGCCATTGGGCCTGAACCATGGAATGCAGCATACGTGGAACCTTCACGTCGTCCTGCAGATGGACGTTACGGGGAAAACCCAAACCGTTTATTCCAACACCACCAATTCCAAGTGGTGATGAAACCATCTCCTGAAAATATTCAAGAATTATATTTAGGAAGCCTAGAAGCTCTTGGAATCAACCCATTAGAACACGATATTCGTTTCGTGGAAGATAACTGGGAAAACCCATCTCTTGGCTGTGCTGGTTTAGGATGGGAAGTATGGCTTGACGGAATGGAAGTAACTCAATTTACGTATTTCCAACAAGTAGGTGGCCTAGAATGTCACCCTGTAACAAGTGAAATCACTTATGGTTTAGAACGTCTTGCTTCATACATTCAAGAAGTGGAGAGTGTTTATGATTTAGTTTGGACGGGAGATGTTAAATACGGAGATATCTTCACTCAACCTGAATATGAACATTCTAAATACGCTTTTGAAGAAAGCAATGCTGAATTATTAATGCAATTATTTACAGACTTCGAAAAAGAAGCCACTGTATTAATGGAAAAAGGCTTAGTGCACCCAGCTTATGACTATGTATTGAAATGCTCTCATGCATTTAACTTAATGGATGCTCGCGGAATTATTTCTGCAACTGACCGTGCTGGATTCCTTGGTCGTATTCGTAAGATGGCTCGTACCATCGCGAAAACTTTCGTGGCTGAACGTGAAGCATTAGGATTCC
>CAKAPS010000075.1:0-8005 GCA_916719965.1 uncultured Streptococcus sp.
ATAGGTGATTGAGTCATACGATTCTCCTTTAGAGTTCTTCGTGTTTTATTATAACAAAACTTCGCGTGATGGTCGTGTTGGAGGCCGTTTTTAAGCCATTTCTTAGGAATTTATTAAGTAAAAGTCAAGAATCGTAAAAATTACTAGCAAAAATAGTTTATTTTTAATAGGATAAAGTAGAAAAAGAATGAAAAGAGGGAATGCTCATGAAAATTTTAGTAGTAGATGATGATCGCGAAATCGTTGAATTATTGACGATTTACTTAAAGAACGAAAATTATGAAATTGTAAAAGCCTATGATGGGAAACAAGCCCTTGAAAAATTAAAAATGTATCCAGATATCGATATGATTATCTTGGATATTATGATGCCACGCTTAGATGGAATCTCAGTGGTGCATGAAGTGCGCAAAGAAAATGCACAATTGCCAATTCTATTATTAAGCGCGAAATCAACAGATATTGATAAAATCCAAGGGTTAACAAATGGTGCCGACGATTACGTTACAAAACCATTTAACCCACTTGAAGTCATTGCGCGTGTGAAATCATTATTACGTCGCTCAACGATTACTCAAGAAGGCCCAGCTAACGAAGAAATTACGATTGGACCTTTAACGATTAAGAAGGAATCTCACCAAGTGACAACAACAGATGGCACTGAAATTCAGTTAACAGTATTAGAATTCGGAATTCTATACTTACTTGCGAGCCATCCAAACCGCGTATTTAGTGCAGATGAAATCTTCGAAACGGTATGGCAACAAGAAAGTATCGTTTCAACGAAAACAGTTATGGTACACGTAAGCCACCTTCGCGATAAGATTGCCGAAGCAACTGGCGGAGAAAAAGTCATTGAAACAGTATGGGGAGTAGGCTACAAGATTGAAGACAAATAATAAAAAAGTTCTTCACCTTCGAAAAGTCAAAAACGAACCGACACTCTTGACGCTCACGCCAAAGGAAGTCAGTGAACTCGTATTAGAAGGAATCGTGACGCTCTGTATTGTATTCCTTTTATACTTAGGAATTCTTGTGATGGTTAGCCAACTCATTAATGAGCCAGGGTTTATTTCTGTGGAATTCTCTGCTCGTGAAGTATGGCATATCGAGCGCGAGCAAATTGCGTTCTACAAAAATATCTTCACGATTACATCCGTCGTTTTTGCAGTGGCGTTTACTTATTGGCGCTTGATGCGAAGATACCAACAAATGCAGTTAAACCACATTTTAGAGGAGTTGCATTTAATCGCAGACGGACAGTATGACCGACGCATTCCGTTCCGTTTATCCGGAGATATGGGGCAAGTCGTAAACTCGATTAACCGCTTGGTCGATTCGACCGTGAATGCGCTAGAGGATGAACGTGCGATTGAGAAATCGAAGGATGAATTGATTACAAATGTATCGCACGATATTCGTACACCGCTGACATCGATTCTTGGGTATCTTGGACTGATTGTGAATCAACCCAATGTCGAGAGTGCCGATGCGAAGCGTTATGCGGAAATCGCCTATTCGAAGGCGGAGCAAATGAAATTACTCGTAGACGACTTATTCGAATATACGACAACTCGTCCAAACGGAGCACCGCTTAGACTTAATGATATTCCAATCGTGAATTTCTTAGAGCAAGTAGCAGCGGACTTCGAACTCGAGGCGCAAAAACGAAAGATGGCGATTGAAGTCTTGCCGAATAACCGTGATGTCGTTCTTGAACTCGATGCCGAGAAAATGGTGCGCGTAATTAACAATCTGTTATCAAATGCGATTAAATACGGCCACGAAGATTCTGTCATCACGATGGAAGTCTTAAAAAACGATGGTGTCATTACGATTGCCGTTCGAAACGCCGGAGATCCAATCTCGAAAGAAGTATTGGAACAACTCTTTGCACGTTTCTACCGCGCAGAAGCATCCCGTTCCAAAGAAACCGGTGGAACAGGACTTGGTTTGGCGATTGCCGAAAATATCGTTCAGTCGCATGGCGGGATGATGTATGCCGAATCTGAAAACGGACAAACAAGCTTCTATGTATGCTTGCCGGAAGAAAATCAAGGTTCACTGAAACAATTTAAAGAAAAACTCAAATAACCAGAAGAAGGCAGAAATGCTTTCTGCTGGTTATTTTTATTCGCAAAAAGACACTAGAGTTGTTACTATGGAAGGGACGTAATGGAGGGAAAACAATGAAATTAGCAACGTGGAATGTGAACGGAATTCGTTCTGTATTAAATAAAGGGGCTCTACAAGAGTACGTATTAGAAAGTAATCCAGATATTTTATGCCTACAAGAAACAAAGGCGCAACAAGATCAAGTGGAACTTGGCATGGAGTTTAGCGAGTATGATGTGTATTTCAACTCGGCGGTGAAAAAAGGCTATTCTGGCACGGCCATCTTCACCAAAGTAAAACCACTATCGGTGACTTATGGCATCGGCATCGAAGAACATGACCAAGAGGGACGTGTGATTACAGCCGAATTCGAGAAATTTTACTTAGTGACGGTCTATACGCCAAATGCGAAGCGCGATTTATCACGTCTAGCATACCGCCAAGTATGGGAAGATGATTTTCTTGCATACATCAAGAAGCTAGAAGAGACAAAACCCGTGATTTTCTGTGGCGACTTGAACGTGGCGCATAAGGAAATCGACTTAGCGAATCCAAAGACAAATGTGAATAACGCCGGATTCACTAAAGAAGAACGTGCGAAATTCGACCAAGTTGTCGCAAGCGGCTTAGTGGATGCGTTCCGCTACTTACATCCTGATACCGTAGGGGCGTATAGCTGGTGGAGCTACATGGGTGGCGCTCGTGCACGAAATATTGGATGGAGAATTGACTATTTTGTCGTATCCGAGGCACTCGCACCGCTTCTAAAAGAAGTCGACATTCGTAGCGATGTCACAGGAAGCGACCACTGTCCAGTAGAAATCGAAGTGAAACTGTAAGAACATTTGTTCGCGTGCAGAAAGTTTGATACAATAGAGGTATCGATTAAAAAAGAGGTATAGAAATGGCAAAAGACCATATTGTCGTGCATGGTGCACGATCTCATAATTTAAAAAATATTGATGTAAGCATTCCTCGTGACCAGTTTGTCGTGATTACAGGACTATCGGGGTCAGGGAAGAGCTCGCTTGCGTTTGATACATTATACGCAGAAGGGCAACGTCGTTATGTAGAGAGTCTATCTGCATACGCACGTCAATTTTTAGGGCAAATGGACAAACCAGACGTGGATAGTATCGACGGATTGAGTCCAGCGATTGCCATCGACCAAAAAACAACGTCACGCAATCCGCGTTCAACGGTCGGAACGGTGACGGAGATTAATGACTATTTGCGTTTACTATATGCGCGTGTGGGAAAACCTATCTGTCCAAATGACGGTACGCCGATTGAAAGCCAGTCCTTGGAACAAATGGTAAACCGCGTCATGGCGATGCCAGAGAAGACAAAGATTCAAGTGTTAGCGCCGGTTGTCGTTCAGAAGAAAGGCGAGCATAAGAAAGTCTTCGAGAAGATTCAAAAAGACGGTTATGTGCGTGTGCGCGTGGATGACGAGATGCATGAAGTTACTGAAGAATTCAATCTCGAGAAGAACAAGAAACATAATATTGAAATCGTCGTGGACCGTATCGTCGTGAGCGATAAGAGTCGTTCACGTCTATTCGATTCGATTGAAGCGGCCCTTCGTTTAGCGGAAGGTTATGCGATTGTCGATGTGATTGGTGGGGAAGAACATCTCTTCAGTGAACACCATTCATGTCCTATTTGCGGCTTCACGGTGGGCGAATTAGAGCCTCGTCTCTTCTCGTTCAATGCGCCGTTTGGAGCGTGTCCGGAGTGTGACGGTTTAGGGTCAAAACTCGAAGTCGACTTAGATTTAATCGTTCCGGATAAAAACTTAACATTGGAAGAGGGAGCACTTGTTCCGTGGAATCCAATTAGTTCGAACTATTATCCAACGATGCTGGAACAATTTTGTAAACAGTTCAAGATTCCGATGAATATTCCATTTGAGAAATTGACGCAGTCGCAAAAGAATATGGTGTTATATGGTTCAGGAGATGCGACCTTTAAGTTCCATTATGAAAATGAATTTGGTGGCGTTCGTGATGTGGAAATTCCTTTTGAAGGAGTAGCCGTCAACGTGGAGCGTCGTTACCGTGAAACCAATAGCGATTTTACGCGTGAACAAATGCGCCAATATATGAACGAATCAGAATGTAAGAAGTGTCATGGATTCCGTTTAAATGAACAGGCGTTGTCTGTCAAAGTCGGAGGCAAAAACATTAGTGAAGTGTTGACACTCTCTGTAGATGATGAGATTGATTTCTTCAAAGACTTAAACTTATCCGAAACTGATGAGCAAATCGCAGCTCCAATTTTAAAAGAAGTAAGCTCTCGTTTGAAATTCTTACGCAATGTTGGGTTGCAATATTTAACATTGAGCCGTGCTGCTGGAACGTTATCAGGGGGAGAAGCACAACGAATTCGTTTAGCGACGCAAATCGGGTCAAATCTATCTGGCGTGCTCTATATTTTAGACGAGCCATCGATTGGACTTCACCAACGCGACAATGACCGCTTAATCGAGTCATTGAAGAGTATGCGTGACCTTGGAAATACCTTAATTGTCGTAGAACATGACGAAGACACGATGCGTGCTGCGGACTACTTGATTGATATTGGTCCAGGTGCGGGTGAATTCGGTGGTGAGATTATCGCAGCAGGGACTCCAAAAGAAGTGGAGAAGAATAAGAAATCACTGACAGGACAATATTTAGCCGGTAAAAAATATATTCCAGTTCCAAGCGAACGTCGCAGGGAAGATAAGGGCTGGATCCATTTAGAAGGCGCTGCGGAAAACAATTTACGTGGCATCGATGTGGATGTGCCACTTGGACGCTTTGTGGCCGTGACAGGGGTATCGGGTTCTGGGAAGAGCTCGCTTGTCAACAGCGTATTGAAGAAAGCTTTAGCGCGTGAGATCACGCGTACGAAGGAGAAACCAGGGAAGTTCAAGAGTATTTCTGGATTTGAAAGCCTCGATAAGATTATCGATATCGACCAAAGTCCAATCGGAAGAACCCCACGAAGCAATCCAGCGACGTATACGGGTGTATTTGACGATATTCGTGATTTATTTGCGACCACAAACGAAGCAAAAATCCGTGGATACAAGAAAGGCCGCTTCAGTTTCAACGTGAAGGGTGGACGCTGCGAGTCTTGTAAAGGGGACGGCATTCTGAAAATCGAGATGCACTTCCTGCCAGACGTATATGTGCCGTGTGAAGTGTGCCACGGAACACGTTATAACTCTGAAACGCTCGAAGTGAAATACAAAGGAAAGAGTATCGCGGATATTCTTGAATTAACGGTCGAAGAAGCGGTGGAATTTTTCCAAGCCGTACCAAAAATAAAACGTAAATTACAAACGATTAAGGATGTTGGGCTGGGCTATGTCACCCTTGGCCAATCTGCCACAACGCTCTCTGGAGGAGAAGCGCAACGGATGAAGTTAGCCAGCGAACTCCAACGTGTCTCAACCGGCAATACCTTCTACGTGCTCGATGAACCCACAACTGGCTTGCATACAGACGATATCGCACGCCTACTTGAAGTGTTGAATCGTTTAGTTGAAGCGGGAAATACCGTGCTTGTCATCGAACATAATTTAGATGTGATTAAGACTGCTGACTATATCATTGATATGGGACCAGAAGGCGGTAGCGGTGGTGGACTTGTGATTGCTACAGGAACGCCTGAAGAAGTGGCGAAGGATAAAAATAGCCATACGGGTCGTTATTTAAAACGCGCCTTAGAAGCAGCCGCATCGCATAAAAAGAAGTAGAAATTTACGAGAAGAGATAGTTTGAAGAAGGTAGTTATGCTATACTCAACATAGATCATTTCTCAGGGGGAAACTTGAATGAACATGAAAGAATTAGTCGGTAAGAAAGCCGCAGAATATGTAGAAAGTGGAATGACGGTTGGTCTAGGAACGGGTTCGACAGCCTACTATTTTGTAGAAGAAATCGGTCGCCGCGTGAAAGAAGAAGGTCTTGAAATCGTGGGAGTAACGACTTCTTTAGCAACGAAGAAACAAGCAGAAGCGCTTGGAATTCCATTGAAGAGCGTGGATGAAGTGGATTATATCGACGTAACGATTGACGGCGCAGACGAAATTGCTCCAGATTTTTCAGGAATCAAAGGAGGCGGCGGAGCGTTATTATTCGAAAAAATCGTTGCCGAACAATCAAAGAGTGTTATCTGGATTGTAGACGAATCAAAAATGGTCGACTACTTAGGTCGTTTCCCATTACCAGTGGAAGTGGTGCCTTATGGGTCAGAACAATTATTTAAACGTTTTGAAGCGCTAGGATACAAACCAACATTCCGCGAACGCGATGGAGAACGTTACTTAACCGATAGCAAAAACTACATTATCGACTTGGATGTCTATCCAATTAAAGACCCAATCGCATTTGGAGAAAAAATCAAAGGCATGACAGGCGTGGTAGAGCAAGGTCTCTTCACAAACATGACAGATATCGTGCTTGTAGGAACTCCTGATGGGGTTGTCGTAAAACAATTCTAAAAATTAACCGCTTAGAGTCAGCATGGATATGTGATTCTAAGCGGTTTTTGATTGGAGTAAACCGTGTCGAATTGCACACGGTTAATTTTAAAGGATGATGCACTTTTTCAATTTGTGTTCGAATATCAAGGCGGAGTGTGCTATACTAGTAAAGATTTAGTATTGAAAGGATCTGATGAAATGTCATCATTCATGGAAAAAAGAAAAGGATTGTTGTGTACATTTGCTATAGCGGTTGTCTCAGTGATGCTCGATAAGCTATTCCCAGTCATTGGGAGTGCGGTATTTGCTATTATTTTAGGGATGGTCTTGAACCAATTTTGGAAAATCCCAAGTGATTTTAGACCGGGGATCAATTATTCAGCGAAAAAATTATTACATTACTCCATTATCGCACTAGGATTTACAATGTCGTTTGCGCAGGTGAGCCAAACAGGTGCATCATCGTTCCCAGTGACGATTGTGACCATCTCGATTGCGTTTCTAACAGCGCTACTTGTAGGAAATTTCTTCAAATTGTCTCGTCCACTGAAGATTCTTGTTGGTTTCGGGACTGCGATTTGCGGGGGCTCGGCGATTGCGGCAGCTTCACCGATTATTAAAGCAGAAGACGATGAAGTCGCGTTGTCGATTTCAACCATTTTCCTATTCAACGTCATCGCGGTATTCCTCTTCCCATTCTTAGGACATATGATGGGCATGGACGCATCGCAATTCGGACTCTGGGCAGGAACAGCGATTAACGATACTTCAAGCGTGGTTGCCGCTGGCGCAAGTTACAGTGCAGAAGCTTTAGAAATCGCAACAATCGTAAAACTTACTCGTGCGTTGATGATTGTTCCAGCGTGTCTCGTGTTATCACTCGTCGAAGCACGTCGCATGAAACAAGAAGGACAAAGCGTTCAATGGAAGAAAATCGTGCCAATGTTTATCATCTGGTTTATGGTCGCTACCATCATTACAAGTGTAGGATTATTCCCAAATTTCCTTGTACCGTATGCAAAATTAGCGTCTAAATGGTTGATGGCGATGGCATTAGCCGGCATTGGAATGCAAGTATCCTTCCAACAATTCAAAGACGCAGGGGCAAAACCAATCTTAACAGGTCTAGCAACTTGGTTTATGGTGGCTGTCTCTAGCTTAATCATGCAGTACTTCGTTTTATAGAAAGGACATCTCATGAAAAGATTATTAGGACTCGGGTTCTGGATTAGCGCTTTGTACTTTGTCTTATATACAAAAATCCCAGCGATACAAGCTTTCGTGAATACACCAGTAGGACCGTATGTGCATGTGGCGATGGTTGTTTTACTCATCGTGGGAATTTTCTTCTATGTACTGCGCATTATCCATTATTTATTTTTCCCGTAAAATTAGAAAAGAGCTTAGGCAATC
>CAKAPS010000076.1:0-7605 GCA_916719965.1 uncultured Streptococcus sp.
GAAGAATACCAAAAGCAAATTGCTGACGGTAAAGATGCAGGGATTATTAATACATTACAAGAATTGACTTTGAAGACGGAGCCAGATGCACATACGGTTGTCAGTGGGGATGTGAACTACCTTACACAAGCTGGTGTAGATGCCTTAAACCAATCGGACTACTTAGCTCGATTTGATGGAGACAAAATAAAAGCGGAATATCTTACAACAACGAATCCATATTCAGATACAGATGATGCATGGGTGGCGCTCGAGGTCGGTAAAACGATGACAGTGACAAGTACGAACCTTTCAAATTCACGTTTTAAAGATACAGCCATTGCTAAAATCGTCCGTGAATTCACAGTTACTAGTGCGCCTGGTAATTCAGGAAAAATCATTGCGAATGTTTATCGTGACCCAGCTAAAACGATTGTTGTAGGAGATAGCACGGATTCTGCTAATCCATTAACAATCAAAGTTGTGGATCATTACTATGACGCAGCAGGAAATGAAGTCCAAGCGGTCTACAATGGAAATTCAATTATTGCTGTAAACAGTTTGAACCACTACAACGGCATTCGTTATACAGAAAACGGTGAAACAAAATGGGCTTGGGATGATACAAAGCATATTGAAAAAATGAGTGTTGGAAGCAACAAATTTATCCCAATTCCAGGTTCTTCTGTAAGTGAGCAAAATGGTGAAATCTATTCTGTGAACGATAACCAATACTTAGAACATGGCTCAAAATTCAACGGGAATGACATGGGAAATGTAAAAGGTTGGGATGATGAAACAGCACCAAACTTCTATTGGGGAAGTGGAGCACTTCGTTTGTACGATAACCACTATACTTTTTCAGTACAAGGGAATTCAGTAGGTCTTAATACTGTGTATTGGTTTGCGATTAATACGAATATTGCTTTCCCTCAACCACCAGGGGAAGAACCAGTAAAACCAAGTGAACCAACAGAACCAGAAGCTCCAAGTGTAACGGTAAATAAATATGCGATTATTTCAGCACTTCCTGTAGAACCTGCGACTCCAGAAGTTCCAACAACTCCAGAAGTACCTGTGACACCGGAAGTACCAGCAACTCCAGCACCACAACTTCCAAATACAGGAACAGCGGACTCACTGTTAGGTGCAGCAGTTGCATTCCTACTTAGCGGTTTTGGAGTATTAGGCTTCAAGAAAAAAGAAGATTAATGATAGATGAGATGAATGAGGATGGTTTTGCATCCTCATTCTTTTTTTGCATTAAATTATGGTATAATAAAACGAATATGCATGAAGCGAGGTGATGTCATGAAAACAGATATTGAAATTGCACAAGAAAACCAAATGCAACCTATTTCGGTGATTGCTGAGAAACTCAATTTAACGCCTGATGAAGTTGAGCCTTATGGGAAATACAAGGCAAAGATTGATAAGAATGACATTCATAACCCGGAGAATTTTGGGAAACTCATTTTAGTGACATCAATGAATCCGACTCCTGCCGGAGAAGGGAAGTCTACTGTAACAGTGGGACTTGGGGATGCACTAACAGCGATTGGAAAGAAAACAGCGATTGCGCTACGTGAACCATCTCTAGGGCCAACTCTTGGACTCAAAGGTGGAGCCACTGGTGGAGGATATGCGCAAGTTGTTCCAATGGAAGAAATCAACCTGCATTTTACAGGGGACATGCACGCCTTAACAACGGCGACAAACCTGTTATCTGCAATCATTGACAATCACATTCACCAAGGAAATGAGCTACAAATCGATACAAGCCGAATTTTGTGGAAACGAGCGCTCGATTTGAATGACCGTTCGTTACGCCAAATTGAAATTGGACTTGGTGGTCCGATAAATGGGGTGCCTCGCAAGGACGGTTTTGATATTACGGTTGCAACCGAAATGATGGCGGTGCTTTGTTTAGCAAGTGACTTAAAAGACTTGCAGCGTCGTGTATCGCAAATTTTAGTGGCGTTTGATGTAAATGGAAAACCAGTGACAGTAGCGGATTTACAAGTAGAAGGAGCTATTACGGCCCTTATGAAAGAAGCCGTGAAGCCAAACCTTGTTCAAACTTTAGAAGAAACGCCAGCCATTGTTCATGGCGGACCATTTGCCAATATTGCGCATGGATGTAATAGTGTTATCGCGACGAAAATGGCCTTAACATTGGCAGATTATACTGTGACAGAAGCAGGTTTTGGGGCCGACCTTGGTGCTCAGAAGTTCCTGGATATTAAGGTGCCAGTTCTTGGGAAGAGTCCCGATGCAGTCGTAGTAGTAGCGACCATTCGTTCAACGAAGATGCATGGCGGATTATCTCTTGAAGAATTAGCGCAAGGAGAATCCCTTGAAGCGGTTCGCGAAGGATTTAAGAACGTAGCGAAACATATTGAGAATGTTCAACAGTATGGCTTACCTGTAGTGGTAGCGCTGAATGAATTTATAACGGATACAAAAGCAGAACAAGAACTCTTTGCATCGCTTTGTCAGGAGTTTGGAGTTCCTTGTATCATGACTGAGGTATGGGGAAAAGGTTCCGAGGGAGGTATTGAATTAGCGCAGAAAGTTGTTGAACTTTGTGAAAGTGGCAAAGCTGCTTTTTATCCAACTTATAAAGAGAACCAACCGATTCAAGAAAAAATCGATGCAGTTGCTAAGAATATTTATGGAGCCACGAAGGTAAATTACACCCCTGAAGCATTAGAACAATTGAAAGAGATTGAAGAGGCTGGCTGGAATCATTTAAATGTATGCATTGCGAAAACGCCGTATTCATTCTCAGACAATGCCAAGTTAAAAGGACGTCCAGAAAACTTTGAAATCACGATTCGTTCATTGATTCCAAAACTAGGTGCTGGATTTATTGTCGCATTAACGGGAACAGTTTTAACAATGCCGGGACTTCCTAAAGTTCCAGCAGCACTTGGAATTAGTGTTGATGACAATGGGAAAATTCAAGGGTTATATTAAGAGACTTGAAAGGAGTTTGCATGAAAGATTTTAGAGTCGATCATTTGAAAAAATCTTATGGTGCGAAATCATTATTAGAAGATGTCTCCTTTATTATAAACGAAGGAGAACACGTAGGCTTAATCGGTCAAAATGGGACTGGGAAGAGTACATTATTATCCATTCTTGCAGGAGTTGATTTTGCTGAATCTGGTGACATCACAACGTCTAACGATTACAGAATTGGATACTTATCGCAACAACCAGAATTAGATGATGAAGATACGATTTTTGAGGCCTTATATAAAGGGGACCATCCAACATTAAAAGTCGTTCATGACTATGAAGAAGTGGTGGAACAATTACGCGAAAATCCAACTTCAGAAAGCCTCACAAAACGATACAGCGTCTTAGAACAAAAGATGAATGAAATCGATGGTTGGCAAGTGGAAGTTCAAATCAAGACAATTCTTCAAAAGATGGGATTAACGGATATTCAGAAAAAAGTTGGAACGCTCTCTGGTGGACAGAAGAAGCGTGTGGGACTGGCAAAAGTATTGATGGAAGAACCAGATTTACTATTGCTCGATGAACCAACGAACCATTTAGACTTAGAAGCCATAGAATGGTTAGAAGGCTATTTAGCCAATTATAAAGGCGCGATGATGCTTGTGACTCACGACCGTTACTTCTTAGAGCGTGCGGTAACGCATATGTTTGAATTGGTAAATGGCCGAATCGAAGCCTATGAAGGAAACTATGAGTCGTACCTAGAGCAACGAAGCCAACGAGAACAAATTGCAGCACGCATGTCGCAGAAACAAAAACGTTTGTATCAAAGTGAGTTAGAATGGATGCGTCAAGGTGCTAAAGCTCGTACAACGAAACAACAAGCGCGTATTCATCGTTTTGAAGCATTAGAAAAAGATGTGAAGCAGACGACTTCAAACGACAAGCTAGTGATGGAATTCGATCAAGCGCGTATTGGGAAACGTGTCTTCCAAATGGAAGATGTCAGTCTTTCGATTAATGGACAACAAATCGTGAAGAATCTGGACTGGATTATTCAAAGTCAAGCCCGTGTCGGGATTGCTGGGGTGAATGGTGTTGGGAAATCTACTTTTCTAAACGCCATTGCTGGACAGATTCCATTTGATAGTGGCCAGTTTGTTGTCGGTGAGACTGTTCGAATCGCGTACTATAAGCAACAAGATGAAGATATTCCAATGGATAAACAGCTCATCCAATATTTACGAGAAGAAGCCGAAGAGATTAAACGTGAAAACGGAGAAGTAGCTTCCATTTCGGAACTACTCGAGACGTTCTTATTCCCAAGACATTTACATGGAGCTTATATCCATACATTGTCTGGGGGAGAGAGAAGACGACTCTACTTACTTCGCTTATTAATGACAAAACCAAATGTGTTATTATTAGACGAACCAACCAACGACTTGGATATCGATACATTAACCGTGCTTGAAGATTTCTTAGAGTCGTTTAATGGAGCAGTTCTCATCGTATCGCATGACCGTTACTTCTTAGATAAGACGGTCGACCAATTATTTGTCTTCCGAGGCGAAGGGCAAACAGAACTATTCTACGGATCGATGAGTGAGTATTTAGAACAAGAAAAATCACTAGCAAAAGTGGCGGTGGAAGCTCCTAAGGCAGAAGTGCCAAAAGTAGAGACACCAAAAGCTGCTCCGGCTAAGAAGATGACGTATCAAGAGAAGAAAGAATGGGAAACGATAGAAGCGACCATTCAAGAACTCGAAGAAAAACTAGAATTCTTGCAAGAGGAAATGAGTGTTCATGCACAAGATTTTGCCAAACTACAAGAATTACAAGAGGAATTAGACAAGACGGAAGAAGCGGCAAGTGCGGCTTACGAACGTTGGGAATATTTAGCAGAACTAGCAGGGAATTAAAGAAAGGAACAGATATGACGAAACAATATAAAGACTTACTAAGAAAGATTTTAGAAGAAGGAACGATTAAAACAGACCGTACTGGGACAGGTACAAAGAGTGTGTTTGGATACCAAATGCGTTTTGACTTGCAAAAAGGATTTCCACTGTTGACAACAAAACGTGTAGCGTTCGGGTTAATTAAGAGCGAATTATTATGGTTCTTGCATGGCGATACAAATATCAAATTCTTATTAGAACATAATAACCACATTTGGGATGAATGGGCGTTTGAGCGTTATGTTTCTTCTCCAAAATACACTGGTCCTGATATGACAGACTTTGGACGTCGCTGCTTGCAAGACGAAGCGTTTAACGAAGTATACCAAGAAGTGAAGAAAGACTTCTGTGAAAAAATCTTAACGGATGATGCGTTTGCGGCTGAATTCGGTGAACTTGGAAATATTTACGGTTCACAATGGCGTCACTGGAAAACAACAAAAGGTGAGACAATTGATCAAATCGCAGACTTACTAAACTTATTGAAGAATTCTCCAGATTCACGTCGTATGATTGTTTCAGCATGGAATCCAGAAGATGTGCCTAGCATGGCGCTTCCTCCATGTCACACAATGTTCCAATTCTATGTGGCTGACGGTAAATTAAGCTGCCAATTATACCAACGTAGTGCAGATGTGTTCCTTGGAGTACCTTTCAATATCGCAAGTTACGCTTTATTAACCCACTTAATCGCAAATGAAGTAGGCTTAGAAGTCGGTGAATTTGTTCATACATTAGGCGATGCGCACATCTACTTAAACCATATGGAACAAGTAGAAACGCAATTAGCGCGTGAAGAAAGAGAATTACCAACACTAGTACTAAAACATCCTGAAAAATCAATGTTTGAGATCGATGTTGATGATGTGATTGTAGAAGGATACAATCCGCATCCAACGATTAAAGCACCGATTGCCGTGTAATGCTGGAGGAGACAGATGTTAATTTATATTTGGGCTCAAGATGAACAAGGACTTGTTGGGAAAGACAACACGCTGCCTTGGCGATTACCGAATGATTTGAAATTCTTTAAAGAAGTAACGATGGGACAAACCATTCTCATGGGACGTAAAACGTTCGAGGGGATGGGGAGTCGCTTGCTTCCGGGGCGTCAAACTATTCTTTTAACAAGAAGTGACGATTATGAAGTGCCAGGTGCTGAAGTCGTAACTGATATTGATGCGATTATTGAAGATGCTAAACACGAGGATATTTATGTGTGCGGTGGTGCCGAAGTCTATCGTCTCTTAAAAGACCATGTAGAGCTGTTGTACTGCACAAGAATTCATCATACATTTGAAGGGGATACGTATTTCCCAACTGATTTTCCGTGGGACGATTTTATCAAGGTGAAATCACACGAAGGAGAAGTGGACGAGAAAAACGTCTATCCACATACGTTTGAAATCTACGAGAGAAAAGAGGAAACTCTATGACAACATGGCATGATGTCATTGGCGGGGAGAAGGAAAAAGAGTATTTCCATGCAGTACGTTCCTTTGAACAAAGCGAGCGAAACCATCATAAAGTGTTTCCGGCTGCAGAAAATGTCTTCAAAGCACTCGAACTCACACCGTTTGATAACGTGAAAGTAGTCATTCTTGGTCAAGATCCTTATCATGGTGACGGCCAAGCACATGGCCTTAGTTTCTCGGTACAAAAAGGAATCGCGTTGCCTCCTTCATTACTAAATATTTATAAGGAACTTGAAAGCGACCTTGGCATTCCTGTTGCAAAGAGAGGGGATTTAACCGCTTGGGCAAAACAAGGCGTATTGTTGCTAAACACTGTATTGACGGTTCGTGCACACGAGGCGAATAGCCATCGTGGTCAAGGGTGGGAGACGTTTACCGATGCGGTGATTACTTCTCTCAATCAAAGCGACCATCCAATCGTCTTTGTCTTGTGGGGGAAACCTGCTCAATCAAAAGAAAAGCTGATTACCAATCCGAATCATTTGATTTTGAAGGCACCACATCCAAGTCCGTTGTCATCTTATCGCGGATTCTTTGGAAGTAAGCCGTTCAGTCAAATTAATGAATTTTTAGAGAAAACTGGTCAAACGCCAATCGATTGGCGAGTAGAGTAAGTGGAAATCTTTCCGCTTGCTCTATTTTTTTGCCTTTAGTATGAAGTTTGTGGTACGATAGTGAAAACGGTTAAAAGAAAGAAGGGTTTTTATGAAGAAAAAGAGTAAATGGTTTGGTTTATTCGCAACTTTATTGGTGATTTTATCATTGGTGTTTTTAGGAAACACTTCAGCAAAAGCAGCTGAAGGCAAAGAGCTTCAAAACGTAATTTCAGGATTAGAACTTCTTGATCAATCGGATACAAAATTAAGTCCAGATGCAAATGGAGTCTATCAAATCCTTACAAATAGAGCTTATAAATTAAGAGCGCTATTCGACCTAGAGCATTACAATGGAGATATTCAAAATGGTGATTTCTTTAAATTAGAAGTGCCGGCTGAGATTACATTCTACGATAATCATGATGTGGAATTAGTCGATTTAGCAACGAACGTTCCAATTGCGGATGCGCATTTTGAAGGGCACGGGGATAACCAAGGTGGAACAATTACAGTAACATTGAAGAACCTTGACCAATATTTAGCAGCAAAAGGTGCGGATACAGTAAAAGAGGTCAAAGGAACTTTGGCACTAAACTTCTTATATAAGAAGAATGTTTCGAACCAACC
>CAKAPS010000077.1:0-7360 GCA_916719965.1 uncultured Streptococcus sp.
ATGGTAATGCAATCGACGATAGAATGATTTTTTCTTTTTGCTCTTTGTCGACCCTCTCATAGCTAAATAGCTATTTTTGATATCAAACCAAACAGAAAAACCAATCCCACCAAGAATAATAAGAGCCGCAACCACTAAGTTTAAGAGCGGATCTGTCGCGTAGTTAATAAGGCTGTTCGATCCTAGGTTATCAAATCCCGCATTACAAAACGCAGAAATCGCAAAGAAGAACGCGGTGAAGATTCCTTTTCCAGTTCCTAGTTCCGGAACGAAACGGAATGATAGAATGACAGCCGCACCAAATTCTATAAAGAATGTATATTTAAAAATGGTTGTTAAATACTTCTTGAAATCTTGGCCATCATCTCGGTTTAAACTATCTTGCAAGGCTAGTTTGCTAACGAGTGACATCTTTTTCCCCGAATCATAGAGGAAAAAGGCAATAATACTCATCAACCCTAATCCACCGATTTGCATTAAAAACATACAAATCACTTGCCCAAACGTATTGTACGTCTCCGCGACTGGTTGCGTCGAAAGTCCTGTAACACATACCATCGATACGGTTGTAAACAAATGGTCAAAATACGTAGCCTTTGACGTCGCCAGTTGCGAAATCGGCAAATTGAGTAGTAATGACCCCACCAAAATCACAATCGCAAAACTGGAGGCAATTCGTTTTGGAATGGAATCTTTAAATAAGAAACGAATCATCTTCGTCCCTCCTATTCTATTCAAAAATACTGGCTCAAAAAAAGAGCAGAATATATCGATATTCTACTCTTCACATCGGTTAATTACAACCGTTAACTATTCGGTTAAATGTGTTGTGGAAAAACTATTCCACCACTTGATATTCTTTCGCTTCACCGAAGAACTCATCATATAACGCACGGATGGCTTTCTTTTCGTATTGGTCTAAAATACCAAACATCATTGAAACCTCAGATACCCCTTGGTTATATAACTCGATATTGATTTGTGTACGAGCAAGCGTTGAAGCCACACGAGCCGTTGTACCGACCATGTTGACCATCCCTTCCCCTACTAACATGATAAGACAGAGGCCACGCATATAGTGCGCATCATCCACGTCTAATTCGGCATATAAACGTCCCACGATACCGTCGAGTTGTTCGTCTGTTGCATCTTCCCCACGGATGATAATTGTCGCATCATCAATCCCTGTTGGAATATGTTCAATGGAAATACCTTCTTCTTCGAAAATCGTCAATACTTTACGAAGGAAACCAATCTCATGGTTCATCAAGTATTTCTTCACGTAAATACTTACGAAGCCTGGTGAACTTGCAATCCCAGAAATAACATTTGGAGAAGTGACCTTTCCTTTCATAATGTAAGTTCCGCTTGCTTCAGGGTTATTCGTATTGCACACGTGCACTGGAATTCCTTTTTTGATAGAAGGAAGAAGCGCTTCTGTGTGGAATACTGAGAACCCTGCATAAGATAACTCACGCATTTCTGTATAAGATAACACATCGATGGCCAGTGGTTTATGCACGATTTTAGGACTTGCTACATAAATCGCATCAACGTCTGTGAAGTTCTCGTATTCTTCGGCGTTCACGGCATTGGCTAAAATCGAACCTGTAATATCCGATCCACCACGTGAGAATGTCACGACATTCCCTTCTTTTGTCACCCCGTAGAATCCTGGGAATACAATCACTGCATTGGTTAATTGCAAATATTCTAATTCGTGGTAGCTTTCTTCTAAGACACGCGCTTCCCCTGGAGTATCGCTCACCCATAGTTTGGCTTCACGTGGTCCTACGTATTTCGCCGCAAGACCTTCTTGGTTGAAGTATGATGCGATTAGGCGCGCATTTAAGTCTTCCCCGCTTGCTTTATAGGCATCCATTAAATAGTCCGGCGCTAAGTCGTTTCTTTCTTTTAAGTTTTTAAAATGAATACGAACGAGTTCAAATACTTCTGGTTTTAATTCTAATTCATCACAAATTTCTTTATAACGCACTAAGATTTTCTTTAAGACTTCTTCATCATAATTCCCTTCAATATGAGAAGTTGCTAATTGGATCAATAGGTCTGTTACTTTTTCATCGTCTGATGTGCGCTTCCCTGGGGCTGATACCACCACGATTTTACGTTTTTCATCAGCTTTTACGATATTAAAGACCTTTCTTAATTGAGTGGCATTTGCTAAAGAGCTTCCACCAAATTTGATTACTTTCATATGACACTTCCTTATTTTTTCAATGGTACTAGACTACCAAATTAATGAAAAGAACGCAACACATTTCCACTAATCGAATACATTTGTCCGCGAAACGAAAACAGTCTCGAAAACTTGTATTTATTTATAGAGTTTGTTAGGCTTAAGGAAAATAAATAAAGGAGGTCACATCATGTCAAAAATGTTACATACTTGTGTCCGTGTTCAAAATCTAGAAGAAAGCATTCGTTTCTACGAAGAAGCATTTGGTTTTAAAGAAACTCACAGAAAAGACTTCCCAGAACACAAATTCACAATCGTTTACTTAGCATTCGAAGGTGACGATTACGAATTAGAATTAACATATAACTACGGCCACGGCCCTTACGAAATCGGCGACGGATATGGTCATATCGCTATCAGCGCTAAAGACCTAGAAGCTCTTCACGCTGAACACGTTTCGAAAGGCTATGACGTTACAGAATTAAAAGGTTTACCAGGACATCCTGCAAACTACTATTTCGTAAAAGACTTAGATGGATATAAAATCGAAGTGATCCGCGAAAAATAGTTCATACATGACATTCCACACACCCTCTGCTATAATATGTTCTATGCGATGAGGCGACACGCAGTACATAAGAGACTGCGAGTTATGTGGAACAGGCGTGCTTAGGCACACTACCGGATGTAGCTGTTTGTAGTTCGTGATGTGAACACGATCTACTCATCTGAAAAGATGCCACGCTAAGACTAGGAGTTCCTAGTCTTTTTTTATAGTAAAATTATGATACAATAGCAATGAAAATTATTAGACATAGAAAGAGGAAGATTCATGAAACAATGTCCATTCTGTCATGAGATGATTGACGAACAAGAAACACTCTGCCCTTACTGTGGAACAGTTCAAGATGAACTATCACAACCGGTGTCAATTGAACCAAACGAAGGCGTTCAAACAGACCTTTTAGACGAAAATAACGAACCTACTCCATCGTTTACAACGAAAGTAGAAACAAGTATTCCAGAAGAAGATAATAACCGCAGCTCTCAAGAAAACCGTGTGAAGAATAATCGCCTAGCTTATGCTGGTGCGTGGAAGAAATTCAAACGCTTCTTCACTTTCTTTGGAGAACGTTTAGTCCAACCGACAAATCATTACTCACGTAAGCGTCAATATAGCCGTACTTACGGATATGCATTGATTATCCTTGCGACAGTGATGTCCGCATTCGTAACGACTCACTTTATTCATTCACTCATTGGTCAATACCAATTATTTGCCGACATTTCAATCTTACCAAGCTTAACAAGCACACCAAACTATATTTGGATGTTCATTCGCTTCATCCTCTTCTACGCGGTGTTCTACCTTGGATTCCCAAGCGTATCGTATGGATTGAAACACGTCTTCCAAAAACGCCAACACGTATTTAACTACTGGTTGACACAATACGAAGGAATGAACGTTTTAGCGATTGTGTTACTAGCCGTTGCGACAGTGATGACATTTATCAGTCCAGTATGGTTATTCGTTGGAATCTTGATCGTATTCTTCGCGCACATCCTACTTTACATCGTGACATTTACGTCATCAATGTTTAAGAGCGCCACTGAATCAACGATCGATCCAATTTACTTATCACTCATTGGTTTAGTCGTACAACTGATTATCACAATCAGCTTACTCTTAATCTTATTCTAAAATACAAAAAGAAAACCCTGACCATCGCTGGTCAGGGTTATTTGTTTCTAAAATTTTATTTGAAAGAATTATTCTGAGAATTCTACAGTTACCTTTGCTTCAGAATCCATTGATGAAAATAATGTTTTATAATAATTAATTGCAGATTCTTTAATTTCACTCTTAAACTTATCTAAATACTCTGCTTGTTTATCACTAGAAAGTTGGTTAGTGACCAATTTACCAGTATCAACATCTTCTGTAGTTCCACTTAACAACTCTCCATGATTATCATACAAATTGTAAGGATTATCTTTTGAAAGTTCAACACCAATTACTTCAAATTTTGGAACGATAACCTTATATTCTTTTTCACCTATTTGTTCAACCTTTACACTACTTTTAATTCCAAATTTAGCTGTATAATTTAAGATTACTAATGCTGTTTTTCTAGAGAACGGCACATCAAACCCAAAAACTTGGGTTGTTTTTGTTTCAGTAATAATTTCATTAACTCCTGCATTCAAAAATACAACTTCATTCACTTTTTCAATACTTTCGATATTAATTGACGTTTTGATTTCTGATTTTTGTTCCTTAGGTAAGAAAAATAGCACTCCAATAGCCATAATAGCTATTAATACCACATTCAATAGAACACTAAACTTATTAAATTTCTTCTTTATATTTGTACTTCTCAATTTGCATACCTCCACTATTTTTGCTTTTCTGAAAGAAACTTCTCTTTTAATAGCATATGTAAATTTTACACACTCTAAAAATAACAGTCAACAGAATATATCTTATCGTCTAAAAATATTATATCCCAAAAAATGTAAAATAAATTTGTTGCATCTGATCTTATTCTAAAAAAAACAGAAAACCCAGATCAGCGATGGCCAGGGTTATTTTTTTACTATTTTTTGAATAGCAATCCAATGAGTTGTCCTATGAGACTGACAACTGCATACATCAGAATATAAATGGCCGCAGAGTCATTTAGTAAAAAGAGATTCGGAATCCATAAGAGACCAATAATAATCGGGAAATACCAATAATATCCAAACTTTACCGAAAACAGCATTGAAACAAGAAAGACGATGACTGGAATTCCAATCAATATAAAGAACATGGCACTTCCTGTATCTTGAATCAGAAAAACAGGGATTAAATAATAGAGTAAAGCAACAACAACGTACACCAGTAACTGTCTATACTTGGATGGCATCATGACCCCTCCTCTATTGATTCTATTTTCCTATCCCCAGTATACCATATTCTATTTAAAATCGAGCGCAATGTTGAGCATAAAAAAAGCATGAAACAAATTTGTTCCATGCTGTTGATTCACACTTTAGTTTTGTGAGAAGAGATTTTTGATAGATTCAAAAATCGATTGGAAGAATTGGGCGATTTTATCGAGCCATCCTTCGTTTTTGGCTTGTTCGACTAAGCTGTTAATCTTTTCACCGACTGATTTTGACAAGCTATTTAATTGCTCTAATACTTGCTTGGAATCAATCGCACTTGTGTTTTGGTAGTTTTGCGCAAAAGCGACTAAGGCATTGATTTGATCTTGAGAAATCACATTTTGCAATGAGTTGTTCTTCAAGGCGTCGTTAATAATGCGTTCAATATCCTCTTTTGTCGCTAATTGTCCTTGCTTTTGTTTGAGTTCTGCAAGTTCTTTTTTGATTTCAATCATCGCTTTATCGAGTTTTGACGAATCGAATCCTTTTTCGTTGGCATTTTCTTGCGCGATTTTATTCGTGACTTCTAACTCTTGTTGTGCGACTTCGGTACGTTTAGAGTCTAGTTGCACCCCATTGGCTTCGAAGGCTTTATACACCCCTGTTAAAGCTGATTCACCCGTTACTTTTGAGACAGCTGCCACTTCGATTTCGGCGTCTGTGACACCGGCTGTAATCGCTGCATTGGCATATTGCTCAGGTGTTACGAGTGTGATGTTTTCAGGAGTCTTGATTTTCACCTTCACCCCTGTACCCTTGTCCGTTTTTTGAACCATTACCGACGAAATCATGACAGAGGTATTTCCGTCACCACTTCCAAGATATTTAATTAAATCTTGTCCGGTTGCTGTTTCCGTTAATACGGTATTTGGATCTTTAATGCCTAATAATTGAGAAGTTTGCTGAATTTGCGCCTCACTGAGTCCACCACCATAGACTACGGTTGGTTTTCCCCATTTTTCATTAACGGTCGTTGTATCGATGGCATATGCATTCTTCATGGATAATCCCATCAATGCAAGGACGACTGCGGTTGCCTTCACCCATTTTTTCATTAATGAACCTCCTTTGTTTTCAATCGTAACTCATTCGTTACAAGTCTAGTATACAAAAAGAACTTTAAGAAAAAAGTGTTCTTTCCTTAAAGTTCTTTATCTATTTGTTTAAGAATTGGTTAACGTCTACGCGCAAATGCCTTCATGGTTGTTGGTGAGAAAAGCATGATGATTGGATAAATTTCCAAACGTCCGGCAATCATCCCAATCGCAAGCATAAATGTATTGAAATCTGAATACATCGAGAAGTTGCTTGTAGGCCCTACTTGACCAAGCCCTGGCCCAATGTTGTTAAAGGTTGCGGCCACACTGGAGAAGGCTGTTGTAAAATCGCCCGCTTCAAAGGAAACGCAGAGTAATAAGCATAGAAAGACCAACACATACACGATTAAGTAGTTGGCGATACTCTTCTCCATCTTATTATCGATTGGTTTTCCATTCATCGTTGGTACAAACACACGACGAGGTTGGCCCATCCGTTTTAATTCGGCAATGGCACTCTTGAAGTACACGATAACACGAGAGACTTTAATCCCCCCGGCTGTTGACCCTGCACATCCTCCGATAAACATTAGTAGTAACAGGAGCACATGTGGGAACAAGCCCCAGAGTCCAAAGTCGACGGTTGAGTATCCGGTTGTTGTAATAATCGACGATACCGTGAAGAACACGCTACGAATTGGAACGCCTAAAGCAGATTGTGTAATCGACAATACGATGAAAATAATCATTGTAAAGCTGAGGACGATTCCGACATACGTACGCATTTCTTCGTCTTTAATCACGTCTTTCACAGCACCTAGAAGAACGAAATAATACAAGTTAAAGTTGATTCCAAAGAGCATCATCCCTACCCCGATAATCCATTCAACGGCAGCTGGATTAGCATAAATACTAAATCCGGCATTGTTAATCCCGAAACCACCTGTTCCTGCTGTACCAAAAGCTAGAAGCATGGAATCAAAGAGCGGTACTTGGAAGACGACTAAAATGATGATTAATACGGCTGTCATCGCTAAATAAATCATATATAAGATTTGTGCCGTATGCGCTAATTTCGATACAAGCTTCCCAAACACAGGACCTGGAACTTCCGCACGCATCAGCTGCACAGATTCAGAACCATGACTTGGTAGAATCGCAAGTGCAAATACTAGTACCCCCATCCCACCCACTA
>CAKAPS010000078.1:0-7313 GCA_916719965.1 uncultured Streptococcus sp.
GAATATATGTTCTTAAGTTGTTTTGTATTTTAGACCCATTCTTTTCGCTTGTCAAATGGAACATTTGTTTTTTGTACCAAAAAAACGATGGACTAAGAAATAAATTAGCAAGCAAAGTGGTTGAATCAAACTCCAAGCCATCATCATCAATACTAGACGTGAAGTCCAAACAAAACTTTCTTTCCAGAAAACTGAACTCTGAATACTCGATAGCGAATCCGCCATCATAATATGACTGGCATTCATTTGATAGAAAACCACTAGAAGTACTAAAGAAGCGACAACAATTGTGAATAGAGAATGCTTGCTGTTCACATTCAATAAGCCCATCAATGTCACACCAGCACCCGTCAATTCCAAAAACAACAGTTGAATTCCCTCTTCTGTAAACACATCTCCAAATCTTAGTGCATAAAATGCAACTACAGCACTCAATACAAAGACCACCATCGACAAGCTATAATAAATCTTATTCAACATAAAATCCACCTGCAATAATTCCATCATTGATAGTTCATCCTTTCTTTTTTCTGACTATCGATGCTGGAATCATTTATCTCCTTTCTAATATAGTTTTTCATCAATTGATATTCTTTATAACCTGTTTTCTTTAAACGACAATACTTTCTTTTGAATATTGTATAATAAAAAAAAAGAAAAGAAAAGGTTTACTTCTCGACCTTTTCTAATCAATACGTTTGTATTTCAACTCTCAATAACACTAAAGAAATTTTGCCAATATTTGATAATTGACCCTTCTTGCAAATTCTCTTTATAAAAAAGCGTTTGAAGTGACTCAATATTCGAATCACTCCAAACGCTTTATGATTATTTGCTTAAACCTTCAATGATTTTATCTAGGTTCCATTTCATCATGCTGTAGTAGCTGTCTCCATCTTTTCCTGCTTCTGCAATAGAGTCAGTAAAGATTGTTGAGAAGATTGGTTTGCCTGTTTCTTGAGAAACAGTCTTCATTGGACGATCATCCACACTACTTTCTACGAATAATGATGGAACTTTTGATTCACGTAATTGACGAACCAATTTTGTGATTTGTTCTGGAGTTCCTTCTTCTTCTGTGTTGATTTCCCAGATGTACGCTGATTTAATATCGTACGCTTTAGAGAAGTACTTGAAGCAGCCTTCACTTGTTACGATTAAACGTTTTTCTTCAGGAATTTTCGCGATACGTTGTTTAGCATCTTTATCTAACGCTTCAAGTTTTTCAACATAAGCTGCTAGATTCTTTTCGTATGTTTCTTTGTTCTTTGGATCTTTTGCGATTAATTGTTTCGCGATGTTCTTTGCATAAATAACTCCGTTTTCGATGTTCAACCATGCATGAGGGTCTTCTTTTCCAGCTTCGTTTTGGCCTTCTAAGTAAATCACTTCAACGCCATCACTCACTGCAAAGTAGTCTTTATTGGCTTCTTTCTTGGCATTATTCACCATCTTCGTGAACCAAGCATTCCCACCGTTTTCTAAGTTGATTCCATTATAGAAAATCAAGTCTGCTTTTTGAACTTTTTGAACATCTTCTGGTAATGGTTCATACTCGTGTGGGTCTTGTCCTACTGGAACAATACTATGTAAGTTTACTAAATCGCCGGCGATATTTTTTGTCATATCATAAATAATAGAGTTGGTTGTCACCACATTGATTTTTTCAGTATCTGCCTTTGAACTATTATCTTTACTTGTATCTTTACTTGTAGCGCATCCTGCAATTCCTAATACCACAAGAGCGGCTACTAAAAGTTTCTTCATGCTATTCATGAGATTTCCTTCTTTCTCTTTGTTTTGGTGAAACGATAAAACTTACGACAAAAAGTGCTGCTGCTGTTAATACGATGGTTGATCCAATAGCGATGTTAAACGTATATCCAATATACAATCCTAACACTGATGACAATGAGCCAAACGTTGCGGCTAAAATCAGCATTGTTTTCAGACGATTTGAATATAAATACGCTGTTGCTGCAGGGGTGATTAATAGTGCCACAATCATAACTGTCCCTACACTTTGCATCGCGGTAATCGATACAAGCGCCAAGAGGAACATCAATAAGTAGTGGTAAAATTGTACGTTCATCCCTGAAGATTGAGCAAAGACTGGATCAAAACTCGTTACTTGTAATTCTTTAAAATACGCTAAAATAACGACGACTACAATCACGCTCACCACCAATGTAATGAGTAAATCAATATCTTGTACGGCTAAAATATTCCCGAATAAAATATGGAATAAGTCTGTTGAACTCTTCGCCACACTAATCAAAATAACTCCCAATGCCAAAAACGAACTAAAGGTAATCCCGATAGCAGTATCGCCTTTGATAGTACTATTTTGATTCACAAATGCAATAAGGAACGATGCTAATAACCCGAACACGAGGGCTCCAATAAAGAAGTTAATGCCTAAAATAAACGACAACGCTACACCCGGTAATACCGCGTGAGAGATAGCGTCCCCCATTAATGACATCCCTCTTAGAATGATGAAGCATCCTAAAATTCCGGCAACCGCACCAATCACGACTGCTGAAACAAGCGCATTTTGTAGGAAATGGAATTCCATTAACCCTTCAATGAAATTATGCATGTTGCTCACCTCCTTGTGGAATATAAACACTTCCGCCGTATACATCATCTAAGTACTTCTTAATGAATACGTCTTCTGTTTTTCCAGAGGCTACAATCGCGTGTTTGACAAGAATCACATGGTCAAAGTATTCTTTCACCTTCGATAAGTCATGGTTGACCATTAAAATAGTCTTCCCTTCCTCTTTCCATTTACGGAGAATTGTCATAATGACTTTCTCACTAAGCATATCAATCCCTACAAATGGTTCATCAAGGAAAATATATTGTGCTTCTTGAACCATGCAACGTGCTAATAGTACACGTTGGAATTGACCACCAGAAAGAGCGCCGATTTGGCGAGATGCTAAATCAGTTAATCCAACTTCTTCAATGGCTGCATCGACCTTTTCCCAATCCTCTTTCGTCAAACGTTGCAATGGTTTCTTTTTAACAGTTCTTCCTAAAGCAACGCACTCACGAATGGTGATTGGAAATGTAAAGTCAATGTGGCTTTTTTGTTCGACATAGGCGATTTTCTGTAATACTTTTTTTGTGGGTTCTTCATCAATCAGAATTTCTCCTGATGATTGAATAAGTCCTAATATTGCTTTTAATAATGTTGATTTACCTGCACCATTGGGCCCAATAATCCCAGTAATGGTTGGTCCTTCAATGGTTGCATTACAATCTTTTAAAACATGTGGTTGCATCGCATACGATACTCCAACATTTTTAATCGTAATCAATGAATTCATCCTTTCAAATTATGTAGATTCTACAATTGTTAGGTTACCCTAAAAAACGTCATTAGTCAAGTACTTTTTTAGGTTTCCCAAAAATTTTCAGAAAAATTTTGAAAGCTAGATATTAACATATTTGTTAATTAACATATATGTTAATTTTCACTCCTTTTGAAGACAAAAAAAGACGCCTTCCGTTAACCGAAAGACGCCTCGTCTATTTCTTTATTTTGTTAATAATGCTGCAGCAGCTTCATCACAAATAACTGTTACTTTTGGATGTTTTTGTAGGATACTTGCTGGAACTTCCTCTGTGATTGGTCCTTCCACTAATCCTTTAATCGCATGGATTTTCTTAGGTCCGAATGCAATTAACACGATTTCTTTAGCATCCATAATCGATTGTAATCCCATTGAATAAGCGTAGCGTGGCACGTCTTCTTCTTTTTCAAAGAAACGTTTGTTCGCTTCAATGGTTGATTCTGTTAAATGAACCTTATGCGTACGTTGTGTGAACGGTGTGCCAGGTTCGTTGAATCCGATATGCGCGTTACTTCCAATTCCTAATAATTGTAAGTCCACTGGATTTTCTTGAAGAATGCGTTCATAGCGAACAACTTCTGCATCCACATCTTCGGCTAATCCGTCTGGTAAATAGCTATGTTTAAATGGTTTTGCATCGAATAATTGCTCTTTCATGAAATAATGATAGCTATGTTCATCCGTTGGTGCCAATCCAACATATTCGTCTAAGTTCACTGAGATACGATCTGAGAAATCTAAATCGCTATTTCGTAGTAATTCATATAACCCAATTGGACTTGAGCCTGTCGCTAGTCCAAACACTTGCGCTCCTTCGCCGTGTGCGCGTTTAAAAATCTCAAAAGCGGCTAATGCCCCTTCTTCTTGAGTTTTTACAACAATAACTTCCATTAATAATACCTCCCTGTATCCCCTTTCAAAAAAGGGTTCTAAAAACATGAATAAATGCTCCAACTTTATTGTAACAAAAATTCAGAGGTCTTTAAATAGCTAAATTCATTTTAGTTCATAAAATCTTCGTCGTACATCACCCATTGTTCGTAATGCTTCGCCTCGAATGCCTGTGTTGGTCGTGCAGCCTCGATTACAAGTGGAGACGCATTTTCAACGCTCACTTCTTCTAGTGGAACCCACACAATTCCCTTCGAATCGTTCTTCTCTTTGCTCGTCACGAAGTCCTCTACCGTTTGAGCGTTCTTTTCTTCAATATCGATGGTAAACAACACGAACTCATGATGAACGCGCGCAATTTCTGGAATAGTCACAAATACATCGCGAATCGTATTTTGGTGAATGGCAGACACTTGAAATCCAGTCTCCTCTAACATTTCTCGTCGCAATGTTTCTACCAGACTCTCGCCTTCTTCCGGCGTTCCTCCCGGCAAATCAAATCTCCCGCGGTATGGTCCACGCGTCTTGCGTATGCAAAGGATGCGTCCCTCGCGAACACAAACACCGTACACGCCAAAATGGTTCATTTCTTTCATTGTCTTCCTCCACGAAAATAGAGGTGGCACGCCACCTCTATATCTTTTTTCTGAAGCCGTTAATGTGACTTCCTTTGTTGGGATTCTACTCCATGTTTTACGGCTAATCGGATGATCCAGTAGAACAAATATAGAGCAACTCCCATCAGTGCAAACGTCCCCAGAAACATTGGTAATACTGAGTCCATAAAGACCACCTCCAATGAAATTGAAAACTATTAACCGACTATTGTTACCTTCATTATAGCACTCCTAATTTGAAATTCAATAGATGGTTTGCTTGGAATAACAAAAAAGCCATCCCCACCAGTTGCCTGATAGGAATAGCCTTTGAATCTTTATTTCCAAAAATCATCGTAGATTGTAATTGGTAAGTGACGTTTATGTTCTGTCTTTCGATACCAATTTTCAATTGTCTCAGCCGCTTTTTCGTTGATGTCTTTTCCTTCGAGATAATCATCAATCTCTTCGTAAGTAACGCCTAGTGCTACTTCGTCTGGAAGGGATGGGCGGTCTTCTTCAAGGTCTGCCGTTGGAACTTTCAAGTATAGGTGTTCTGGAGCACCTAGTACTTGTAACATCGCACGTCCTTGACGTTTATTAAGACGCCATAGCGGAGTGATATCTGCAGCCCCGTCCCCAAATTTCGTATAGAAACCTGTCACCGATTCTGCCGCATGGTCTGTCCCGATTACGGCACAACCCGTTTGGCCGGCAATCGCATATTGAGCAACCATGCGTTCACGCGCCTTGATATTTCCTTTGTTGAAGTCTGAGATTTCCATTCCTAAGGCTTCAATACTGCGTTCAGACGCATCTACCGCATCCTTCACGTTTACTCGTAGCACGTCCGTTGCCTTCATAAAGTCAATCGCATCCATGGCATCTTGTTCATCTGCTTGCACACCGTAAGGAAGGCGCACGGCATAGAAGCGATACACTTTTTGGTCTTGTTCTTCGTTTAATTCATCAATTGCCATTTGCGCCAATTTCCCAGCAAGCGTTGAATCTTGTCCGCCGCTAATCCCAAGGACATACCCATTCAAGAAGGGATGCTTTGCAAGATACGCCTTTAAGAAATCGACGGTTTTACGAATTTCTTCTTCAGGATTAATCACTGGTTTCACACGAAGCGTTTCGATAATTTTTTGTTGTAATGGTCTCATAACGTTCCCCTTACTTTGCGTTTTCTTTGGCCAACTGTTCTGATTTAAGACGCACTTCTTCTCTGATTTCCGCAATACTTGCCAATTTTTGGTCGTATGTCTTTTGAGAGAGATCGACTGGATATTGCTCTGGGTTCAAGATACGTTTGTATTCGTCCCATAGCGCTTCGATTTGCTCGTCTTTATACGCTTTAATCTCTTGAAGTTTTGGCAATTCATACACTAATTTTCCGTTATCGAAAATCGGTTGTAAAATTGGACGCGCAGTAAAGTCTTTCACTGTTTTATTGATATAAGTGTAGACTGGGTGGAACATAAAGAGTTCGTCTAATTGATCTGGACGTTCATCCCATAGCGCAATGTAGTCCCCTTCAGATTTTCCGTCTGAATTACGTGTAATACGCCATACTTGTTTCTTACCAGGTGTCGATACTTTTTCCGCATTGTTTGAAATCTTCATTGTATCCACCATTACGCCGTTTTCGTCTTCGATACTTACAAGCTTGTACACACAGCCAAGCGCTGGTTGGTCATACGCTGTAATTAAACGAGTCCCGATTCCCCAAACGTCGATTTTAGCACCTTGCATCTTCAAGTTAAGGATTGTTTTTTCATCTAGGTCGCTTGACGCGTAAATTTTCGCTTTTGTAAATCCAGCTTCGTCTAATTGTTGACGAACTTTTTTCGACATATACGCCATGTCACCACTGTCGATACGAACGCCTAAGAAATTAATCTTGTCGCCGAATTCTTTGGCTACACGGATGGCATTTGGAACACCAGATTTCAAGATATCATACGTATCCACTAAGAACACGCAGTCACGGTGACTCTCAGCATACGCTTTAAACGCTTTGTAGTCATCACGGTACGCTTGTACTAATGCGTGGGCATGTGTCCCAGAAACTGGAATGCCAAACATCTTGCCGGCACGAACGTTACTTGTCGCATCACATCCACCGATGTACGCTGCACGTGTTCCCCAAATTGCCGCATCTAATTCTTGCGCACGACGAGTTCCGAATTCTAATACTGGATCGTCTCCTGAAACCATACGTACACGGCTCGCTTTTGTTGCGATCAGTGTTTGGAAGTTGACGATATTTAATAAGGCCGTTTCAATTAATTGGCATTCCGCAAGCGTTCCTTCTACTTGCACAAGAGGTTCGTTCGCGAAAACGAGTTCTCCTTCTACTGCAGAGCGGATGCTTCCTTTAAATTCGAAGTTTTCTAAGTATGATAAGAATTCTTCTGGATAATGTCCAAGTCCACGTAAATAGTCAATATCCGTTTTT
>CAKAPS010000079.1:0-7137 GCA_916719965.1 uncultured Streptococcus sp.
CTTGTAATTTCTTTTGAATCCCTTCAATAGAAATAGATGACAAACGACTCGCCTCCACTCATTATTCTTCAATTAGATGGATAAATCCTTCTTCTTGTGTAATTCGTTTTGCTTTTAATAAATTACCAATGGCACGTTTGAATTGCCCTTTACTAATTCCAAAAATCTCTTTAATCGTTTTTGGATCTGTTTTATCCCAATATGGAAGTGTATGCGTTGGACGATTCTTCAGCATCGCCACAATCATTTCTGCATCATCACCAATTGCTTCATAAGCACGTGGTCGCATCGATACATTTAGCACTCCATCCGGGCGTACCCCAATGACACGAACGCTAATCTCTTCTCCAAGAGTTGGTTCATATAAGCGCTCCGATGGATGTAAGAATAACTTATACCCTTCTGGTGTGAAAATCGTTGTTCCTACAAGTTTTACTTGTGTCACTGTTCCTGTTAAATCTTTATTCAACAATCCTTTATAACCACGAACCACTTTTTCATTTAATGCTTGACCGTCTCCCATCGTTGCCCATGTGCGGTCCTTTTTATCTTTAATCAGAGTGACATATAAACGATTATTTTTCTTAGGCCATAACTCTTTCATACTTGGAAGTTCATCCAATGAAACTACCATATCTTTATCTTCTAAACCAATATCCACGAATACGCCTAAGTCTTTTCTGACTTGTGTCACGCTTGCCCATCCATAACTTTCATTTGTTACTTCAGGAATGCGGAGCGTAAAGACTTTTTTTCGAGAAGAATTCTCATATAAAAATCCCGTCACTACATCACCAATTTTTAGTGATTCGGTAGCGTCGTCTTTTTTTAGACGGAATGTTTCTCCACTCTTTTGAACGAAAAAGTACTTTTCATTTTCATCCGTGATAATGGCTTGAACAACGGTCGATAATTCACTTGTCATAACAAACCTCCTTCTTCTACATTTGTCCTTTTATTTTACCACAAAATAGGGCTTACAGTCATTTAACTCCTTGTATTTCTAACGATTTCTCTATATTTTATCAAATGCCTCCACATAACAAAAAAGCTTGAACAACTTTTTACGGTTTGTTCAAGCTTTTTATTATGATTTAAATGAATTATACGCGAGCAACTTTCATCATGTTTGTTGTTCCTTTAATTCCTAAAGGTACACCAGCAGTGATGATCACTAATTCGCCTTCTTGTGCAGTATGGTTATCACGTACTGCTTGCATACAGATATCGAACATTTCGTCTGTAGATTGTGCGCGTTCAACGATTACTGGTTTAACACCCCAGATTAATGACATTGCACGTTGTTGACGTTCAGATGAAGTTACACCTAAGATTGTTGCATCAGGACGGAATTTAGAAATCATTTTTGGAGTATGTCCTGATTCAGTTGCAGCAACGATTGTTTTCACTTTTAAGTTTTTAGCTGTATGGGCTACTGAACGACCGATTGCTTCTGCTACATCAGTTTCATCAAATGCTTTCAATTTGAATTTGTCACGTACACGGATTTCTTGTTCTGTACGAACACAGATGTTAGCCATTGTACGAACTGCTTCAACTGGGTAATCCCCTGCTGCAGATTCACCAGATAACATAACTGCATCTGTACCATCGAAGATAGCGTTCGCTACGTCACCAACTTCCGCACGTGTAGGACGTGGGTTACGTTGCATTGAATCTAACATTTGAGTAGCAGTAATAACTGGTTTACCTAATGTGTTACATTTCTTGATTAACATTTTTTGAACGATTGGAACTTCTTCCGCAGCGATTTCAACACCCATATCACCACGAGCAACCATTAAACCATCAGATAACGCTAAGATTTCGTCAATGTTGTCGATACCTTCTTGGTTTTCGATTTTTGGAATGATTTGGATGTGAGTTGCGTTATGTTCTTTTAATAAATCGCGAATTTCTTGAACGTCTGAAGCACGACGAACGAAACTTGCAGCGATGAAGTCGATATCATTTTCAATACCGAAGATAATATCAGCACGGTCTTTTTCAGTGATACCAGGTAATTTAGTTTTAACGCCAGGAACGTTAATACCTTTTTTGTTTTTAACAACACCGCTGTTGTTTACTACGCAGACGATTTCGCCATTAGCGTGGTCCACTTCAGTAACAGCTAACCCTACTAAACCATCATCTACTAAGATAATTGATCCAGGTTTAACATCGTTAATTAATTCTGGGTAAGTAATAGAGAATTTTTCTTTTGTTCCTAAAACTTCAGTCATTGAAATACGAACCACATCACCAGTGTGGAATTCAATTGCACCGTTTTCCATATCATGTGTACGGATTTCTGGTCCTTTAGTATCTAAAAGAATCGCAATAACGCGTCCTGTTTCTTTACGGATTTTTTTGATTGTGTTGATACGTTCTAAATGTTCTGCATGGTCACCATGTGAGAAGTTTAAACGTGCAACGTTCATTCCTGCTTCTGCTAATGCTGCTAATTTTTCTGGTGCTTCACTAGCAGGTCCAATAGTACATACGATTTTAGTTCTTTTCATTTTCTGTTGACTCCTTTAGTTTGTTTTAGAATGAAATTTCTTTATTTAGTTGATACAACTCTAAGTTTGGTAAATGTTTGCCGTTTGCCAATGTTTCAACGATATCGCTATAGATAATTTTTTCCGCTTTCACGCCGACACATACGCCACCGATATCTTCTTTTAATAAATCGATTGCTTTAGCACCCATACGGCTTGCAAGAACGCGGTCACGAGCACTTGGAGCTCCACCACGTTGAACGTGTCCAAGAACTGTAACACGTGTATGGAAATCACTATCGTATTCACGTAATTTCTTAGCAAGTTCGTCCCCAGACATTACACCTTCTGCAAGAAGAATTAATGTATGTTTCTTACCGTTCAAACGACCTTGCTTGATTTCTTTAGCAACTACTTCTAAATCGAAATCTTGTTCTGGAATCAAAATTTGTTCTGCACCACTGGCAACACCTGTCCAAAGTGCAATATCACCAGCACGACGACCCATAACTTCTACGATAAACGTACGAACATGTGATGTTGCAGTATCGCGAAGACGGTCTAGCGCTTCTAATACAGTATTGATTGCAGTATCAAAACCAATTGTATATTCCGTACCTGGAATATCATTATCGATTGTTCCTGGAACCCCAACTGTTGGGAAACCAAGTTTTGTTAAGGCAACAGCACCTTGATAGCTTCCGTCACCACCGATAACAACAAGACCTTCAATACCGAATTTCTTTAATTGTTCGATTCCTTTTTCTTGTCCTTCGCGGTTTGCGAATTCTGGATAACGTGCAGAATACAAGAATGTACCCCCACGACCAATTAAATCACTCACGTCTGACGGATTTAATTTACGAATATCACCAGCTACTAAACCGGCAAAACCATAGTTAATTCCGTAGACTTCAAAACCTTCATAAATACCCTTACGTACAATTGCACGTACAGCGGCATTCATCCCTGGAGCATCTCCTCCACTTGTTAAAACAGCAATGCGTTTCACAAAGATTCACCTCTTAGATTTATTTTTACTGGAACAAGCCCATTTGTAGTTATTTTATCACTTTTTTAGACAAATGTCTTTCATTTTCATAAACTTTTTCATTTTACAATTTTTATACATTCTTTATCTAAAATGTCGATAAGACTAGAGATTAGCTTAGATTCAAGGTTTACACCGTTTGCAAAAGAATTCTTTACAAGCGTTTTACTATTCACGAGGAATAATTCAACAGGTGTCACTCCTTTAAATTTAGTGACGAGTTGCTTAATTTCTGCATACACTTCTGGAGTGTGTTTTTCTGGACGAATCGCTATTTGCAATCTTTTTGCTGAGTCTTCTAGCAATTTATCTGCAAAACTCATCGGATACATACGGTTTAATTGCAATTGCCATTGACCTTTTTGCCCTCTCTTCACACGGCCTTCCGCTAGAACCATCGTGTTTTGTTGCAGATGTTGATAGACTTCCGCAAGTGTTGAAGGAAACACGACAACATCGATCATGCCAGAAGCATCTTGAAGTGTGACATACGCCATCTGCTCTCCTTTACGAGTCGAGATTTTACGAATGTCAACAATCATCCCTACAAATCGCATATAACCTTCTTCAAAAACGGTTTGAATCAGAGTGATCCATCCACTCTTGACAAGTAGATCATATTTTGAGGAAGGATGCGGAGAAACTGAAAATCCAAGGACTTCAATTTCTTCTTCAATTCGTTGTAGGAGTGGTTCTTCTTCCACATGTGTGAACGCCACTTCTAAATCATCTTCCAGCGATAAATTCAAGCCGTGGAATTTCACACTCTTCGCTACAGCATCCACATTTTCCTTCAGCGTTGCCCTTGTTTCACCAAACTCATCAAAAGCCCCTGCATTAATTAACGCGAGTAATAGCGGTTCTTTTGTATATTGAGCACCCATTCGGTAAGCAAAGTCTTGGAATCCTTTGAACGGACCATACTCATAACGATTCTTCACAATACTTTCCACGAAGTCACGACGAATCCCCTTAATATTATTAAGCCCAACAATGACTCCACTATCGTCTGCCACGAAGTCTGCAAAACTACGATTGATACTTGGTGGCAAAATCTTAATCCCTAATTGGCGTGCTTCAACAAGATAGTCTTGTAACTTCGCTGACTTCGCACTCGCGTTTTGGAACAAGGCGGTAAAGAATGCCGTTGGATAATTTGCTTTTAAGTAAGCTAATTGATAAGACAACATCGCATAAGCGACCGCGTGTGATTTGTTAAATCCATAGTTGGCAAACTTTTCGATATAGTCATATACCGTCTCGGCATCTTCTTGTTTATACCCTTTTGCAAGTGCTCCTTGAACAAACTTCTCTTTTTGCGCAGCAATCCCATCACTATTCTTCTTCCCGATGGCACGCCGTAAAATGTCCGCTTCTCCTAGAGTAAAGCCTGCCATTTCACTAGCCACCTGCATAACTTGTTCTTGGTAAACCAAAATACCGTATGTCGGTTCAAGAATCTTTTGAAGGGATGCGTGAGGATACTGAACAATTTCCGTTCCCTTTTTACGATTAATGAAGTGTGGAATTTGTTCCATTGGACCTGGACGATACAGTGCAAGAACTGCTACTAAATCTTCGAACGCTGTTGGTTGCATATCCTTCAAGACACGTCGAATCCCGTCTGACTCGAATTGGAAGATTCCATTCGTTTGTGCCTTTTGGAAAAGTTCAAACGTACGCGCATCGTCTAAAGGAATCTTTGTAATATCTAATGCTTTTTTCGTAATCTTTTTCGTTTGTTGAATCGCCTTATGAAGCAATGTCAGGTTGCTTAATCCAAGTAAGTCCATCTTAAGAAGGCCGACTTTTTCAACAGCCTGCATGGCATATTGCGTAAGCATCCAATCGGCTTCCTGAAGTGACGCCGAATACCCTTTGTCTCGTTTCATTAAAGGAACTGTCTTCGTCAACTCATCTTGCGATAACACGACTCCTGCCGCATGGACAGATGAATGACGTGGAAGTCCTTCAAGCGCTTTTGCTACTTGATAGAGCTTGCGATTGCGTTCGCTACTTTCGACATGTTCTCTAAACGCCTTATTTTCTTTATAGGTCTGCTCTAGCGTTACTTTTCCCTGAGCGATATTGTTTGAAAACTTCTGAACCGTAATGATGTTTTCGCCAAAGACTTTACATACATCACGAATCACTTGCTTCGCCCCAAGCGTACCAAATGTCACGATTTGCGCTACATTTTGATTGCCATATTTCGACACGATATAGGCTAAAATATCTTCACGCTTATCATCTGGGAAGTCCAAATCGATATCGGGCATCGTATAACGTTCACGGTTTAAGAAACGCTCAAATAGCAAGTTATAACGAATCGGATCAACCCCTGTAATATGCAAGAGGTACGCAACAAGAGATCCCGCCGCAGATCCACGGCCAGCCCCTGTTTGAATGCCTTGTTCTCGTGCATGTCGCATAATATCCCAAACGATAAGGAAGTAATCATCAAATCCCATTTCATGAATCACAGCTAATTCTTCTTTAAGGCGATTCACATAAACAGGTGTCGTTACACCCATCTCAAGCATCGCGGCTTCACATAATTCATAAAGGAACTGTGCACTCGTCTTTCCACCTGGCACTGGGAATTGTGGAAGCATCGTATCTCTTAGAGGAATTTCCACTACTAAATCTTTTGTAAACTGTTCTAAGTTCGTAAGAAGGACTCCACCTATTGCCGCTTGGAACACCTTCGTCATCGAAGTCGCTTCCGGTAAGGATTCGCTTCCTGTTGCATCTTCTTGTGTAAACGAAAGAGTTTCCCCTAATCGAATCGCTTGAAGCACTTTCCAAGGGAAATAATCAGTTGTATTTAAATAACGAGAGACGCTAAAGGCAACTGGAATGACACCAGCAGCTTCAATCCCTTCACGCATCGTATCGAACTCACCGCGCTCGACCATTTCACGAGTAATCCCTACTGCAATCTCAACGCCAGGAAATTCTTCCTTCATAGCTCCTAGAACCGCTTCAAGTCTGCCCTTAGAATGCGCCGCAACCCACTCACTGTCCATTGGAGGAAGGACGATTTTTACATCCTCGCTATGAGTGGCAATCCACTTTGTCATCTCCTTTGTCCAAGTAATCCCTTGTTGATAAAGGGTTGAAAGTTTCAGGAGGGATTCGTACCCCTTCGCGCCTTTTGCATAGACAACGAGCATTTCTTTTCTTGAGGCATCACTCTTCCATGCAACCTCGAATGTACATCCTAGAATCGGTTGAATTCCATTTTGAATACAGCGCTCATAAAACTCCACTGCGCCGTGCAGCACGCCATCATCTGTTAGGGCCAATTGTTTATAACCTAATAATTTTCCAGTCGCAACATACTCATTTAAACGAATCGTACTCTTGAGTAATGAATAGCTACTGAATACTTGTAATGTTGTAAATGGCATAGGGCTCCTCCTCTCGTATTAGTCGTCTTATTATAGCATATCTTCCCCTTTCACGCTCCCATTTGGAAAGATTTTTGGCCCATCTATTGTCAAAAGAATCTTGCTTGTACTATAATGGGAAATGAAAGAAGGGTTGTCTGTGAAATATATTGTTACCATCATATGGGGATTG
>CAKAPS010000080.1:0-6954 GCA_916719965.1 uncultured Streptococcus sp.
AGTTGATAGTTTTTTTATAGGAAATCGTTATAGGAAGGGTGTAGGGTGATGGATAAGTCAAATAGGTTTCTGCTAAGAATTTTCTGTTGTTTTGCTGCTTTGATTATTTTAGTTCTAGTGCGGTTTAGAGTAGCTAGTGTGTATGGAGATACGGTAACCTCGATTCATTCTAGAGACGAGATTGTTCATCTAGAAGAAGAAATTCTTAATATGTCTCGCGATGGGGACGAACATATAGAAGCGGTTGATTTTGAACATGCGGTCGAGACGTACTATGACGTACCGCTGTTTAAAGAGGAAAAGAATCTAGATAGCGAAGAAATTGAACGTATCATAACTGATAGTAACTATAAATGGGTGGTTCCGATAAAGAATCCTTCATTGGAGAAAGAGGCGCATCTTTATATAGGAGGCCCAGCGAATTCATCAGATATAGAATCTAAAGTGAAACAGGGATATTTGACAAAAGAAGAAGGAGAAAAACTGATTCACTCACAAGGAAAATGGACAGTTGCGTATGTGAGCACTTATGAAAAAAATAAGCATTCGGTTTTGAAAGTGGCACAGGAAGTGATTGCCAGAGAGAACTTGAATGTTGAAAAGATTTTGTTTGTTGTGCCAAAAGGACTACAAGTCCCGGTGGTGCTTATAAAAGTCGATGGAGCTTATAAAGTATTGTTTCATGAATTTCCTTTAGTAGAAGGAGGTATCTCAAATGTAAAAGGTGAGTTATCTCTGGATCGGTTCTATCCATTCAACGAGGCTAAAGAAGTAGTGCGCGAGTTTGCTAAGGAACATCAATTAGGTTTGACAAGTGATGATGCGAGACCGAATGGCGTTGTCGTTCCGTGGAAAGAGACTTCCATTGCTGTGGTAGGTATAGCGGTTGCTGGATTCCTTCTTTATAAACTATTTCGAAAAAAAGAGAGCGCAACAAAAGTGTACTAAATCTTAAAAAACTGTAATAAAACGACAAAGGGTGGAAAAATAAAAGGAAATACGTTATAATAAGACCGTTAAAAATAAATGCTGTAAGCATCAAGGAGGAACTAAAACATGAGTCGTTTAGTAAGCATGACTGAAATGTTACAAAAAGCTAAAGAAGGTAAATACGCTGTTGGTCAATTCAACATCAACAACTTAGAATGGACACAAGCAGTATTAACAGCAGCACAAGAAGCTAACTCACCAATTATCTTAGGTGTATCTGAAGGCGCTGGTAAATACATGGGTGGACCAAAAGTTGTTTCAGCTATGGTAAATGCATTATTAGATGCAATGAACATCACTGTTCCAGTAGCATTACACTTAGACCACGGTTCTTCAGTAGAAGTATGTAAACAATACATCGACGCTGGATTCAGCTCAGTAATGTTTGACCACTCTCACTTCCCAATCGATGAAAACATCGAATTAACTAAGGAAGTTGTAGAATATGCACATCCAAAAGGAGTTTCAGTTGAAGCTGAAGTAGGTACTGTAGGTGGTACTGAAGATGGCGTAACTGGCGGAATCAACTACGCTGACTTAAACGAATGTGTACGTATGGTTAAAGAAGCTAAAATTGATGCATTAGCAGCAGCTTTAGGTTCAGTTCACGGAACTTACTCAGGCGAACCAGTTTTAGGTTTCGATGAAATGTTAGCTATCTCAGAAGCTACAGGTGCTCCATTAGTATTACACGGTGGATCAGGTATCCCAGAATACCAAATCAAAAAAGCAATCGAACGTGGACATGCTAAAATCAACGTTAACACTGAATTACAACAACAATGGACAGCAGCAGTTCGTGCTAAATTAAATGCAGACGCTGGTGTTTATGACCCACGTAAAATTATCAAACCTGGTTTCGATGCAATCGTTAAGATTACAAAAGAAACAATGGACATCTTCGGTTCAACAGGAAAAGCTTAATAATCACTATTTTGAGGCAGGCGATTTCGCCTGTCTCTTTTTAATTAGACCAATAAATATCCACTGGCTAAGCCGGTGGATATTTATTTGAGCAAAATAATACTATAAAAGAGCAATATTATCATATGTGATAATTATCATATATGATAATTTTAAGGTGTGGAGGTGGGAGGAATGAAGCGCAAGTTTAAAATCGAAAGAGATATGGTAGATAAGCTAGATGAATATTCATACGAAGAAAAGGTAAAATATGCAGCTATATTAAAAATACTGCAAGAAGATGGGTTAACAGAAGAGATGATTCAAAAATGGGGTCGATGGTATAAAGGAAAACACGGATTGCTAATAACCCTTTCAAAAAATGTTAAGGAGGAGATGGACGATGGGGACGTACCTAACTTCAAAACTTTGCAAGCTTTCATCAGAATATCCGACGTTTGAGTATGATTTAGAAAAGGAAATGATGATGCAGCGAGTTGCGTTACAAATGACAAAGTTACAAACAGTGACAGGACTTTCTTTGGACGAATTTGCAAAAGAAGTCGATCTTAAATCATCAAATCTTTCTAGATTGCAGAGCGGAGACCATAATCCGACTATTCTTACTCTGTTGGATTTAGCTTATCGATGTGGATATGATGTAGAAGTGAAAGTAAAAAAGAAAAAACTGCCTAAGTAGCATTACAAAATTACAATTGTTCACAGAAAAAATCTCTTAGAGCATAGCAATATAACTCCTAAATTTGTTTTTATAAGTGTAAGACTTATTAGATTATGAATAGAAATGAGGAGGAAAAATTATGACACATCATACATTTGTTGAGAAGAAACTGCATTTACGATTCAAAGGGAGTGACAGAAAAACAAAGAACCTGATTATTTCACGTCCTAAGGATAAATTGAAGAAGGATTCAGCTAATATAGCAATGGAGAGTATTATAGGAGCTAATCTTTTTGAAAAAGATGGAGTACAATTGTATGAAGGCCGAAGAGATGCTTATTATAAGACGCGGAGAGTGGATGTCTTTCTTTAACAACAATAAATAATCGAATAAATATCCACCGGCTAAGCCGGTGGATATTTATTTGTGGAGTAAGTTACTTCTATATAGATTGTACCGAATAAAAGGGAACATTTTCTCTTAAGAAAATTCTTGACGTGTTGAAGGAGAAATGCTATTCTATTAGAGGTGCTTTTATACCTGATTCCTGATAAGTAATCAAATCAGTCGTGCTGACTGGTAAGAAGGCCATTTTATGAGACAGTGATGTCTTTTAATTTTTAACAAAAAATGGTCCGCCCGGAAGTGTGGACCAAGAAGAACCCGTTAGGGAAGGAGGAAGAGCTTAATGCCAACTATTAACCAATTAGTCCGTAAACCTCGTAAATCAGCAGTTGAGAAATCAGCTTCTCCAGCGTTAGGTAAAGGCTATAACAGTTTCAAAAAATCACAAACGAATACAAACTCTCCACAAAAACGTGGTGTATGTACTCGTGTAGGTACTATGACACCTAAAAAACCTAACTCAGCGTTACGTAAATATGCCCGTGTACGTTTATCTAACTTAATCGAAGTAACTGCGTACATTCCAGGTATCGGTCACAACTTACAAGAACACAGCGTTGTATTAATCCGTGGTGGACGTGTAAAAGACTTACCAGGGGTACGTTACCATATCATTCGTGGTGCTTTAGACACTGCAGGAGTTAACAACCGTATGCAAGGTCGTTCTAAATACGGTACTAAACGTCCTAAAAAATAATTTTAAAAAATAAAACACTCATTAAATGAAAGGAGGATTATAAATGCCTCGTAAAGGTCCTGTCGCAAAACGTGATGTTTTACCTGATCCAATTTATAATTCAAAATTAGTTACTCGTTTAATCAACCGTTTAATGGTAGATGGAAAACGTGGTAAAGCTGCAACAATCTTATATAACGCATTTGATATCGTTAAAGAAAAAACTGGAAACGATCCAATGGAAGTTTTCGAACAAGCAATGAAAAACATTATGCCTGTTCTTGAAGTTAAAGCTCGTCGTGTAGGGGGTTCTAACTATCAAGTTCCTGTTGAAGTTCGTCCAGACCGTCGTACTACATTAGGTTTACGTTGGTTAGTAAACTACTCACGTCTACGTGGTGAAGACACAATGGAAGTTCGTTTAGCTAAAGAAATTATGGATGCTGCGAACAACACTGGTGCTTCTGTTAAGAAACGTGAAGATACACATAAAATGGCTGAAGCGAACAAAGCGTTTGCTCACTATCGTTGGTAAGATTAAAAAGGTTTTTCAACCTTTTTGGTCTCACTTATTGTTAGAAATATAGAAAGAGGTGTAGAACGAAGATGGCAAAAAGAGAATTCTCTCTTGAAAATACTCGTAATATTGGTATCATGGCCCACATCGATGCAGGTAAAACTACAACGACTGAGCGTGTACTTTATTACACTGGTAAAATCCACAAAATTGGTGAAACTCACGAAGGAGCTTCACAAATGGACTGGATGGAACAAGAACAAGAACGTGGTATCACTATTACATCAGCTGCTACAACAGCACAATGGAAAGGTCACCGTATCAACATCATCGACACTCCAGGGCACGTGGACTTCACAGTTGAAGTAGAACGTTCTCTACGTGTATTAGATGGTGCGGTAGCTGTACTTGATGCTCAATCTGGGGTAGAACCTCAAACAGAAACTGTATGGCGTCAAGCTACAACATACGGAGTTCCACGTATCGTATTTGCAAACAAAATGGATAAAATCGGTGCTGACTTCTTATATTCAGTACGTACAATCCACGAACGTTTACAAGCAAATGCACACCCAATTCAATTACCAATCGGAGCTGAAGACAACTTCACTGGTATCATTGACTTAATCAAAATGAAAGCTGAAATCTATACAAATGACTTAGGTACAGATATCCAAGAAACAGATATCCCTGAAGATTTACAAGATTTAGCTGAAGAATGGCGTGAAAAATTAGTTGAAGCAGTTGCTGAAACTGACGAAGCTTTAATGGAACGTTATTTAGAAGGTGAAGAAATTTCAGAAGCTGAATTAAAAGAAGCTATCCGTAAAGCTACATGTGCGGTAGAATTCTACCCAGTATTATGTGGTTCTGCCTTCAAAAACAAAGGGGTACAATTAATGTTAGATGCAGTAGTTGACTACTTACCATCTCCATTAGATGTTCCTTCAATTAAAGGGGTAGACCCTAACACAGACCAAGAAGTAGAACGTCATTCATCTGATGAAGAACCATTCTCAGCATTGGCCTTCAAAGTTATGACTGACCCATTCGTAGGTCGTTTAACATTCTTCCGTGTGTACTCTGGTACTTTACAATCAGGTTCATACGTTAAGAACTCAACGAAAGGTAAACGTGAACGTGTAGGACGTATCCTACAAATGCACGCGAACTCTCGTCAAGAAATTCCAGAAGTATTCTCAGGAGACATCGCTGCTGCAGTTGGTCTTAAAGATACAACTACAGGGGACACATTATGTGACGAAAAAGCTGAAGTTATCTTAGAATCAATGGAATTCCCTGATCCAGTTATCGAGGTTGCTATTGAACCTAAATCAAAAGCTGACCAAGATAAAATGGGTATTGCTTTACAAAAACTTGCAGAAGAAGATCCAACATTCCGTGCTTACACTAACCAAGAAACTGGTGAAACAGTTATCGCTGGTATGGGTGAGTTACACTTGGATATCATCGTTGACCGTATGCGTCGTGAGTTCAAAGTAGAAGCTAACGTAGGTGCTCCTCAAGTATCTTACCGTGAAACATTCCGTGCTTCTACACAAGCTGAAGGTAAATTCGTTCGTCAATCAGGTGGTAAAGGTCAATACGGTCACGTATGGATTGAATTTACTCCTAACGAAGAAGGTGCTGGATTCGAATTCGAAAACGCTATTGTCGGTGGGGTAGTTCCTCGTGAATACATCCCTGCAGTTGAAGCTGGATTGAAAGACGCTATGGAAAACGGGGTATTAGCTGGTTATCCATTAGTTGACATCAAAGCTAAACTTTACGATGGATCATACCATGATGTCGATTCATCTGAAACAGCCTTCAAAGTTGCCGCTTCTATGGCATTGAAAGCTGCTGCTAAGAAAGCTCAACCTGCTATCTTAGAACCTATGATGGCTGTTGAAATTACAGTTCCTGAAGAATACTTCGGAGATGTAATGGGACACGTTAACGCTCGTCGTGGACGTGTTGAAGGTTCTGAAGTTCGTGGTAACGCACAAATCGTTAAAGGTATGATTCCTTTATCAGAAATGTTCGGTTACGCAACTACATTACGTTCTGCAACACAAGGTCGTGGTACTTTCAGTATGACATTTGACCACTATGAAGATGTTCCTAAGAGCATTGCAGAAGAAATCATTAAGAAAAACGGCGGTAACGGAGAATAATCTCTAGCACTGCACCCTATCAAATGAACTGAATCGACTGGTTATGTCAGTCATAACCAGTTGATTTTTAAGAGAGTTCTTTGGTATAATTACAATCGGTAGATACTGTTATAGAATCTAACAAAACTCAATTATTAGGAGGAATCATTTAAATGGCAAAAGAAAAATTTGACCGTTCAAAACCACACGTTAACATTGGTACAATCGGCCACGTTGACCACGGTAAAACAACATTAACTGCTGCTATCACAACTGTTTTAGCTAAGAAAGGTTTCGCGCAAGCTCAAGATTACGGTTCAATCGATAAAGCTCCAGAAGAACGCGAACGTGGTATCACAATCAACACAGCTCACGTTGAGTACGAAACTGACACTCGTCACTACGCTCACGTTGACTGCCCAGGACACGCGGACTACGTTAAAAACATGATCACTGGTGCTGCTCAAATGGACGGTGCTATCTTAGTAGTATCTGCAGCTGACGGCCCAATGCCACAAACACGTGAACACATCTTATTATCACGTCAAGTAGGTGTTCCTTACATCGTTGTATTCTTAAACAAAGTTGACATGGTTGACGATGAAGAATTATTAGAATTAGTAG
>CAKAPS010000081.1:0-6938 GCA_916719965.1 uncultured Streptococcus sp.
TTGACAAGCGAAAAGAATGGGTCTAAAATACAAAACAACTTAAGAACATATATTCATTGACAAAGAGAGTACAGAATTTTGGCGTCGAAAGCGAGATGAGGTAGAGTGGAAGATCATTGGATTAGAAATTCTGGAAGCGCACTTTGTAGAAAAGATGGGGAAATCGAGTAGCCATCTTCGCAGAAATCTGCGTTAACAAGGAAAAGGATCGGGAAGCAATTCCCCGTCAAAATAGAGTGGTACCACGACAGACATCGTCTCTTATGCGTTTAGCATAAGAGGCGTTTTTATTTTAGGTTCTATAATTTTTAGGGTTGATGGAAATTTTCCACCAATCCTAAGAATTATAGAACCTATATTGACAAAATTGTCGGAATTGTTTAGGATTAAATTGAAAGTTAACTATCTTTTTGTTGTTTTTTGTAAAAAACGAAACTTGTATTATTGAATTTAAATTTTCTACATTAGAGTGGAGGGAATCAGAATGTTTCGATACTTAAGATTCATACTAGTAGGTAATAAGCGAATATTTATATGTGCTGTGTTATTTTTAGCTTTACTATCTCTTGATGGAATTGGTGCGCCGTATTTTTTAGGGAAATTTACAGATTATATGAACAAAAGTGATTTTAATAGCAGTATACATACAGTATTTTTATGGCTGATTTTTTTACTGTTAATTGTTTTATCAAAATTTCTATTTAGTTTCTTTAAAGGAAAGTTTATTCAAAATGTAAATTATCGGTTAAAAAATATACATGCAGTAAATTCTGTTAGAAAAGAGAATTTACAGCAATCACCAAGTTCTTACATAACTAGTATTACTAGTGAAGTCCAGCAAATTGAACAAAAATTTATCAATAATGTATTTACTATGATTTTGTGTGCACTTCAAGGTGTTGTTACATTTATATTTTTGATGAATATCAATATGTTAGTGGGTTTACTTTTTGTTAGTTTGGGAGCTATACCTGCTCTAATTCCTAAGTTAACTAAAAAATGGTTAAAGAAAGGAACTATACGTTGGCAAGAAGCCAATGATCAATATATAGGATTTCTAACAGATTTTTTAGAGGCACGCCCGTTGATGAAAAGATTTGGTGTGGTAAATAATGTACTAAAAAAGTTGAATGAGAAGTTAGGAGTATCTGAAAAAAATTATTTTAAGATGGATTTTAATCAGAATATCGCTAATACCGTTATTAGTTTACTATATGTGTGCTCATTATTGATAGCATTAATGCTGGGAATAAGTTCTGTTCAAAATGGATATATGACAGTAGGGAGTTTGCTTACTATTTATATGGCAGCTGATAGGGTTGTATCTCCATTAATAACTGTTGCTTCTACATATAATGTGATTCAATCAATTGATCCAGTATTGAATAAAGTGCTAACTCTTAATAGTAAAGCCGAAGAATATGAGCAACAGCTAGAGTTACCAACAAGTACAGAAGTTATCTTAGAATTTAAACAAGCTACAGTAGGATATCAAGATAATGAATTGATTAAAAATATTGATTTTTCACTTGGAAATTATGATAAGATATTATTCAAAGCACCTTCAGGTTCAGGAAAGAGTACTTTTTTAAAAACTATTTTAGGGGAAACGAAGGTATTATCTGGTACTATCAATTATGGGCAAGAACAAGGAATTGAACTTTTTTCTGTTGTTTCTCAAAACCCATTTATCTTTGACGAAACATTGCTGTTTAATCTGACGTTTGATAGTCCAATAGATGAAAGTAGAGTCATTGAAATTTTAAGAAGAGTAGGAATGAAACATTTAGCAACAAAAGAGATGTTACATACTAAAATGGATAAACAATTACATTCTCTGTCTGGTGGAGAATTAAAACGGTTAGAGTTAGCAAGAGCATTATTATTTGAAAAACCATGCTTACTTGTTGACGAAGCTTTATCAGGGCTGGATGATGAGAGTTCAAAAATTTTGAATGATTTGATAAAAACTTATTCTGGAGCAGTTATTGATATAGAACATCACATTTCAGAGGAAATGATGGTTGGATATGATAAAATCATTACTATCAAGGACAATCATCTAGTTATAAATAAGATGTTAGTAGAGTAATTGTAATTAGATAATTTTTGTGATTGGAAGAACTGATTTTTTTGTATACAAAATATCCTGATGGTTATCAAATGGGTCTATAATTTATAGGGTTGGTGGATTTTCTCCATCAACCCTAAAAATTATAGAACCTTATTTTATAAGGAGGTTTCAAATGAAGAAAATTATAGCGATGCTCATCGTGCTTGTCGGCTTTTTAGCTTCGTGCACGAATCAAGTAACAACAGAAAATAGTACAGGGTCAGCGGTATTAGACCGTATTTACAAAAAGCAAAAAATCGTCATCGGAACGACAGCGGACTATCCGCCGTTTGAATGGCATTATATTAACGATGGTAAAGACTCTGTTGTCGGAATCGATATTGATATCGCTAATGCCATCGGTGAAGCCCTGGGGGTAGAAGTAGAGATTCGAGAGATGGAATTTAACTTCTTGATTGCGGCGATGAAGTCTGGAAAAGTAGACCTCGTTCTTGCAGGGATTACACCAACCGAAGAGCGTAGTAAGGAAGTGGCGTTCACGAATATTTACTACGATTCACATATGGTAGCGGTCGTGAAGAAGGCGGATGCCGGTAAGTTCACGTCGCTAGATAGCTTCAATGGGGCAAATGTCGGAGCGCAAAAAGGAACCTCTCAAGAAGGAATTGTAAAAGACACATTGACAGGTGCAACACTCACGTCACAACCGAAAAATCCAACCTTGATTTTAGCGTTGCAACAAGGAAAACTCGATGCGGTGATTATGGATAATATTGCAGCGGATGAGTTTGTAAAGGCAAATTCGGATTTAACGGTTGCTTCGGTAGAAATTCCAAGTGAAGATGCTGGGACTGCAGCGGTGGCACAAAAAGGCAATGAAGTGTTTGTACAAAAAGTACAAGAGGTGCTCGATCAGTTAGAGTCTTCAGGAAAACTGAAAGAATCGATTATTCGCAATACGAATTTAATGTCAGAATAGAAAGAAGGAAAAAGAATGGAATTAATCATTAAATATTGGCCTCTGTTTCTCGAAGGGGCAACGACAACCGTGTTACTGTCATTCTTCTCCGTCATTGTCGGGGTTGGATGTGGAACGTTAATGGCTCTCGCAAGACTAAGCACGAACAAATTCTTGTCAAAAGCTGCGAAGGTCTATATCGACATTATTCGTGGAACGCCACTTCTTGTGCAATTGTACTTAGTGTATTTTGGACTCGCGACCGTTCTTGATTTAAATGACTTTGTTTCAGGGGTCATTGCCGTGTCCGTGAATACGACAGCCTATATCGCTGAAATTATCCGTAGTGGGATTCAATCGGTGGATAAAGGGCAAATGGAAGCCGCTCGTTCAATGGGGATGCCGAAACGAATGGCCATGAGCCAAATTATCTTGCCACAAGCGATGAAGAATATTTTACCAGCCATCGGGAATGAATTTGCGACATTAATCAAAGAAACATCCATCGTCTCTTTAATCGGAATTCACGATCTAATGTACAGCTCAGATACGGTTCGTGGAGCAACCTTTACGGTATTTATCCCATTGTTAATGACGGCGTTCTTATACTTCGTCATGACAACGACGATTGCATTCTTTATGGACAAACTAGAAAGGAAGTTACAAGCCAGTGATTAGAACAGAAGAGATTAAAAAACAATACGGCGACAAGCAAGTCTTAAACGGAATTTCCACTCATATTGAACAAGGGGAAGTGCTAGTGATTATCGGTCCTTCTGGATCAGGAAAATCGACTTTCTTACGTTGCCTAAACTTACTAGAAGAACCTACTAGCGGAAAGGTGTTCTTCAAAGACCAATGCATCAATGAAAAAGGAGTGGACCTCGATAGCGTTCGTCAACACTTAGGGATGGTGTTCCAACACTTCAATTTATTCCCGCATTTAACCGTATTAGAAAATATCACGATTGGACCAATTCAATTGAAGAAAATCGACAAGGCGGTCGCAGAACAAAAAGCGCACGAGCTTCTAGAGAAAATGGGCTTAGCTGATAAAGCGGATGTCTATCCAAACTCACTATCCGGGGGGCAAAAACAAAGAATCGCGATTGCACGTTCACTTGCGATGGAACCCGATGTGCTCTTGTTCGATGAACCAACGTCAGCGCTGGATCCAGAAATGGTCGGCGAAGTGCTAAACGTAATGAAGGAACTTGCAGCAGGAGGCATGACCATGGTTGTCGTAACGCACGAAATGGGATTTGCCCGTGAAGTGGGAACGCGTTTAATCTTCATGGACGGTGGCGTGATTGTGGAAGAAGGACATCCAAAAGAAGTCCTTGAGAATCCGCAAATGGAGCGTACGCAATCGTTCTTATCGAAAGTATTAATCTAATAGAAGAGAAGTCTTATTTGCGATGATGCGGATAAGACTTTTTTTGTGGGTTGAAAAAAGGTAAACATTTTGCTAACATTATTACAACTTGTTAGTAATTTGTTTACGTTTTAGGAGGTGAAAGAATGAATCCAAAACAAACAGAAATTCTGGAGTATTTAAAAAGAAATAATGGTATCCTATCTTATCGTGATGTGAAAGAAGCAGGATTAAGCTATCGAACGTATCGAAAAATGATTGAGCAAGAGTTGCTTGAGCCGCTCGGAAATGGTTTGTACGGGTTGGCAGATGACTATATGGATGAGTGGTATTTAATTCAATTACGAAATCCAAAAGGAGTATACGCACTCGATACGGCATTGTGGTTACATGGATTATCGTTAACTGTGCCGTTTGAGAAAACGATGATGTTCCCATACGGAGTGAATACTTCAACTATTAAGCAAGCACAAGAAGTGAAACCTGTTGTGACACGAACTAATTTTGATGTGGGGATTGTAGAAGTTGAACGCCAAAAAGGACAAAGAATCCGTATATATGAAATAGAGAGGACTCTAGTAGAGTGTTTACGTCCGGTATATAAGATGGATGTCCAATTGATTGCACAAGCTTTCAAACTATATTTCCAAAAGGACTCGGTAAACTATCAAAAATTGATGTATTACGCAAAACTCTTCAGAGTCACCGAAAAAATTTATTCATATATTGAGGTGCTATCGTGAAGTTCAAAAATGCTACGATCGCATGATACGTTCGTTTATGTCGAATAATTTTCAGAAAATAATCCTTGCAATGAATCTTGTGAGGTGCTACAATGTAAAACGTAAGAATTACGATTTAAGAAATGGAGACAGAATATATCATGAAAAAAACAACCTTTATTGGATTAATATTGATGTTTTTACTGGTTGCCGTAGGATGTGCGCCAAGTAATTCAAACAGCAAAACACAATCAGGAAAGCTAAAAATTTCAACGACCTTCTTTCCGATTTATGATTTTACAAGAAATATTGTAGGGGATGAAGGAGATGTATCGCTTGTCATCGGTGCTGGAACAGAGCCGCACGACTACGAGCCTTCTGCAAAAGAAATCGCAAAAATGAGCGAAGCAGATGCACTTGTTTATGATAGCGAGTATATGGAAACATGGATTCCTGCAGTTCTTAAGACTATCGAATCTGATAGCAAAGTCAAAGCGATTAGTGCAACTAAAGATATGGTACTTCTTCCTGGTGGAGAAGAGGAAGAACACGAACATGACCACGCTGGCGAAGGTCACAGCCATGAATACGATCCACACGTATGGTTATCACCAGAGCGCGCGATTCAAATGGTTCAAAACATTACGAAGCAGCTAGCAGAAGCTTTCCCTGATCGTAAAGAAACTTTCGAGAAAAACGCTAAAGCCTACATCGAAAAATTAACAGCGTTGCATAATGACTACACAAATGCATTTAAAGATGCCAAACAAAAGAACTTTGTAACGCAACATACAGCATTCCGTTATTTAGCATTAGATTACGGCTTAAACCAAGTGGGAATCACTGGGATTTCACCAGAAGCTGAGCCAAGTGCTGCACGTTTAGCAGAATTAACAAAATACGTGAAAGAAAACGACATTAAGATTATTTACTTTGAAGAAAATGCTTCAGAAAAAATCGCGAAAACATTAGCGGAAGAAGCAGGCGTTGAGTTAGCCGTTTTAAATCCAATTGAATCTTTAACAAAAGAGGAAATGGATAAAGGAGAAGACTACATCTCAGTAATGCGCGAAAACCTTGAAGCGTTGAAGAAAACAACAGACCAACCAGGAAAAGACATTCAACCAGAACACGCAGAAGACGAGAAGACAGTTTCAAAAGGCTACTTCGAAGACAGTGCTGTAAAAGACCGCACATTGTCTGATTACGCTGGTGAATGGCAATCGGTATATCCTTACTTAGTAGATGGCACTCTTGATCCAGTCTTTGACTACAAAGCAAAACTCGGCAAAAAGATGACAAAAGAAGAGTACAAAGCATACTACACAACAGGATATAAAACAGATATTAAAAATATCAACATCACGGATACAACAATGGAGTTCCAAAAAGAAGATGGCACAACGGTTAAAGCGGAATACAAATATGTAGGATACAAAATTTTAACATACAAAAAAGGAAACCGCGGCGTTCGCTTCTTATTTGAAGCCGTGAACCCAGTAGAAGGCGCTCCTAAATACGTTCAATTCAGCGACCACAATATCGCTCCAGTGAAAGCAGAACACTTCCACATCTTTATGGGCAATGAAAGCCAAGAAAAACTATTAGAAGAAATGGACAACTGGCCAACATACTACCCATCAAACTTGACAGGGTTGGAAATTGCTCAGGAAATGGTGGCGCACTAAAAACCAGGATGTGAGTCTTCGCGGTTAGAAATCGACCACTGGACCAAACCAACGCAAGCATCGTAAAAAAACGATGTGCGTATGGTTTGGGAAGTGGACGCGATTTCTGCGAAGACGAACT
>CAKAPS010000082.1:0-6914 GCA_916719965.1 uncultured Streptococcus sp.
AAAAAATGCACTCACAAATGCTATTGTGAGTGCATTTTATTTGTAGTGATTTTTGATATTTTTTGGAGTTGAGTTCGTTTCCGATAATTATAAGCAACCACTTCGACGCAGTGGTTTATTGACATTCTTTTCATCACTCTTGATTCAAGAATGTCTAATTAACTTTGCGAGAAATCATTCACGGTGTGAATGATTTGGAACTCAAAAAAAGCAGAATGACTTCACACTGTGAAATCATTCTTAGCTTCTGTCTTTCTGCCTCACATCCTATGTAGTTGAACTCGGGCTCACAGGACTGACGTCCACTTCCTGATATGCCCGCACGACTTGTTCCAAGTCCCTTGCGTCATATCAGTCCAGTGATTCAGTCCTGAGCGTTCGCCCTCGTATCCTATAAGATTGGTGCAAACAGCCTAGAAAATTTCTGTTTAAATCTCTTCCAGCGGTCTTGTTTTTCGAAGTATTTTTCGTTGGCGATGGTACAGTTCTTCAAGTCATGCACGAAATCTTCCTCGACTTGTTTAGCGAACTGTTCGTTATAAATAAAGGCATTCACTTCGAAGTTTAAACGAAAACTTCTCATATCAAAGTTGGAGGTCCCAACGGTTGCCATTTCACCATCAACGACCATTGTTTTGGCATGAAGGAATCCTTTTTGATACACGTAAATCTTCACGCCTGATTTCAATAATTGGCTTGAATAATATTCTGTCGCGCGATAAACGACTGGATGGTCCGGCTTACATGGAATCATCACACGCACGTCCACTCCAGACATCGCAGCAATACTTAACGCCTCTTGGACACTTTCATCTGGGATAAAGTAAGGAGTTTGAATCCACACTGACTTTTTCGCCATTAAAATCATCTTAACGAGACCAAACTTGATTTTCTGAACATCGCTATCTGGCCCAGTTGAAACAATCTGAATGGTATTATCGCCCTCCGCCTGGGTTAGAGGGAAATACTCTGGAATAAATTCTCGTCTTTGTTCTTCTTTAACCGCGGCATTCCAATCGACGAAGAAACGCGATTGCAATGAATAAACGGCATCCCCAACAATGCGGAGATGTGTATCTCGCCAAGCACCAAGTGGCCCTTTACCTAAATATTCATCTCCGACATTAAATCCACCAATATAGCCAATTTTACCGTCAATCACAGCAATCTTACGGTGGTTACGGTAGTTAATACGCCAGTTGATAAATCCCAATGTGTACCCGAAGAAGGCAACAGACTGACCGCCTGCTTCATGCAGCTTATTCCAAAAAACATTGCGCGTCTTCCGTGATCCAAGGGCATCGTAAATGACCAGCACTTCGACTCCTTGCTGGGCTTTATCGATCAAGAGCTGCAAGATTTCTTCCCCAATTTCATCTTGGTTGAAGATGTAATACAGCATATGAATATGATGTTTAGCGTTTTTAATATCTTCTTTTAGACGGTTAAACTTCTCTTCTCCGTCTACAAAAATCTCTACATCATTGTTTTCCGTAATAATCGCATCATCGGCTTCAAGAAAGAAGGATGCTAAGTCTTCTTGGTATGGGTTCTTAAAACGGAATTTTGCAGGTCCGATTTTTTCCTTCGTATAAGCTAAGTCACGTTGTTGCTGCTCGACTAATTCTTGCAAGCCGATTGTTTCTTGGGCGCGTAAATTAAAGATGCGCTTTTTACGAATTCGACGACCAAAGAAGAAGTACATAATAAATCCGAAAACTGGAAGCATTACAAGGACAATGAGCCATCCCCATGTAGCAGCAATTTCACGCGGCTCACGAAACACCGTGATAATCGCAGCAATCGTATTGACTAAAATAATGATATAAAGAATCGAACTAATAAATGTCATTGGCTCTCCTCTCAAAATTGAAAGAAAAAAGACCACGACGAATCAGGGTCTTTCTCTTTTTGTATTAATCGTTTAATAAATGTGATTGTTCGCGACGTGATAAGAAACGGGTTCCTTTTGGAATATAAAGCGAACGTTTCACGTAAATTGGTGTTACTAAAAGTACAAGTGTTACTACTAATGTCACAACAAAGCTCATGCCAAAGCCGAAGAAACCTTGTGCTAAGGCTACTTTATCAGCTGAGAATAACGATGGTGCACCAATCGCTGTACCAATCGCATGCATACCATAGCTCACAAATGTTGCAATCAAGCTTGCTGTAACGACATTTAATGTTGTTGAAGACGTACGAGCGTTGAAGGCTGTACGAACCGTGTTACGAGCAAAGAATCCTGCAACACCCACGAAACCGTATGCCATCACAGAATCGTGGAAAGGAACCATAAAGTATCCTGCTCCGCTTGGGTGAATGAACATATGGATGACACCAAATAAGGTGCTTGCAATACATCCCCATACTAATCCGCGACGTAATGCCACGAAGATTAATGGGATAATCGCAAGGTCTACGACAAATGGAAGTGCCTCTTGTGGGATAAACGATAATACCGCACTTACCACAACGGCTCCAAGTACTTCAAGTAAGATTTTAACTGCTTTTGAATTCATTCTAATCTCCTTAAATCAATTATTTCTTATAGTTAGAAGCTTCCATAATCATCGGTAAGATGACTGGGCGACGTTTTGTTTTATCGAATAAGTAACGACTTAATGCGTCTCTGACTTCTTGTTTGAGGCGTGGCCATTCGAAATCATCGCTCGCTAAGTTTTCTTCGACAACATCTGTCACAATTTTTTGCGCTTCTGTTAAAAGTTCTTCACTCGTCTTCATATACACGAATCCACGTGAAATAATTTGTGGTCCGCTAAGAATTTTTCCTAGACGTCTTGAAATCGTCACAACGGCTACGAATACGCCGTCTTCTGATAGAATCTTACGGTCTTTCAGAACGATATTTCCGATATCTCCCACACCGATTCCGTCTACTAAAACATTTCCTGCTGGAACTTGTCCAGTAACGCTCATACGGCCATTTTCGATTTCCACGACATCTCCTTTACCAGGAATGAAGATGTTTTTATATGGAATTCCTAATTCGTTTGCAAGTTCTGCATGCGCTAAGAGGCTACGATACTCGCCTTGAACTGGGATGAAGAATGTTGGTTGAAGTAAGTTCATCATCAGTTTCAAGTCGTTTGGAGTTGCGTGGCCACTTGATTTTTTACTATTAGCCATTTCGAATACTTCAGCATCGGCACGGTAGATTAAATCTTTCGTACGTGCAATTTGTGTTTCCATTGCCACTGATGGAGTTGTTGCAATATACACTAAGTCGCCTTCATGTAAGTTCACTTGACGGTGACGTCCAAGCGCCATCTTTTGCAAGGCTTTAATTGGCTCTCCAGCATTTCCAGTTTCAAGGATGACTAATTCATCATCGGCTAATTTCTTCATTTGATTGAAGTTCACGATTAGCTCTTTATCTGGAACTGTTAATTTATTCAAGCTTAATGCGATATTCACGATTTCTTCAAGCTCCGATCCTGTTAGGAAAATCTTGCGGCCTGATTCATAGGCTGCATTAATGACTTGTTGAATACGTAAAATATTACTTGCAACGCAGGCAACGATAATACGGCCTTCCGCATTGAGGAATGTTTCCAACATCGTTTCGGCCACTTTACGGTCGCTGACGTTTTCGACAGTGCTTTCAGCGTCACTTGAATCACTAAGTAGTGCTAATACATAGTCTTCACCTACGTCTGCGATACGTCCAAAGTTTGTTTGATATTCCACTGCAGCACTTTGGTCGAATTTGAAGTCCCCAGTATACACAATATTTCCTTCGCTTGTCTTAATCACAATCGCTAATGAATCTGGAATTGTGTGCGTAGTTTTAAAGAACTTCACGGTTGCTGTTGGAAAATCAATCTCTGTATTTTCTGTTACTTCATGATAGTCGTCAAATCCTTTCACGACGTTTGAAGATTCTACATAGTATTTTGCAAGAGCAATCGTTAATTTTGAACCGAATACCGGCGCATCGATATTTTGTAAGAAATAAGGCAAGGCTCCTACTGCATCGGCATGGCCGTGCGTTAAGAAGACCCCTGCAATACGGTCTCTATTTTCTTCTAAATATGTGAAATCAGGAATGACAACATCAATCCCTAATAGTTCATCTTCTGGATAGACAAGACCGCAATCTAAGACGAAGATCTCTTCTTCCACTTCAACGGCATATAAGCTCTTACCGTTTTCTCTCACACCACCAAGTGCGATGATTTTAATTGAACTCATGGTTTACCTCTCATTTTCTATTATTTAAATTGATTCCTTTGGGCAGATTCCACCACCCTATATACTCTATAAGAATATCATATTTGTCCCTTTTTTGCGAATATCAAAGAATCTAGGAAGTGCTCTATTCCTGTATTTTTTGAAGAAACAAAAAAGCCCCTGCAAAATGCAGAGGCTAGAATTGAAAGATTATTCTTTGTCTTCTTTTGGTAATAATGCTTTACGTGATAAGTTGATACGTCCTTGTCCGTCGATTTCGATAACTTTAACAGTCACTTTGTCGCCTAAAGCAAGTACATCTTCTACTTTACCAACGCGTTCGTGTGCTAATTCAGAGATGTGAACTAATCCATCTTTTCCTTTAGCGATTTCTACGAATGCACCGAATTTTTCGATACGGCGTACAGTTCCTTCGTACACTTGACCTACTTCGATTTCACGTGTTAAATCTTCGATGATTTCTTTTGCACGTTGAATCATCGCAGCATCTGTAGAAGCGATTGATACGTGGCCTTCTTGGTCGATATCAATTTTAACGCCTGTTTCGTCGATGATAGAGTTGATTGTTTCCCCACCACGTCCGATAACGACTTTAATCTTATCAGGGTGGATAGAAATCATTTCAATCTTAGGTGCGTATGGGCTTAACTCTTTACGAGGTTCAGCAATTGTTGATGTTAATTCTTCAAGAATTTCAAAACGTGCTTTCTTCGCTTGTGTTAGGGCTTCACGTAAGATTTGTTCTGTAATCCCTTGAATCTTAATATCCATTTGAAGAGCTGTAATTCCGTCTTTCGTTCCAGCTACTTTAAAGTCCATGTCTCCTAAGTGGTCTTCTAACCCTTGGATATCTGTTAAGACTGTGTAGTTTGTACCGTCAGAAATAAGACCCATCGCAATCCCTGCTACAGGTGCTTTAATTGGCACACCAGCAGCCATCAATGCTAATGTTCCCGCACAAATACTTGCTTGAGAAGAAGAACCGTTTGATTCTAATACTTCTGATACAAGACGGATTGTGTAAGGGAAGTCTTCTGGACTTGGAATCACTTGTTTCAATGCACGTTCCCCTAACGCACCGTGACCAATTTCACGACGGCCTGGGCTACCAGCACGACCTACTGAACCTACAGAGAATTGTGGGAAGTTGTAGTGGTGAATGAATCGTTTTCCTTCTTCGATTCCTAAACCATCAATCACTTGGTATTCTCCAAGAGGTGCAAGGGTTGCTGAAGTTAATGCTTGCGTTTGTCCACGAGTGAATAAACCAGAACCGTGAACACGTGGTAATAAATCGATTTCTGAAGATAATGGACGAATTTCATCAATCTTACGACCATCAGGACGTACTTTTTCTTCAGTAATTAAACGACGTACTTCGTCTTTTTCTAAGTTATCGACTAATTGAGAAACTTGTTTTAGAAGGCCTGCTTTTTCGTCATTTTCTTCTAACACTGCTTCGAAATGCTCGATAGCTGTTTCTTTTACTTTTTCGATATTTGCTTCACGCGCTAATTTTTCTTCTGTTTGAATCGCGTGAACCATCGCTTCACTGAATAAATCTTTTACTTGTGCTTCGATAGCTGGATCGAATGAAAGTAAAGTCACTTCCATTTTTTCTTTACCAACTTCACGAACGATTTCTTCTTGGAAAGCTACTAATTTTTTGATTTCTTCGTGACCGAATAATAATGCACCAAGCATATCTTCTTCGTTCACTTCTTTAGCTGAACTTTCTACCATGTTGATGGCAGTTGCAGTACCAGCTACAGATAATTCGATATCTGAGTTTTCTTTTTGTTCAGTTGTTGGGTTAATCACGTATTCACCGTTGACACGACCTACGTCTACCCCAGCGATTGGTCCATCGAATGGAATATCTGAAATACATAATGCTAATGAAGAACCAAACATTGCTGCCATTTCTGGTGGGCAGTTAGGATCTACTGACATTACAGTATTTGTGATTTGTACTTCGTTACGGAAGCCTTCCGCAAACATTGGACGGATTGGACGGTCGATTAAACGCGCTGTAAGAGTCGCATGTTCACTTGGACGACCTTCACGTTTGATGAAGCCTCCAGGAATTTTACCTGCTGCATACATTTTTTCTTCGTAGTTAACTGTTAACGGGAAGAAATCTGTATCTTTTGCTTGTTTTGTACCAACAGCCGCTGTTAACACAACAGTATCACCGTAACGTACTAACACAGCACCATTGGCTTGTTTTGCTAATTGGCCGATTTCAACTGTTAATTGACGTCCGCCCCAGTTGTAGCTAAAAACTTTCTTTTCTGACATAACTAATCTCCTTTTCTCTTATTTGCGTATCTTCCAGACCTACTTTTAGAAATAAAAATGTTCGAGTGTTCGAGCACTTTTATTTCTAAAGTAAGATGACTCTAGAAGATACAAAGTTTGTCATACAGAGTCATTTTACCATATCTGTACTTTAAGTACTATTTTTTTGTAAACAAAAACGAGTGAGTTGTTCTCATTTATAGAGAAGTAACTCACTCATCTTATTATTGTTATTTCCGAATAAAGAAATTAAAGAGTAACAACAGTCCCTTGTTCTGTGATTGTAAACTCTTTTGTTTCTAGGTTTGCTTCAAGACGCGCTTCTACACTGTTTGAAGCATCTTTACGTGTAATCACGATGGTGTTCTCAGTTGGCGTTTCTACTTCAAAAGAACCTT
>CAKAPS010000083.1:0-6685 GCA_916719965.1 uncultured Streptococcus sp.
TTGCGAAAATCGTTTTTAGTTTGGCATGTTCCATCCATTTCAACAATGTACTAAACGCAATCGCCAGAAGCGCTGAAGAGATAGCCCCAATTAAAATTAAGCTGGCATTGTTACGGTCAATCCCCAGAAGGATGAACGAGCCAAGTCCCCCTGCCCCAATTAACGCTGCAAGAGTGGCTGTCCCGATAATGAAGACTGCAGAGGTGCGTACCCCTGACATGATAACAGGCATCGCGATTGGAATCTCAAACTTCTTCAGGCGTTCCCACTTCGTCATTCCAAAGGCAATGGCTGCCTCTTCTAAACTTGGGTCAATCCCTTCGAGTCCCGTAATCGTATTTTGTAAAATCGGGAATAACGCGTAAATCACAAGCGTTGTAAGGGCTGGGACCGTTCCGATGCCCATAAATGGAATAAAGAGCCCTAATAGCGCCAGTGACGGAATCGTTTGGAAGATTCCTGCCAGTTGAAGGACAAATGCCGCAGAGCGCTTGTACGAGCTTAAAACAACCGCTAATGGAACGGCCACCACAATCGAAATCAGTAAGGCTAAGAGCGAGAGTTGTAAATGTTGCCCTAATGCTACTGTCCAGTCGCTAAAACGCTCTTGGAAGGTCGTTACGAGATTATGCATGAACGGCACCTCCTTTGAACAATTCTGCGACAAATTCCGTTGCAGGATGCTCTAGAATTTCTTCAGGTGGTGCAACTTGTTGAATTGCTCCATCTTTTAAAACCGCAATACGGTCAGCCAACTTCAACGCTTCATCCGTATCATGTGTGACAAAAATCGTCGTCATCTTAAACTCTCGGTGTAATGCCTTCGTGAGCTCTTGTAGTTGCTTACGAGAGATGGCATCTAAGGCCGAGAATGGTTCGTCCATGAGAAGCGTCATTGGTTCAGCAATCATCGCTCGGACAATCCCTACCCGTTGTTGTTCCCCGCCAGAGAGTTCGCTTGGAAGGCGTTTAGCGTAATCGTCTGCAGGAAGGCCTACCTTGTCGAGTAGTTCCTTTATTTTTGCAGCGATTTGTTCCTTCTTCCACCCTTTCATTTCAGGGATGAGGGCGATATTTTCCGCCACCGTTAAGTTTGGAAACAGCGCGATTTGTTGAAGAACATAGCCTGTCTCTAAGCGTAATTTTCGTTGGTCATGTTCTTTGATTCGTTTTTCATTTAAATAAATATTTCCATCAGTCGGTTCAATCAACTGATTAATCATCTTTAACATGGTTGTTTTCCCTGAACCGGATGGCCCCACTAACACCATAAATTCGCCGTCGTTAATGCTTAAGTTCACGTCTTTTAAAACGAGCTTTTCATCATAACGCAAGGCGACGTTTTTATATTCAATCATACTAACCCTTCTTTATTTAATTAATTTATACTCCGCTTCTACTCCCTTTTGTACAGCGGGACGTTTTGCGATTCTGTCTGCCCATTCGTTTAAATGCTTGTAGCTTTGCGCATCAAGGAACTCTGCAGAATTTTGATACAAGTGTCCTTGAACGAGGCGTCCGTACCATGACCAGATCGCGATATCAGCAATCGTATATTCGTCTCCTGCGATATATGGGCGTTTGGCTAACTCTTGGTCGAGTAAGTCTAATTGGCGTTTTGCTTCCATAGTGAAACGGTTAATGGCATACTCGATTTTCTCTGGTGCGTAGTTGAAGAAGTGTCCAAATCCGCCTCCTAAGAATGGTGCTGCTCCAGTTTGCCAAAAGAGCCAGTTTAAGACTTCTGTACGTTTAGCTGTGTCTTCTGGAAGGAATTTTCCAAATTTTTCTGCTAAATAAAGTAAGATATTCGCTGACTCGAAGACGCGAATCGGTTCATCCCCTGAGCGGTCTAAGAGTGCTGGAATCTTCGAGTTCGGATTAATCGCTACAAAGTCGCTACCGAATTGGTCCCCATCCATAATTGAAATCTTGAATAAATCATAGGCTGCCTTGTCGACGCCTGCTTCGAGTAATTCCTCCAGCATAATCGTCACTTTAATACCGTTTGGTGTGCCAAGCGAATACACTTGTAAATCTGTTTCTCCGACAGGTAACTTTTGTTCAAAACGAGCTCCTGCTGTTGGACGGTTAATTCCTGAGAACTTTCCTTGGTTAGAATCGGCTGCGCTCCATACACGTGGTAATTGATATTCTGACATAATCTTTCCTCCTCGGGTTTCATTAGAATTATTTTAACATGAGTCTTTACTTCTCTTTAAAACATCTGCTTATGAACCCTTTCTCAAGCAGAAACTTTTGTAAATAAATTTTTTAAATGTTAGAATTAATAGTATAAACAATAAAGGAGGTCTTCAAATGTCATTAGAAGATAAATTACAACAAGCATCAGGTGCAGCAAAAGAAGTTTTAGGTAAAGTTACTGGTGATAAAAGCACTGAAACAGAAGGTGCAGTAGAAAAAGGTTTAGGTAAAGCCAAAGAAGTTCTAGAAAACGTTAAAGAAGGCGTTGAAGGCGCAGTAGAAGGAATTAAAAATTCTTTCAACAAATAATAGAACCTAACAAATAAGAGCCGCTACAAATTGTAGTGGCTCTTTTTTCTTTATAAAATATATTCAGCTAATAAGCGTTCGAACTCGCGGATATTGATGCCGCGTTTCAATTCAATTTTAATATGGCCTGCTCTTGTCCACAATTCCACTTCTGCCGTGTAATCGAGGATGCCTGCGTTTTCTGTAGACCACATATTTACTGCGCTATACGGTAAGGAATACATTTCTACTTTCGTTCCTGTTAGTCCTTGGACGTCTTTGACAATCAAGCGTTTATTCGTGAATACCGCTACGTCTCGTACCGTTTTGAAGGCGCGGTCTGCCACCTCTCCTGTCACAAGAATTTCTTCGATATCGCGTGGGACATCCACTTCTCGGTAGAAGACCCATTTGAGTGCGGTTGTTTCGTTTTCCATTTCCATATCCAATCCCCCATCTCGTTGAACTTTCTAGTTATAATACATCTACAATTTCCCAAAGAATATCCTTCCATGTAACCTTCTTACGTCCATTTATCGTTTCGAATAGATGGTACACTTTCAGATGATTGTCATTGCGAAATACAAAATCGAAGCGGAATTCGCGTCCGTTTGGAGAAATCGCATCGAACTTAGTTTTATATTTATCATGAACTGGGCTTACGGGATATTTATTAAACAGCATGCGACGCTCGTCCCCTGCTTCCTTGAGACAGTTCTCAAGCTCCTCACAAAATTCCACAAACATCTGGTAGAGCTGTTCCTCGGAAAGTCTGCTACTGCGCACGAGTGACTTACAGTCTGAAAATCCGCAGCGTGTCATATCGATGGCAAATGAAAATCCTTCTTTATTGATTCGATTTAAAAATTCTTCACGGTTCATGCTTGTCCTCCGTTGCTGTTTTCTCTGGCCCATTCGGGATTGCTATAATAGCGCACGAAGAAATGAGGGTCTCCGCCCGCTTCGTCCATTTTATCTTTAATGCTCACTTCTGGATGAGTGACTTCTCCTGTTTTTGTAAAATACTCTCCGATTTTACCCGTGCGATTTTGAAGCCCCCACGCTACATCATTTCCTATAATTGATGCTAAGAATCCGTGACTCTCCACTAAGTCAAAGAATTCAGCTACAGTGAGGCTCTCTGGCACCTCGAATGTCATCTCATGATTGTATACATCATCTCCGGCACAAACCGAATTGCGATCGACAATAATTTTCATCTGGCCACTTCCTCTAATGAAATACTTATGACTTCATTATACCATATCCACATTTTATTCTCGCTTTTCTATCCAATCCGTCTGTAATTTAATCTATTCTTTACTGATTAAGAAATCTTTAAAAATGACTCTTAAAATCAATATATGTTTATAAAATAAAGAATATGTGTTAGTATATCCGTATTAACTTTTTTGGAGGTAACATATGTCAAAACAAAAGATTAACCGTTTTGTTGGATCTATTGGAGCTTTTATTGGTTTCCTTGTATTTATTGCTTATATTCCACAAATTATCGCAAACCTACAAGGAACTAAAGGTCAACCTTTCCAGCCGCTTTTTGCTGCCGTTTCTTGTCTAATCTGGGTTATTTACGGTTGGACTAAAGAACCAAAAAAAGACTGGATACTTATTTTCCCTAATGCAGCTGGAGTCATTTTGGGCGGACTTACTTTCCTAACCTCTTTATAGTAAGAAATATGTTTTAATCGTAAACTGAATAGATTTATTTACAAAGGAATTAAGTACAATGTTTACTTAATTCCTTTTTCTATGCTCTCCATTTCTACAACAAAAAAGCACCCTGTAAATACAGAGTGCTGAGATCAAATTTAATTATAATTTTAAATTTTCGAATTTAGCTTTAATATTATTTTTGAATTCTTCGATTTTTTCTTTACGAGCCTCTTTACGTTCTGCTTTCATTTGAGCGCGAGCCTTATTATAAAGATCAGCTTGAACTTTTGCAGCAGCTTCAATTTCTTCTACTACTGATTCAACATTCCAACGTAAAATTTGTGTGTCGTATTTATTAAAATAAGCATTTAATACTTGCTCATCATCTTCTTGAACTAAAGCAACAAGAGCAGTTTCACCACTAACTAATTTTTGAGAAACTTGGTCGATTAAACCTTCTTGGACAGCTTCAACAGTATCGCCTCCGGCTAATCCGTATAGACTTCCAATTCCGTAACCAAATAATACACCTAATGGTCCCGCTAGCAGTCCGACAAACGCACCGATTAGGCCGCCTTTTAAAGCACCATCATTTGCAGAATCTTCAAAATCAAAACGATCTTTATCAGTAATATGACCGCCTTCATTTTTGATAACAGCAATTTGAGCGACTTTTGTTTTCTCAGTTTGCTTGAATGTTTTCAACTCAGCAAATGCCTGATAAGCTTCACTTTCTGTTTTGAAAATAGATACTACTAAATTTTCCATATTAATTCCTCACTTTCACTTGTGGATAGGTTAAGTATAATCTTTATCTACATAAAAAGCTAATCATTACTATTAAGTAGCGACGAGTATTAATTCGATTTAAAATAATATCGAAAAAATGATATTAACATTTTGAGGCTAGGGCTTCAACCAGCGAAGCCTGGGCTGTAAGCTACTAAAGTAGCAACATCCCCTTGCTAGGCCTTCGCCCTTCGCACCCATGGCTGTAAGTTGCTAAAGCACCAACACCCCCTGGCTAGGGCTTCGCCCGTCGCAGCCACATCCGTAAGTCGCGTTGCTCCAACGGCTGTGTCAACTGACCTCAATTCTCTACACAAAAAAAGCACCCCAATAAATGGGATGCTATAGAATGTTAATTTCATTTTAGAAAAACGATTATGCTTTTCTATCAATTGTGCTTTGGTACTCCGCCCCTGTTAATCGGTCGAATAGGAAACGACGATTGAAGAGCGTCACGATAAGGATGATTAAGAAGTACAATACGAATACGAGTAAGGTGCCTGCGAATAATACGAGGAATTCCGGCGTCTCCGCTTCAAAGTTAAAGACATCCATGAGTGTAAGTAATCCTAGTGGAATCCAGTTGAAGTACGCTGTGATGAGGATACCTCTGAGTACTGTACGAAAGGCTTTGTTGTCTTTGAACTCTACTCCGAATTTGAGCAAGGCGCTTCCGAGTGTTTTTCCATTAATGAGTGGTACCAAAGCGAAATACAATGCAAACAATACAGAAACTGGAATGGTTGTATTCAAGAAGCTATACGGTACGTAGACGATCGCTGCGTCAATGAGGAGCGACAACATGACGCGAATGCTCGATACGTGAGTACCCTCCTCAAAGGATTTCTCATCTATGGCATCTCTTGAAGGAAGTACCCTAACCGCAAGTTGGCCAATGAAGTACCCGAGTGCTCCACCTGTCGTGTTTTGAATGATATCATCGATGTCGCATAGGCGATAAGGTCCAGAATAAATAAAGTACAATCCAGATAATTGCGTGAGTTCAAAGAATAAGCTGAGTAGCGCCGTTAGTAGAATCGTCTTCTTGAAGCTGCATTTGAAATAATAACGCATGTACACCCCGAAAGGTACGAGCATCAATACATTGAATGCTGGAATGTAGAACGATGGATATTTCATCGAATCAATCCATGTCGACGGGTCCGTCAGTACAAACGGGCTATCGTTGAAGAAATCCGCCACAAATGAAAACGGAACAAGGTTTAACTTGTCTGTGTACGTCGTATGAACGGTCTCTGGATCAGGAAGTGGCAAGTTCACTAATGAATATGCCGCCAGTAAATATAAGATAAATGAATAAAAAATAACCGTGCGCAATTTATTCACCGAACCGTATTTTCGATAGTTTGCAATCATGTACGGAATGGTAATGACAAACGCTAAAATAGGAAATAAAATCAGTGCGATTTTAATGGTGCTGATATAAGACATAAATACTCCTCGACTAATAAAGTTAATATCCGCATTATACCAAAATACGTGCAGTGAATAAATAATTCGTACTAACAAAAAAGCACCCTGTAAATACAGAGTGCTGAGATCTTGTAAGTAATTCCCATAACGTATTAACGTTTTGAGGCTTGCTTTGTTCATTTATTGACCGCTATCAGAAAACAAACAAAAAGAAAAACCTATTCAGTTCATCGTCCTCAATCCTTGTCTGCTTCATTTTCTTTTGCGCGATCGTTTTGTAAATCTTTTTCAGAGA
>CAKAPS010000084.1:0-6630 GCA_916719965.1 uncultured Streptococcus sp.
GTAGTAGCCGCACGACTTGTTCCAAGTCCCTTGCGTTACTCCGGTCCAGTGATTCAGTCCTAAGCGTTCGCCCTCGTATCCTCATCTCATCGTCACAAATTCTTCGCTTCCTGTTGGATGAATGGCTACGGTTGCGTCGAAGTCGGCTTTGGTTGCGCCCATTTTAATGGCTACGGCAAAGCCTTGAATCATTTCATCAACGCCGTATCCAATCCCGTGGAGTCCGACTACTTTTTCGTCTGCTCCTGCTGTGATTAATTTGAAGCGTGCTTGTTGGCGATGGCTTGTCACGGCTGAATACATTCCAGCAAACGTTGATAAGTATACCTTCAAATTTTCTTTGCCATATTCTTTCACAGCTTGTTCTTCTGTTAGTCCCACTGTTCCGATGGCTGGGTGTGAGAATACGACGGTTGGAATCGTTGAGTAGTCCATCTTCGCGTTTGTTTGTCCGTTAAATAAACGTTCTGCTAGTGTGCGCCCTGCTTTAATCGCTACTGGCGTCAATTCTTTTTCACCAGAAACGTCACCCAGTGCGTACACACCCTCAGCTGTCGTTTCTTGGAATTCATTCACTTTGATAAATCCGCGTTCTGTTAATTCCACGCCTGCTGCTTCAAGGTTTAATCCTTCTGTATGAGGCACGCGTCCTGTTGCCCAAATCACTTTTTCAGCAGCGAAACTTGTTCCATCTTCGAAATGAATTTCTACACTGCCATCTTCAAGTTGAACCAATTTTTGTGGCACTTTGTTTGTGTGCAATGTTGGTCCTGATTTTTCCATTTCTGCAACGAGTACTTCAATAATCGAATGGTCGAAGTTACGAAGTGGACGATCGCGGCGAACGAAAAGGTCTGTCTTCACGCCTAGTGCATGTAAAACGCCCGCAAGTTCTACGGCAATATATCCAGCACCTAAGATGGCTACTGATTGAGGTAACTCGTCCCATGCAAATACATCGTCAGAAGTGCCTCCTAGTTCTTTTCCTTCCACGTTTGGAATGGCAGGTTTAGCTCCTGTCGCAATCACGATATGGTTAGCGCGGTACTGTTCCCCATTCACTTCAATCGTGTGGGCATCAACAAAGCGCGCGTATCCTTTAATCACGGTAACATTGTTACGTTCAAATGTTCCATTATAAGAGTTACGTGAACGGTCAATATAGGCTTCACGGTTTTTCTTGAGTGTCGCAAAATCAAAAGTGACATTTTCTGCAGTAAATCCATAGTCTGGACCATATGCGTGAATCGCTTCTGCAATTTGCGCTCCATACCACATAATTTTCTTAGGAACACAGCCAATATTTACACAGGTTCCTCCAAGTAAGTTTCCTTCTACTACGGCTACGCGGGCACCATGCATGGCTGCACGGTTTGCTGTGGCAATACCGCCACTACCACCACCGATAGAGATTAAATCAAATTCCTTCATACGCTCATCCTCCGTTATTTCGTCACACTCATTCTATCAGAGCGCTTTTGCTTTTGTCTTAAACCCTGCTCATGGAATACGTATTTGCGCAATGAAAAATGATTACTACAAAGCCTTGCGGCTTTTTTTATAATCGCTGTTACGGGGCACCGGAGCAAGCCTTGGTCTTGCTCCTTCGAAGCTTCAAACGCGGAGTAAGGAACAAGTTCCTACTCCGCGTAATTCTTCATCGATGCGATTCCCCGTTACTGCGATTATAAAATCCGCAGGCTTCTTCGTAATCATTTCTTTAGTGCTTTTCAGATTTGAGACAAAGTTTAAAAACTCTGGATAGAATGTTTTTGCCAAATAATGGACTCTTCGCTCTTTGTGCACCTGCTAAAACTTAATTTCTGCTTTTTAGTTTGAGAGTTGGGTGCGGTCTAGGTTGTTCGCTCAGTGCTCTAACCACTAGAGCTTTTCAATCCAGAGGGCGCAGAGTGTTTGGACGGCTGGGATAACCGTCGTGATCGAGCCGTGGTTATCGTATGCCTTGTACCAGAGTTTGCCAGTTGAGTCAAAGGCGTATTGGTAAACAACGAGCCAGTGATTCTTATATGGGCTACCAAGTGCGGCTGTGGTTCCTACGACAACAGGTACGCCGTCTTCAAGAAGGCCTGGTACGACCTTTTCACTAAATAAATTAAAGTGCGTCTTATAACCGTATTTTTTCCACTCGTTATTGAGGCCGCGTTGGACGTCCCAATAAAAAGTCCCACGATATGGCAATGCGTATTCAATTGAAGATTCCATGCCTTTTAGGAGCTCGTCCATTGATTGAGTCACGACGCCTTCGCGTTTGGCCATGAGGACGGTTAAGCAAGCAGCCGCATACGTTCCGCAGACTCCTGGTGTCTTTTCATTCACATAAGCTTTGAACGGCTGCATCTCCCCTTCAGGAAGGCCTCGCCATTCAACCTTTTCTTCTAAGCTGTGTTTCTTCTCCCACTTCATTCGCATTCTCCTTATTGTTCAAACTGATCGTCTTTATTTTTCAAAATGATATTCTATCACTTGTAAGTTTTCATCGAGGTCAAATACAAGCGGTGTTGCAGTTGGGATTTCAAATTTCAAAATTTCGTCTTCGCTTAAGTTGAGCAAGTATTTCACTAAACTACGTAGAGAGTTTCCGTGCGCTACAACGAGCACGTTCTTACCGTCGAGTAAATCCACCGCAATTTCATCTTGCCAAATTGGAAGCACGCGGTCCAAGGTTGTTTTCAACGTTTCCCCTTGAGGAAGGTCCTTCACTTGTAGATGTTTGTAGCGTGGGTCTTGCGCTTGTTTCGCCGCTTCTTCCTCGCTAAGAAGTGGAGGCATTACGTCGTATGAACGTCTCCAAAGCAACACTTGTTCGTCGCCGTATTTTTCACGTGTTTCTTGTTTGTTGAGTCCTTGTAAGGCTCCATAGTGGCGTTCGTTTAGTCGCCAGCTCTTTGTTTCTGGTAAATAGTCTTGATTTAATTCAGACAAGACGATGTGTCCTGTGTGGATGGCTCTTTTTAATACTGATAAATACACATGATCGAATTGAATGCCTAATGAGTGTAGCATTTCCCCTGCGTGATGCGCTTCTTCTACCCCTTTAGGAGTTAACTCCACATCGCTCCAACCGGTAAATAAATTGAGGGCGTTCCATTCACTTTCTCCATGTCGAACAAATACTAATTTCATGTTCATTCCTTCTTTCTGAAATTCTACTATTATTGTACGCCTGTTCTCAGAAAGTTTCAAAGAACGACGCCCGATGTGTTGCCATTTGCCCTAAATCATCATTTAGTGGTAAAATAAGCTGATATCTATTTCATTAGATGATTGGTAGAAACACTACCTGAAAGGAACATTATGAAATTACTAACGATAATCGAAAAGATAAAACGATTCTCGAATCAGGACTTAGCGCTGTACTTACTCATTATCAGTAGCTTCCTTCCGTTTTATCTATTTCTAACATTGTTCGTCTTATATATCATCCTTCTCGCCTTTACGGGAAAATTAAAACAAGTCTTCAAAGACTTAGCGCAGCACCCGTTCTTACTGGCGTTTATCGGATTTAGCTTTATCGTATCGATGGTGGCTGGCAACTATATCGGCGCTGTCATCTCGGTTGGATTCGTGATGTATGCGATATTCTTTAAATACTATCAAAGACGATTGACACCGGACTTTTTCCATATCGTTCTACAGACAGTCTTACTCCTCAGCATTTTCGCCGCGGGATTTGCGTTCTTAGAACACTATGAAATCGTTCATAAATTTAACTACACCTTCCTCTCACCACGGATGCAAGTATGGCACCAAAACCGTGCGGAAGTAACGTTCTTTAATCCGAACTACTACGGAATTATTTGTTGCTTCTGTATTATGATTGGCTTTTACTTACTCAGCATCACGAAGAGTTGGTTCTGGAAGTTCATCGGCGCTGTCGCGATTGGGATTAACCTATTCGGCCTCAGCTTCACGCAAAACCGAACTGCTTTTCCAGCGATTATCTGTGGAGCGATTATTTACCTCTTCACGACCATTCGTAACTCGAAAGCTTTCTGGCTCAGCATCGCCGCATTTGCAGTGGGACTCATGTTCCTCTTCTCAAATGACATCGGAGTTCGGATGGGAACGCTCGACTCTTCCATGGAAGAACGCGTTTCAATTTGGAATGCCGGCATGGTTCTCTTTAAACAAAATCCATGGTTTGGAGAAGGGCCTCTGACCTACTTGCATAGCTTTGCAAGAATCGGCGCTCGCTACCACGAACACGCGCACAGTTTATATATCGATACCATTTCAAGCTACGGGATTATCGGAACATTGCTTCTTGCGATTTCTACCCTTAAACCGGTACGCATGCTTTTAGAAATGAGTCGCGATCCAAAGAAACGCCCCATCGTTGGACTCTACGTTTCGTTTATCGTTGTACTCTTCGTTCACGGTATCTTCGACGTAGCCATCCTTTGGGTACAAAGTGCATTCCTATTCTTACTAGTAATGACAAGTATCCCAATGTGGATGAAACAAGAAGAAAACGTCATGCCACATAAATAAACGACAAAAAATAAATCCCAAGATTCACTGCTGTGAACCTTGGGATTTTTTTGGTTGCTTTTATTTTGTTAAGTTACGGATATTTTTGAAGAGTTCTTTATGGTTTTCAATCTTCGTATCATTCCCGATTACCACAAACGCATTTTGATCCATGATGGCTTTCATCGTTGGAGCGTATGCGCGTACCTTTTCAGGAGTTGCCGCCAAGATTTCATCACGGAACTGTTGCACTTTCTCTTGCGTTAGATGCGTGAAGTAACGCGTGAAGGCGACTGCCCCTTTTTGAGCGGCTGAAAGAGGACGGTCAATCGTGCTGAATGTACCAATCAAGTTCTTTTCAAACTCAGCCTGAGACAAGTTGAAGTTTTCTAAGTACTCTACTTGTCCGTCATAACGTTCAAGCGTTTCAACGATATTCGGGTCACGGTAAGAAAGACCTGCGACGTCCCCTTTATCCGTGATGACACTCATACCGCCGTATGCCCCGCCTTGAACACGAACCGTATTCCATAAGTAATCGAGTCCAAGCACTGATTTCAAGAATAAGTTCATACCGTTCACTGGAACACCATGAAGCGTTTGGTTATATCCTTTTGCGACATAGTTGATTTCTTGGGCTGTCTTGAATCCTTCGTTTAACACTTCCACTGGATTCGTGAAGGCTTGTTTTTCAACCTTGTGAGTCCCAAGATGCTTGAAGAAGTCCTCGGACACTTGTTTGAAGTGCTCGAAGTCAACTTTGCTTCCGACAAAAGTTGCCACTAGTTGGTCTGTTGTTAAAATGGTTTCTAACACAGCTTTCAAACGGTCGATAAAGGCTTGAGGGTTTTCGTCAAAACCAGCCACCACATCGCAAATAAAGTCGTAGTAGTCGATTCCTTCAAGAGATTGTAGGTATTTCGCACCTTCAAAGTAGTAAGACTCTAAACGACGAAGGGCTGCCACGTGTGAACCATAGTTGAAGTTCATCTCTAAGTCAGCTTTCACATTGAGTAAGAGCTCTTTGATTTTCTCAACATCGTCTAAGTTTGAACGGTGAACCACTTCTTCAATCAAGCTTAATAGTTGTGGTTGATATTCAGACAAGGCCTTACCGCTAACGGTGAATTTAGGATAGTAGATGTTGTCCGCTACTGATTCTGTGATCACGGTCGCGTTTGTGCCGATGCCACCTGTGTAGAAGTCGATTTCTGTGCTGAGGGCTTCGTCTGAGAAGTTTTCTGTTCCGACTTCCCCGAGCACTTCCGTTAAGAAGGCTACGACTGGAATGTCTTCTGTCTTCACGCCTGATAAATCGAAGTAATATTTTACGTAAGAAATGCCGGCTGTGAAGTCTTCATAGTGTAAGAAGGTTGGTTTGCCTTCTTCTGCTTCCACTGTTAATGGGAGTGGCTTCACTTCGCGGTCGATATCTTCAATTGAGAGTTTTGGTAATTTCGCCAAATCTTCTTCCTTATCTGGAGTCGTTTGACGTTCGAGGAGTTGTTGCGTTTGTTCAACTAAAGCTGCCACTTCTTCGTCAGATAATGAAGCTTTATAGGCCGCTAACTCTTCTTTTAACGCTTCATCTTTGCGGTCACCTAGACCTGGTTCTGGAGCTAATGTAATAACCGCTGCATGCGTATTATCTAGTAAAGTTGTTTGGATTAAACGTTCAAAATAGCCGTTTGCCATTTCTTTTTGCATCTTATCTAACACACGTTGGTATTCAAACGTTGCAAATACATCCCCGCCGTATAACCAGCTTGTAAGTGAGTTTAATGAATACAAGATTCCTTTTGGAGTCGCCCCTTCAAGCGCTGTTAATTCTTTATAACGGAACGCTGCTTTATTGAGGGCTGCTTGAATCGCTTTTTGCGGAATGCCTTCAGCCACTAAACGTTTCAACTCGTTTTCGATAATCGATACGAATTGCTCTTTGGCTTCTGGGTTTGTATCTTTTAGGACGATTTCAAAAATTGGTGAGTATGTCGCTGCACCAAATCCACCAGATACATCAGAACCAAGACCTGATTTCAAGAGAGCTTTCTTGATTGGAGCCGTGTTAGAGCCAAGAAGGAGTTCATCTAATACGCCAAGCGCGATGAGTTCTTCAGAGTTAGTCCCCTTACCTGCTGC
>CAKAPS010000085.1:0-6573 GCA_916719965.1 uncultured Streptococcus sp.
CACGGACCATTTGCATGGGGTAAAGACGCAATGGATGCAGTTCACAACATTACTGTATTAGAATACGTTGCAAACATGGCATGGCATAACTTTGCTTTAAACCCAAATATGAAGCCAATGTCACAAACAATTTTAGATAAACACTATTTAAGAAAACATGGAGCGAATGCTTACTATGGACAATAAAAAGTTTTATGAACTTGGTTTGTATGAAAAATCAATGCCAAACACACTTAGTTTTAAAGAAAAGTTAGAAACAGTAAAAGCAACTGGATTTGACTTTTTAGAGATCAGTATCGATGAAACTGATGAAAAATTAAGTCGTCTAGAATGGACAAAAGAAGAACGCCAACAATTAGTAAACGATATGTTCGAAACTGGTGTTCCAATTCGTTCAATGTGCTTAAGTGGCCACCGTAAATATCCATTTGGATCTCACGACGAAGCTACTCGCGCACGTAGTCTAGAAATCATGGAAAAAGCGATTCAATTAGCAGATGATTTAGGTGTTCGTGTAATCCAATTAGCTGGATACGATGTTTACTACGAAGAAGGAGATGCAGTAACATTAGATTACTTCATTCAAAACCTTAAGAAAGCTACTGAAATGGCTTCTCAAAAAGGAATTCTTCTTGGGTTCGAAACAATGGAAACTCCATTTATGAATACTGTAGAAAAATCTATGCGTTTTGTTGAATTAGTGAAATCACCATACTTACAAGTATATCCAGATTCAGGTAACTTAATGAACGCATCATTAGAACCTGGTGCAAAAAATGTCTACGAAGATATTGAATTAGGAAGAGGGCACATTGTTGCTGCTCACCTAAAAGAAACAATTCCCGGACATTACCGTGAAATTCCATTTGGTACTGGACAAATCGATTTCAAACGTATGGTAGATACATTCTTATCTATCGGAGTAAATCGTTTCACAGGTGAATTCTGGTACGTAGGTCAAGAAAACTGGTTAGAAGACATCAAGTTTGCCAACCAATTCTTAAGATCTCATTTTCCAAATAAATAATAAGATTGAAACCTTCCTACATTAGGGAGGTTTCTTTTTTTGGTCTTAAATACCGAACATTTGCGTTTCATAGTTCGTATTTCACACGCTTACATTGTTTTTACGGTATTTGAAATATGTAAAATGTATGAAAATACTCATATTTACATTGTTATGGGTTGTAATTTTCGTGTATGTCTTGTAAGATTATAAAAGGGGTTAAGAATATCTTAATTTCTAACTATATAACCGTATCTTAGGAGGATATTTTTTTATGAAAAAGTCTTTTTGGTCTAAATTAGCAATTGGTTTATCATCATTGGCGCTTTTAGCGGGGTGCTCAAGTAATTTAGGTTCTGAATCATCTCAAACTCAAAGTCAAAGTGGTTCAAAAACAATCGATACTTTAAAAGTTGCTTTTGTTCCTTCACGTGACCCTGAAACAATTGTTACAACAACAGAACCATTAAAAGAATTATTGAAAAAAGAGTTAGCTAAAGAAGGCTACGATGTTAAAAACGTGGACATCACTGTCGGAACAAGTTTTGACGCAGTAGGGGAAGCATTAGCATCTGGTAGTGCGGATGTAGGTTTCTTACCTGGTGGTACTTATGTTTTATACGACAAAGAAGTTGACGTATTATTAACAGCTACTCGTGATAACTTATTAAAAGATTCTTCTAATCCTAAAGACTGGAACGATGGCTTAGAAACTAAGCGCGGAACAGAGCAAGCAACTTCATATAAAGGTTTAATCATTGCTGGTCCTACTGAGAAAGGGAAAGAATTAGCAGCTAAAATCAATAGCGGTCAAGAATTAACTTGGGATGACTTAAACTCTGCTAAATGGGGAGTGTTAGGAACTTCATCTTCTTCAGGTTATATCTACCCAACATTATGGTTACAAGATAAATACGGTAAGGGTATTTCTGACTTACAAAATGTTGTACAATCTGACTCATACGCAAGTTCTGCAGCTCGTTTAGCTTCTGGACAAATCGATATCATGGTTGGGTACGCTGACGTTCGTAATGACTACGCTAAGAAATGGACTAGCGATTACGGTCGTTCAGAAGATATCTTCAAAGAAACAAACGTTATCGGTGTTACTCCAGATATTTACAATGACACAATTTCAGTAAGTAAAGCTTCTCCAATTGTAGACGATGCATTTAAAGAAGCATTTGCAAACGCAATGATGAATATCGCTAAGACAGATGAAGGTAAAGAAATCATCAAGATTTACTCTCATAAAGGATATAAAAAAGCAAATGCTAGCGACTACGATAAAGAACGTGAAGCACAAAAATTACTTAAAAAACTAAAATCAGGTAACTAATAAATTTGTAATGAATATCAAATGAGGGTTAGGATATTTCTCCTGACCCTTTTTTGAGAGAGAGGCAATAAAATGATTAAATTTGAAAACGTATCTAAGACTTATCCAAACGGGGTTAAAGGTCTTAAAAATATTAATTTAGAAATTGAACAAGGAGAATTCGTATCAATCATCGGTTTATCCGGTGCCGGTAAATCAACATTAATTCGTACGATTAACCGTATGCTTGATATCAGCGAAGGGAAATTAACTGTTGATGGAATTGACGTTACGAAATTAAAAGGAAAATCTTTACGTAAATTCCGTAGAAATAAGGTAGGGATGATCTTCCAATCATTTAACTTGGTAACAAGAACAACCGTTATTAAAAACGTATTGACTTCAATCGTTCCTGATATTCCGTTCTTCCGTTCATTATTCGGCATTTATACAAAACAAGAGAAATTACATGCATTAGAAGCATTAGATAAGGTAGGAATTGTTGATAAAGCATTCATTCGTGCGGATCAATTATCAGGTGGACAACAACAACGTGTGGCCTTAGCTCGTACATTGGCTCAAAATCCAGAAATTATTCTTGCCGACGAACCAGTTGCGGCTCTTGACCCAGTAACAGCTAAACGCGTTATGGAAGACTTTAAGCGTATTAACAAGGATATGAATATTTCAATCCTTTTAAATATTCACCACGTTGAATTAGCGCTTGAATACGCAGATCGCATCCTTGGAATTAGAGATGGTGAAATCGTATATGATGGTCCTAGTTCAGAAGTTACACCAGAAGTCTTGGATCTAATTTATAAAGGAAAGGCGGAGGAGTTACATGAAGCTTAAAGAACTCTTCGCACCAAAAGAATATACATTAGAAAACGGGACAACGGTTAAAGAACCACGCTCTAAAGTGATTTTTATTACCATCTTACTATTAATTGCAATGTACTTTGCAGGTAAGATTACTGGTTTTAACTTAAAAACATTGATGACTCGCGGAGGCCAATTCTTCGTTATTATCGGTAAAATGTTCCCACCAAATTGGGAATACTCAAGTTCTATCTGGGATCCATTAATTGATACGATTAAGATGTCATTACTTGGATCGTTACTAGGTTCGATTCTAGTAATTCCTTTTGCAATTATTGCATCAAGCAACATTGTTAAAAACAAATTTATCATTAGTTTAAGCCGTTTATTCTTAAGTGTGGTACGTACATTACCTACATTAGTAACAGCCTTAATTGCGACTTATATTTTCGGTTTAGGTACAATTGCTGGTACATTTGCGATTGCTACATATACATTTGCGTATTGCGGTAAACAACTATATGAACAAATTGAAACAGTTGATATGGGCGCTTTCGAAGCTGCAGAAGCACTAGGAGCAACAAAAGGAAAAGCATTCTCTAATGCCATTATTCCTCAGATTTTACCAGGATACATCGCATCTTCTTTATACTGTTTTGAAGGGAACGTTCGTTACGCTTCAATTCTTGGGTATGTTGGTGCCGGTGGTATCGGGATTATCTTAAACGAAAACTTAGGATGGCGTGAATATAGCAATGTCGGTATGATTTTAGTAATTTTATTCTTTACTGTAGTTATTATCGAAAGTATTAGTTATTATTTACGTACTAAATTAGCGTAGGAGGGGACAACTATGAATGAAGCAGTATTAAATCAATATCAAAAAGCCCCTCGTACTTGGATCGTAAAATTAATTGTTGTTTTAATTCTTGTAACACTTGTTGCTTGGTCTGGAACAACGATTGAATTAAGTAAAATTCCTGAAAATGGGGCAGAAATCTCTAAAAATATTATTAAAGGGATTTTCACACCAGATACAACTTTGTTATTCGATATGTCGAATAAAGGTGTCGCTTATCTTTTATTAGAAACAATCTGTATTGCGTTTCTAGGAACATTAGTTGGTTCGATTTTAGCAATCCCATTTGCGTTCTTATCTGCAACGAATATCGTTCCAAAGCCAGTAGCATTAATCTTCCGTACAGTAATCATGGCCATTCGTACGGTACCAACTCTGATTTACGGATTAATGTTTATCCGTGTAACTGGACCAGGTCCGTTCACAGGATTATTAACGATGTCTGTAGCATCAATCGGGATGATTTCTAAGCTTTATATTGAAGCCATCGAAGACTTAGATTACAAGATTTTAGAGTCATTAGACGCTAGTGGCTGTAATTTATATCAAAAGATTCGTTTTGGGATCTTACCGCAGTTAATCCCTTCATTTATCTCAACAGTGATTTATCGTTTTGATATGAACTTAAGAGATGCAACGGTTCTAGGGATGGTTGGTGCCGGTGGTATCGGTTCACCATTAATGTTTGCCATGAGTGCTTATAAATGGAATGAAGTAGGGGCAATTCTATGTGGATTAATCATTCTAGTATTATTCATTGAGTTTGTATCTACTAAGATTCGCACACGTTTAGCACGTGGTTAATAAATCTATTAAATAACAAAAAAACGACTTACAGAGCATTTCTGTAGGTCGTTTTCGTTTATAAAATTGATTATTTCACCTTTGTAAAAATTTCACGAATTAACGGTGCAAAACTATATGCAACGGCTGCAAAGCCAATCACTAAAAAGAATGATAATACAGGCACTGTCTGATAAATAGCGAATAAAATTGCAGCAATAAGAACTGCAGCCATAATCAGTGATTGCACAGGCATTACGATGATAAGTAAATAACTATTTTTAACGAGACGTTTTATAGGACTAAAATACTGAGTCGTCATCGCAAGACCAATAATTGAAGCTACGATAGTGACGATTAAAATTAACGCTGATAACATAAATAACATAAAACCAATGATTCTAAATATATCAGCATTATTATTAGCAAAATTCCAGTAAAATTGAGCCATATAAACCATAGCAGCAATTAGAACTAAATATACGATCCATAGAAGCATCTTTTTAGTAATATCACGTTTAAATTCATTCCAAAACGGCTTAACGAGTGTGCGATTTTCATCCTCAGAAAGCTTAAGTGTCGTATGCATTAATGCAGCTAATGCAGGACCAATAGTTATAATAGGTATACATAGAAAGATAAATAAAAGATTTAATAAAATAAAATCAGCAACTAATGTAGCGAAATGCCAGAACTTGCTGTCTTGATTATATTGCATGTGAGACCATCCTTATTAATTAATTACTTTAATAAGTATACGTTGAGGGGCTTTAAAATGCAATGATGTTTCTTTATTCTTTTTCAGATACATATATAGGTTTACATAATATATATTATACTAAGTTATATATCAAAAAGTTTCTATATCCTCTATCATAAATGAATACGCCCAGCGTTTATAAATAACACTGAGCGCATCATCATTTATATAGCTTTTAATGTATCAATATCTATATTCTTATTAATGGATAATAAACATAGAACCTTTCTTGTAACTTTTTTGTTACAACTAATGCTTAATGCATCGGCGTATATATTTAATTGGTCTTTATATTTACGTACGATACTTTGAATTCCTTCTGTAGAATCCACGACATAATCCGTCTTATAGTCAAACACGACAATTTCATCATCTAATTCGATATAACCATCGATAATCCCGTGAATCATCATCAAATCATCTGTCTGAATCGATTTAAAGAATTCGCTAGCTTCCAGTACATAAGAAAATGCTTGCTCACGGACTAATGCATGTGAATTTTGCACAATCCATTGACCGAATGATGATTGGAAGAATTCATACGCTTGTGTCACTGGAACTTTTGCAGCAACTTCTGGTGTAATTTCATTGGATTCCACTAAACTTCGAAGTAATCGTTCTAATGAATCTAATGTAATCTCACTTGTAAAGTCAACCTTCTGCATTAACAAGTGAAGAGCACTACCTCTTTGTGCGCCAGAAACCGATGCTGAAGCAGTTTCCATAAATCGAGGTTTCTCTAATGTAGGAGAGAGGTAAATCGCTCTTCTCCCCTCTTCTATCAAGCTATTTTGCGATAATTCTTCGATAACTGGATCTTCAAGCACACGTTTCAATTCAGACACACTTTGATAGCTCGTTGTTTTACTTTCAGCTTCAAATTGATAGTCTTTTTGAATGGTTTGAAGCATTTGTTGTACTTGAGACTTCAATTCACGTGGAGAATCAACTTCACTGTAATACTCATGCCAATCTTCTTGGAAGACTTCTTTACCACTGATTTCGTGAATATATTGCTGACTCTT
>CAKAPS010000086.1:0-6516 GCA_916719965.1 uncultured Streptococcus sp.
TATTTTAGACCAAACCTGACAAAAATAAAAGAAATACGATTGGAACACGAATACGAATTGGTTCGTGCTTTGGATGGATGTGCAGAAACATTATTAAGTAAATGAATACTTTTTCGGTAAGGAAAGAAGATTCCCTGAATCCTTGCGGATTCTCTTTATAATCGCTGTTACGGGGCACCGGTGTAAGCCATGGTCTTACACCTTCGAAGCTTCAAACGCGGAGTAAGGAACAAGTCCCTACTCCGCGTAATTCACATTCGATGCGATTCCCCGTTACTGCGATTATAAAATCCGCAGGCTTCTTTGGAATCTTCTTTTTAAAATAATCTTCTACTAAATTTCTGACATCCATCCTAAGCTAATTTGTAAATACAACTCCTTCGTATTTCTTATTTTTGGAAGGTGGATATGATGGGAAGTGGCCGCGAAACGACGATACTTCTTCTCTTTTTATAAATAGGGCTTAGGCTTTGCGGAGGGTGAGGCCGAATTGTCTTGTTCGGATATGTTGGATGCTAAAGGCTAGTGCTGCATACAAGATTCCGAATAAGAGAACCATACCTAGATTCATAGCATAGCTTGAGAATTCTAGCGATGGGTTTTCGGTTGCAGTGATGACATAATACACTGGGAAGAATTTCGCAATGCTAATGGCTACTGGATTCAGTAATTCGAGTGGCACGAAAATTCCTGAAATAAAGGATACTCCCATCCCCACTACCGTACTTGCTGCAGAATACCCATACGTGTTATCCCCGATAATGACCGAGCATAGGAATGCCAGTGCATAGGCTGTAAGTGCTGACGCGAAAGTGAGCATTAATGCCTTTGGAGCACCCGCACTCACATAGAAGCTTGGTGCCACAATGGCTACGAATAGTAAGTTGATGCCAACGATTATTCCTACAACTGTTAAGCCCCCAAGGAATTTTTCAATCATTACTTGATTTACACTCTTCATACCGATAATAATTCGTTTAGCGACTTCATCATTTTCAAGTAAGGCAAAGATTAATCCAAGCAAGAAGATAAATACTGAGATATAAACGAATGGTGTATACGCAAAGTAGATTTCACCAAATTTTGCATAGTAATCGTCATCCTTAAGTGTGGCGTCTTTTGAAATGACACTTACAGTTGCTTGCTCGCTTAAAATCTTATTCATATTCTCAACGCTAAAGTTGCCTTGATTTTTCAATACAACCGCATAGCGAATATAGGAATTAACGTACTCACGAAGGACATTTCCGTTCAGTGAATTTCCAATTTCCATTTTGACAGCAGATTCCCCATTATTGATTCTTGTATCAACATCCGATGGAATCCAAAGTGCGCCATCTACATCATTTCCATAGACAGCTTCTTTCATGCTGTTATCGCTATTGGTTGTGATTGTGACTTTATGATCTTTTTGAAGCGCGGCAATGAGCGCGTTGATAATTTCGCTACTGCCATCTGATTCGTCTTTAATCAAGACTTTATATTGTGTATCTTTGAAACCTGTGACTTCGTTGTTTCCTAGCACTTGCGAAAGGCCCATTGCCATAAAGATGACTAGGAAAATAATCGCATATGATTTTAATCGATAAGCAAGTTTTAGAAAATATTTATAGACTATCATAACGTGTTCTCCTTAATCTCCATAGTGCACATCCTAGAAGTGCTAGGGTGTAGACGCCAAGTAAAAGGTAAGTTCTGCTGAGATCTGCACTTCCTACAAGGCGATTTAATTGATAAAATCCTGTAACCATTAATGCGACCGGATTAAATTGGTTAAATCCTGGCATAAAGGTATTGGCAAATCCTTTCATTGCCGTTCCCATCATTCCCGCAAGTGCTGAAAGGACGAGGTTTGAAATCAATGCGAAGATGATTCGGCCTTGCATTGTAAGTTTTTGATTGGTTCCAATAAGAAGCCCCGCTGCAATTCCAAATACATTTCCTAGCAATATGAGAAGGAGGCTTCCTGCCCAATCCGCAAATAGATTAATTTTCAATACTTGTGTCGTATAGACCAGCATGATTGCGTTTGACGCGATATTGAGTAATAAACCAATCATAAAGCAGTTGATAATGAGTTTGCCTTTGCTAAATGGGCTGCCCATAATACGTCGGCCAATCGGCGATAAGTTTCCGTTTAAGTAAGCTGCACAAACGACACCACTAAACAACGAGTACATCGCGAAACTAGCAATCGCTGTGTAAAATAACATCGTCCCTTGACTGACATCGGTTGTCTCCTGCGTCACCCAGCTCTTGTTAAAGTCGATAGATGCTGCGCCTCGTCCAAGGCTTTGAACCTGTTTAATCTGTGTCGCTACATTTTTCAACACGCTTTGAGGAATCCCCATCGATTGGCTAACTACCACGTCTAAGTCCTTCTCAAGAAATCCGTCTGCTTTATCCTCTGTGACGAGTGCTTTCCCTGCTTCCTCTGACTCCACATCAATAATCTCGAAGTAATCTCCGGCTTGTTCAAACACCTGGCGATATGGGTTGTCGGCCGTCATGGCAACTCGAACTGTTCCCATGTCTTGATTCATGATTCCTGAAAAGGATACGAAATAGAGTGAAATCAAGATAATTGGATATAATAACACCCAAAACGAGAATGAAAAATCTTTTAAGGCGTCTTTTGATAAATACGTAAATAGCTTTAAGAATGTCTTCATGAATCTCGAAGTCCTTTCCCTGTGTATGCAAGGAACACATCATCTAAGCTTGGCTGTTCACTGTATAAACGAACATAACTTAAGTTCAATTCTTCTAGAATGTTTGCCACGTGAAGTAAGTGATTTGTTCCTTGTTCGAAGTTGAATTTCAAATGATCTTTATGATGTTCTAATACAAGAACGTGTGGAATTTGTTTTAAGCGTGCTACTTGTTCTTCAGTTGGAATTGTTGAAAGTTCTACTTGAATGATTTCAGAAGTCGCAATAGATTTCTTCAATTCTTGCGAAGTTCCTGAAACAATGCTCTTTCCTTTATCCATAATCACGATGCGGTCACTTAATCCGTCCACTTCATCTAAGTAGTGTGTTGTATAAATAATCGTGCTTCCTTGTTCATTCAGTTTGCGAATCCCTTCTAAGATGAATGAACGACTTTGTGTGTCTACCGCAACAGTTGGTTCATCGAAGAAAATTAAGCTTGGCTTATGCACGATACCGCAAGCGATATTTAAGCGGCGTTTCAACCCACCACTCAATTTCTTTGGAACAAACTTGCGAAACTCTTGTAGTTCTACAAATTCGATGGCCTCTTGTACATATTGTTTTCGTTGTTTTGCATCTGAAATATAAAGTCCGCAGAAGAAATCAATATTTTCTTCGACTGTTAAATTTTCTAAATACGCTAAATCCTGTGGAACAATCCCGATTTCACGTCGTACTTTAGTGGATAACGGGAACTTATTCTCTCCTAGAACGGTTACCTCACCGCTATCAAAGGTTAAGAATCCTAACATACTATTAATCGCTGTTGTCTTCCCACATCCGTTTGGCCCAAGAAGTGCTAAAAGCTCTCCTTTACGAATTTCAATATCAAAATGATTTAATGCCATCAAGTCTTTGTATCGTTTTACAAGACTCTTTACTTGGATACTATTTTCCATGTCCTCACCTCATTAATTGTTTTTACACTCTTAGTATATCGACCACCCTTGTCACAAACTAGTGTCAAATGTCGTTAGTTGTATATGACATTTGTCATAAATAGCTAGATATTTCTCCCTTTTTCGGCTACACTGAAGAAAAGACGTTTTGGAGGTGAGAATCGTGCGCACATTTTTAGAGAAGTTGATGTTTTTTAGTTTGATTAGTATGTATTTAATGGGACAACATACAGAAGTCTTTACGATATTTCTAGGACTATGTATTTTCATTTTGTCTCTATCCATAGAAGTTTTTGAAAATAGTTGGATTCAACGCATTTCCCTAGTAATATCTAGTGCTTTATGCATCTTCTATCCTGAAACGGGATTGTATCTTTCCATTTTCATCATGCATGCTGCACAACTATTCGGACTCCCTGGAGCTTTTGCCGGCATCATCCTTTTACTGCGACCAGATTTATTCACATTAATATTGTCGGTCATTGGAACGTATCTTATTTTACGTAGTCGCTATGATAAGGAATTTCGTACGAAGAGTCACCATATTCAAGACGACTTAGAGCATGAACGACTCCTCCTATTGCAGCGACAACAATTTAGCCAAGAAGAAACGTTGAAGCAAATGGAGGTCGCAACCCTTAAGGAACGGAATCGTATTTCTCACGCCTTGCACGACCAAATCGGACATACGCTGAGCGCTTCAATTATGCAACTGGAGGCATTACAAATTATCACCAATGAACCCGTTGTTGAAAAGAAGTTAGAACAAGTTTCTGGTATCCTTCAAAACGGGATGGACGAGATTCGAACAACGATTCATCAGCTTTACGATGACTCCTTCCTACTCTCCCAAAAGATGGACGAGATTCTTCACCCACTTGAAGAGAAGGCACAAGTCAATTATCAAAATACAATTTCTGATGAGATTCCAATCGGATTGAAGTACGACATTCTTACTATCTGTAAAGAGATGGCAACGAACTTTATGAAGTATTCAAACGGAAATCAAATCCAATTATTTTTACTAGAACAAAACAACTACTACACGATTCAATATAAAGATAATGGGAATGAGACGAGAAATGACACCCCGGGCATGGGTCTTACGATGATGAAAGAACTGGTGGAGAAACATAAAGGGGTTATGACACTACAAACAAATAACGGATATGACATCTTTATCCGAATCCCAAAACAGGAGGTCAACCATGATTAAAACGATTCTAGTCGATGACGACTTTCTAGTGCTTCAAGCGCTCGAGACGATTCTATCTGTTCAAGACCATATTGAAGTGGTCGGAACAGGTCAGGACGGCAAAGACGCGGTAGAACTGTACATCACTCATCAACCGGACTTAGTCTTGATGGACATTCGGATGGAACCTACTACAGGAATCGAAGCCGCAGAAACAATTTTAAAGGACTTTCCTGACGCGAAAATTTTGTTCCTAACAACCTTCCAAGACGATGAGTATATTACAAAGGCACTCTCTCTTGGCTGCCGAGGATATTTATTAAAGCAACATATTAAAGGAATTCTTCCCGCTATTGATGCAGTGATGAATGGACAAATCGTCTATGATTCTACGATTGAAATGCCTGTGAAGAAAACCTTCGAGAAGAAATCGAGCGCTCATTTAAGCGAGCGTGAGAATGAACTGCTCTATTTAGTCGCTGAAGGGTTCAATAATAAAGAAATCGCCGAGAAGATGTATCTCAGCGAAGGAACGGTAAGAAACTACTTATCGGCTCTACTTGAAAAGTTAGAATTGCGTGATCGTACACAACTGGCGGTTTATTACTATAAAGAACTATAAGAAAAACAAGCATCTCAAAGTTGAGGTGCTTGTTTTTTTGCAAGTAATTCGCTTGTGAATATTTATTTCCAAAATTTTCCAAGAAACGGTAAATTTTGGAAATAAAAAAAGCCCTCAATCACTGGGGCTTCAGGTCTTTAAAAGTTAACTAAGCGTTGTGCCATGTCTAATTCATAAGCACGAACTTCACGTGGTAAGAAGCGACGAATTTCGTCTTCGTTGTACCCTACTTGGAATCTCTTTTCGTCCAACATAATTGGGCGGCGTAATAATCCTGGGTTGTTTTGAATTAATGAGAATAATTGATTTAATGGAACTTCATCCAAGTCAATTCTTAATTCTTGGAATGCTTTTGAACGAGTTGAAATAATCTCTTCCGTTCCGTCTTCAGTCATTCGTAGGATGTTTTTAATTTCGTCAATTGTTAATGGTTCTGAGAAAATGTTTCTCTCTGTGTACGCGATGTTATGTTCTTCTAACCATGCACGAGCTTTGCGGCAAGATGTACAGCTAGGTGATGTATATAAAGTAACCATACGTCGATGTCCTCCTCTTCTAAAGTCTTCGGTCTTATCTACGTGTATTATTATATATGATATATAAAAAAAAATCTATATGATTTTTGGATATTTTTTAGATTTTCACAAACTTTTTTCACTTTTGATGAAAAATTTAATGTTTCATAATATTTTCACTCGCTTTCATTTCGTGATTGTGTCTTCAACAGAAAATCTCTGGATTCACAAACGTTGAAAACAGTTGTAACTATTTTTTCATGAAAATCCATTAGAAATAAGGTATAATAAAACTAACAAGTTTAAGGAGCACTTATATGTCTAAAAAAAGAATTTTCTCAGGCGTACAGCCTTCAGCCATCCCAACTATCGGGAACTATATTGGAGCGATGAAAAACTTCGTGGCCTTACAAGATGAGTACGATTGTACTTACTGTATCGTAAACCAACACGCGATTACCGTTCCACAAGATCCAAAGAAATTAAAAGAACAAACACGTTCACTTGCAGCACTTTACCTTGCGATTGGTCTTGACCCTGAAAAGTCAACGATCTTCGTACAATCAGAAGT
>CAKAPS010000087.1:0-6358 GCA_916719965.1 uncultured Streptococcus sp.
GCAATATTAAATTGCTCGATCACTTTTTTCATTAAATCTTTTTGTGATTGACTCATGGTTTCCTCCTTTTTTATTACATAAGAAGAGTGCTCCACCATCGTAGAGACACTCTCTTGTTTAATTAAATAATTTCATAATATCGTTCCATGTTACAAGAAGCATTAACGCAAAGAGGAAAATCGCTCCCGCAATCGTTAAGTATCCTTCTTTTTCAGGATCGAGTGGTTTCTTACGAATTCCTTCGATAACATTCAGAACTAGTTTTCCACCGTCTAATGCTGGAATCGGTAAAAGATTCATTACACCAAGGTTGGCACTAATCATTCCCATAAATGCTAACAAATCAAGGAACCCATTTTTAGCAACCTGCGAAGTCATCGAATAAATAGCAACGGGTCCCCCAAGTTGATTCAAATTAAATCCTCGTGTAAAGAGGGAACCTAATGCAGAAAGAACTAGAACAACGACAGAGACGGTTTGAGTAAAACCATAAGCAAGAATTGATAAAATATCATTTTTAAGAACTCTTGTGACTCCAAATTGCCCTATCTTTGAACCATCTGATGCTTCCACAGCTTTTGGTGTTACTTGGACTTCCTGAGTTTTCCCGTCTCGTTCAATGGAAACAGATAGAGCTTTATCTGCACTTGAACGCACAATTTTTGTCATTTCATCCCAGGAATGAATTTCAACTCCATCGATGGACAGGACTTTATCCCCCTCTTTAAGACCTGATACAAAGGCTGCCGAATCATTCGTTACTTGACCGATAATCGCCTCATTAGATGGAACTCCACCTTGCATGAACCCGACAATGATGAACACTATAATGGATAAAATAAAGTTATTCATCGGACCAGCAGCATTTGTTTTAATTCTATTCCACAATGTTGCTGAATTAAACTGACGCTCAACTGGCGCAACAACGACCTCTGTTCCATCTGACTCAATAATCGTTGCAGTCTTCGAAACCGATAATGTAACCTTCTCTTCTGAATTAATGAAGTATCCAGTTAATGTCATGTCTTTATGCAAATCTGCATCTTCAATTTGGAAAGGGACTGAATTCTCGATAATGATTTTATCGTCAAAGTTTAATTTTTGAACAACATTCTCACTGTCAAGAACGATTGTAATCATCATCCCTGGTTTAATTTCTTGTTCATCTTCATCGTGCCCTGCCATGCGAACATATCCACCAATCGGTAATAAGCGCAAAGTATACACTGTTTCACCTTTACGGACTTGGAAAATTTTTGGTCCCATACCAATTGCAAATTCACGGACTAATATCCCCGCTTTTTTTGCAAAATAGTAATGCCCAAACTCATGAATAATCACGATAATACTAAATACAAATAAAAATGCAATAACTCCTTGCAATGACTTCACCTCTTTTAAATATCCCCAAAGAATTTAAATACGATTTGGAACATAAGCATCGCAAAGAAAGTTGAATCGAAACGATCCAAAACTCCTCCGTGCCCTGGGAATAGGTTTCCAGAATCTTTTACGTTAAATTGTCGCTTGTAAGCTGACTCTACTAAGTCTCCTAATTGTCCAAAAATAGATAAACAAACCATTAAGAGCACAAATTCAAATACTGAAAATTTGACTGGGTTATAAAACGGAACCACCAATAATCCTAGTAATACCGAACCGAGAACCCCACCAATAGAACCTTCAATTGTTTTATTCGGGCTAATATCCGGAGCTAATTTATGTTTTCCAAATTTGCGACCAGCTAAATACGCGAATGAATCTGTCCCCCAAATGACTAGGAAGACAAAAATCGCCAATCCAAAACTAATACTTCTCACAAATAGAATCCCAGAGAATCCACCACCAACGTATAAAGAAATGAGCGAGCAAAATGCCGCATCTTCAAAAGAAAAGCGATCACTCTTATATACAGTTAATGTCATCAGTAGCATTACGACTAAGAAATAAAAGAAGAAATAATCAATTCCTCTTGGTAAAGCGACTAGTGGTTTTTGTGAAAACAGAAATGACAATGTAGCAAGTAACGTGAGAGAACCTTCTATCGAAAAAATATTCATTTTTTTCATTTGGAAGAATTCATAAATCCCAACAATTGCTAATAGAGCTAATAGCGTACGTAACCAAATATCACCGACATAAAGTATTGGTAAAAATATACCAACAGCAATCATTGCAGTAATCACTCGTTGTTTCATCTATGCAAGACCTCCATAACGACGATGTCTTCCTTGATAAGTTAGAATCGCTTTATGTAAATCTTCTTCTGAAAAATCTGGCCAGAAAATATCTGTAAAGTAATATTCGCTATACGCCAATTGCCACAATAAGAAATTACTCAATCGCACTTCTCCGCTTGTACGAATCATTAAATCTGGATTTTGTAATTCTCCTAGGAAACTTGTTTGTAATTTGCTAGCAAAAACTTCATCGTTAATATCTTCCACTGAGATTTCTCCAGCTTTAACCTCGTTTGCTAGAGCTTTCGTCGCTTCGATAATTTCAGCACGTGAGCCGTAGTTTAACGCAAATGTTAACACCATACCTGTGTTGTCTTTTGTATCTTCAACGGCTTTTAGCACTACTTGTTTTGTAGATTCTGGTAATTCATCAATAAATCCAATCAGTTGGATTTTCATATTTCTTTCTTGAAGTTCCGGCATAAACGTACCAAAGAAATCTCCTGGTAGTTTCATTAAAAAGCTTACTTCTTCTGTTGGACGTTTCCAGTTTTCAGTACTAAACGCATATAAGGTCATCGCTTTTACCCCTAATTCATCGGCAGCAATGGCTATTCGTTTAACCGTACTCATGCCTTCTTTATGTCCCGCAATTCTAGGAAGATTGCGCTTCTTTGCCCATCGACCATTACCGTCCATAATCACAGCAATATGTTGTGGGATATTCTCTCTATCAATTGAAACAGATTCTGTTGTTTCTTGTGGTTTTGATTGTTTCTTCCAAAAAAGCATATTACCCATTCCTTTACACGTATTTCCTTTCTATTGTAACAGAAGTTTAAAGTCATTTATAGTATTCTCTTTTTCCTTATGAAAAAATTACAAAAACAAAGGCCCTGATTGGTTTCTAAGGCGAAAAATGGTATACTTAGAAACAGATTTATGAACCAGTAAAGGAGTTAACCATGATTACAATGAAAGATATCGTGTTAGAGGGCCATCCTGCACTTAGAAAACGTGCTGAAAAGCTAACTTTCCCACTAACAGAAGAACAACAAGAACTTGCTAAAGAAATGTTAGAGTTCTTACATAATAGTCAAAACCCAGAAATTGCTGAAAAATATGAATTACGTGCAGGTGTTGGTCTTGCTGCACCTCAACTTGGTAAATCTATTCAAATGATTGCTCTTCTCGTTCCTGGTTTTGAAGATGAAGAACCAATTTTAAACGAAGTATGGATCAACCCTCGTATTATGCGTGAGTCTGTAAAGAAAGCTTGCCTAAAAGAAGGCGAAGGCTGTCTTTCTGTAGAACGTGAAGTACCTGGAATCGTTCTACGTTCAGAACGCGTAACCGTAAAATATCAAGATGTAAACGGCGATGAGTTCGTCCGCACATTAACAGACTACGAAGCCATCGTTGTTCAACATGAAATTGACCATTTAAACGGTGTGATGTTCTATGACCACATCAATAAGACACAACCAATGTATATCCCTAAAGGAGCGGTTGTCATTGGCGAATAAGACACCCATTTTGGTATTCGATTTAGATGATACACTTTACTCAAAACAACAAGTCTTCTTGACCGCCTTAAAGAAATGCTATCCAACATTTACAACGGATATCGATGTGTACAAGGTCTACCAAGAAAAAAGCGAGATTGCTTTTGAGTTGTTTACAAAGGGACATATCACATTAGAAGAAAACCACCTTTCACGAGTTGAAGGCACTCTTTCGGCTCTTGGACTAGATTCATCAAGGGTATCTGTCATTCGTTTTAAGGAAACCTATCAATATGTAATGGATCATATCGAATTAGATAAAGACTGGTATCACTTTTTTGACAAAGTATCAAACCACTCTACTCTTGTTCTTCTTACAAATGGGCCAACAAGTCATCAGTCAAAGAAAATTACATCTCTAGGATTAACAAAGTGGTTCGACGCTTCAAGAATCTTCATTTCTGAAAAGACAGGTGTTCCTAAACCACAAGCTGAAGCATTTATGAATGTAGAACGACTTTTTCCAGATGTGAGCAAAAATGACTTTTGGATGATTGGCGATGACCTTGTAAATGATATTGAAGGTGCTAAAAACAGACATTGGAACACCATTTATTTCAAATTTGGAGAAGAAGATTCTACTTTGACTCCAAAACCACTCTCAAGTCCAAAAGATTTGCTTGAAAAATTGCAAAAAGAGGCTCTTTTCGGCCTTTAAGATTATGAAAAAATAAGCATTCTATGATAAAATATGATAGAAACATTATGAAAAAATTTAAAGGAGTACATACATGATTTTTAAAATTACTTACCAACCAACTAAAACGGAAGCTCCACGTCGTGAGAATACAGAAGCTTTATATATCGAAGCTAGTGACAAGGTAGAAGCCCGCCGCCTTGTGGATGAAAACACTGAATACAACGTTGAGTTTATCCAAGAGCTAGATGAAAAACACTTAGCTTACGAAAAACAAAACCCTGAGTTTAAATTAACGGTGTTCAAGTAACATGAAGCCAAATATTAAAAATAACGAAACGGGCGTATTTGCTTTTGGCGGTTTAGGTGAAATCGGTAAAAACACATATGGCGTTCAATTCCAAGATGAGCTGATCATTTTGGATGCCGGTATTAAATTCCCTGAGGATGATTTACTAGGAATCGATTATGTGATTCCCGATTACAGTTATATCGTTCAAAATATTAATAAAGTAAAAGGTCTATTTATTTCGCACGGACACGAAGACCATATTGGTGGGATTCCTTTCTTAATTAAACAAGCGAACATCCCTATTTATGCAACAAAACTTGCGATGTCTTTAATTCGAAATAAATTAGAAGAACACGGACTTTTAAGAGATGCGATCCTTCACGAAATTGATGAAGATAGCGTCATTAAATTCCGTAAAACACAAGTGAGTTTCTATCGCACTACCCACTCTATTCCAGATGCTTTTGGGATTGTGATTAAGACTCCTCCAGGCAACATCGTGTTCACGGGTGACTATAAGTTTGACTTCACTCCAGTTGGAGAACCAGCAAACCTTCACCGTATGGCACAAATTGGTTCAGAAGGAGTTCTAGTTCTTTTAGGAGACAGTACGAACTCTGAAGTCCCTGGATTTACTCAATCAGAACAAGTCGTTGGAAAATCGATAAAAGAGATTATCCAACGCGTTGATGGCCGTATCATTTTTGCGACATTCGCATCAAACGTTTCTCGTCTAAAACAAGTTACGGATGTGGCTGTAGCAACTGGCCGTAAATTAGCTGTATTTGGACGTAGTATGGAAGCCAGCTTCCGCACTGCGCGTGAATTAGGGTATATCAAGGCTCCAGATGATACTTTTATCGATGGACGTGAAATCAACCAATACCCTTCTGAGAAAGTCATTATTTTATGTACAGGTTCTCAAGGGGAACCAATGGCGGCACTAAGTCGTATCGCAAATGGGACTCACCGCCAAATCTCAATTCAACCTGGTGATACAGTTATCTTCTCTAGTTCACCAATTCCAGGAAATACTTCAAGCGTTAACCGCGTTATCAACCTTCTTTCAGAAGCTGGTGCTGAAGTTATCCATGGTAAAGTCAACAATATTCACACTTCTGGACACGGTTCTCAAGAAGAACAAAAATTAATGCTTCGCTTAATGAAGCCTAAATACTTCGTTCCAGTCCACGGTGAATATCGTATGCAGAAGATCCAAGCAAACCTTGCAACTCAAGTGGGTATTCCAAAAGAAAACTCATTTATCTTGAGCAATGGTGATGTTCTTGCTGTGACTGCTGACTCTGCACGTAGAGCTGGTCACTTCTTTGCAGGCGATGTATATGTCGACGGAAATGGTATCGGAGACATCGGAAACATCGTTCTTCGTGATCGTAAGACACTCTCTCAAGATGGTTTAGTGATCTGTGTAGCCACTGTTGACTATGAGAATCGTGAACTCGTTGCAGGTCCAGATATGCTCTCTCGCGGATTTATCTACATGAAAGAATCTGGACAACTTCTAAACGAAGCTCAAGCTATTCTTCGTGATGAACTTGAAGAACTCTTAGCGGATTCTGAGGAAGTCTTAAACGAACGCGTATTACGTAACAAAATTACGGATGTCTTAGGACCGTTCCTATTCAAGAAAACAGAACGTCATCCAATGATTCTTCCAGTAATT
>CAKAPS010000088.1:0-6070 GCA_916719965.1 uncultured Streptococcus sp.
TTGGAACGAGCTCCTACAAGACGTTCTGTCTTATCTCCGTTGCCATTGACATCGTACTCATCCACTTCGCCCTTGCCATTTAACTGAATAAAGGTTTTATCATCAATGCTTTCCTTATCGGTTACAAAGTAGACACGGTTTTCATTTTTCTTGAATGTATCTACTGACGAAGGAGTTGCTTCTGACGTGATACGCGCCTTGAACGTAATTTTTGGATAAGCGAGTTTTGTTGGCTCCACTTTTTCTTTTAATTTGAAAATAACAGCCTGACGATTCGAGTCATTGTAGTTGTCAATCACTTCAACGTCTACTGGAATATTTGAGTTTTTCAACTCTTCAAACTTAATTCCTTCTGGTAATAAGTCGATAAAACGAGGATTCTCAAACTCAACAACTGAAGGAAGTGAGAAGAAGTCCGCTGAAATATTGTATTCAACTACTTCATCAACCGCTCCAGTATCGTTACTCGTTGTTGTTTTTGCTAGTCCAATCTTAATAGCAAGCTCTTCTGCTTGAATCTTCCCGATATGTTCTGAATTAAATGGAATTTCTTTACTATCTGTAGTTAGAAGCTTTCCTGTAAACTTCGCTGTATTTGGGAAGTCTTTATTTAATAAAGAAGCATTGTCATAAAGGACTCCTGTAGAAACATGCATACGGAAAGTAAAGCCTTCGTTTGGATCAATTTGTTTCCCATCTTTTAGACGGATGATAATTTTCTTAATCGTTTGTTGTGTTTGTGGGGCTTGTTCTTTCGTGATTTCTCCAGATTGTACTTTGGCTGCCGTATCTTTATTTTGTTGAACAGCTGCCTTATCCACCACTTCTTCAGGTGCAATTTCTGTTTCGTTACCATCTTTATCCACTGCAAAGAATTGCACTTTTTCTGAAGGGCCATATAACGCCTTAATGCTGTAGAAGAACAATTGCGGATCAAGGTCTTTATCTTCAATCGTTAATTCTGTAATTGGGTATGGTGTTTGGTTGTTCATTTCAATCAAATACGTACCCATACTATTTTTTGTCATGTCATGGTTTGAACCTTCGCGAACCTTCAACTTGTTCTCTCCACGTTTCACCGTGAAATTCCCTGGAAAAAGATTTGGACGTAAGCGAATCGTTACATCATCTTCTGCTGATTTTTGGTCCGCTGGCGTTTCATTAAATGGATGCCAATCTACTTTCACATGATTCAAGTAGTAGTCCTTATCACCTGTTTTAGCTCCTGGGAATTTTAAATATAATTCTAGTTTTGCTAATTGATTCAGCGCATTGGCTTCTTGCATATTGTCTGCTGTGATGGTATACGAAACCGTACCATCCCCATTATCCGTCCACCCTGGATTTTTAGAAGCATCAAATTGTGCCGTTCTCGTATTTCCTTGTTCATCAGTATATGTCGGAAGTGTATCTGTAACGACAATCTTCTCCATTAGACGATTTCTTTGATGCCAAGTTCCTTCATGGTTGAAGTCTGCACGGAATTTGAAAAGGACATATTCAGGATTATCGATATAGCCATTCGCATTCGATGTCCCGCCGTATTGTTTTGTGTCATCATAGGAATAGTAATCATTTCCTGGAAGCTTCAAGACATTCATATCCAATGTTTTCACACGGAAAGTTGCGTCTCCTGTGGCTTCTTTAATCACTGTACCGTCTTGATCTTTCCAAGACACATTGGCACTGACTTCATACCCTTTAGGCGTCAATCCTTTTTTGAAATTCATTGTATAAGAGAACGTTACAGAAGTAGTTGAATCGAGCTCTTTCAAATGCACACGAGCAATTCTGTCATTGCCGTCTGTTAAATATTCGACGTCCTTAATAAAGCTAGCATTCCCAACTTTAAAAGTATCGATATATTTCCCTTCATAACGAATATCAATGTACGAATCAGTAAGCGTTCCTGTTAACCCTTGCGCGTCTAATGCAACTTCCCCGACACGCATGGATAGAGGCCAATCTTCTGCTCCAGTTGAAGTAGAGATTTTAACGGAGTTTTTCCCTACTGCTGAAGTATCCCGTTTATTACGAACACGAGCGACTTCCGTTGTATTCGCCGTTTCTTCCGCTGCCGCCGTCGTTTCAGATGCTGGTTCTGTTGGTTGCGACATTTCAGTAGTAGCTTCTGTACTTGCAGTTGTTGTCTCTTGAGAGGTAGTCGATTCTAGCTGTTCTACCGCGACTACACTTGCCGGTAGAGCACTTGCAAGGAATAAGTTCATCAACATCACTAAATGAACAATTCTTGTGTATGTCTTTTTCATAATTTCCTCCTTATATTTTCGTAGTTTATACCAATTTTATTATAACAATAGCGTTAACATTTGTTAACTATTTCCATTGAGAATTATTTTTTATTTTTTGCATCAATGAGGTATAAAATTGTAAGCTTCATCTTGCGCACTCTCATCATAAAACAAAGGATTCCATCCGCCACCACTTTATCCGATATACACACAAAAAAGAGAGCTTTTTCCAAAGCTCTCTTTTCATATCGTTTATTCTAAAATTAGTCAATTCCAACTTCTTTGCGAACAACATCCGCGATACGTGTAACGTAGTCGTGAACAAGTTCATCCGTTGGAGCTTCCACCATGACACGAACAAGCGGCTCTGTACCACTTGGACGTACAAGGACGCGTCCGTTTCCTGCCATCTCTGCTTCAACAGCATCGATGACTTCTTTAATCGCTGGAACTTCCATCACACCGTTTTTATCGCTCACACGGATGTTCACTAATTCTTGTGGGTATGTTGGTACTTCACTTGCTAATTCGCTTAATGATTTACCAGTTTGTTTCATCACATTCATTAATTGAATTCCTGAAAGTAAGCCGTCCCCTGTTGTGTTTAAATCAAGGATGACGATATGTCCAGATTGTTCTCCACCGAAGTTGTAATTGTTTTTACGCATTTCTTCAACAACGTAACGGTCACCTACAGCTGTTTGAAGGGCAACCATGCCTTCCGCTTCTACTGCTTTATGGAATCCTAAGTTACTCATCACCGTTGATACGATTGTATCTTTGCTGAGCGTTCCTTGGTTCTTGAAGTGTTTACCAAGGATGAACATGATTTTATCGCCATCAACGATTTCGCCATTTTCATCCACTGCGATACAGCGGTCGCCGTCTCCATCGAAGCTTAATCCAAGGTCTGCGCCTGTTTCTTTCACGAATGCCACTAACGCTTCTGGATGTGTTGATCCAACGCCATCGTTAATGTTCACGCCGTTTGGTTTGTCACCCATTGTGTGGAAGTCTGTGTCTAAGTCAGCGAATAGACGTGTTAACATTGAAGCTGTTGCTCCGTTTGCGCCGTCTAAAGCGACTTTCATGCCTGATAATGAATCCACTGTGTTTTGTAGGAATTGGCTGTATTTTAATGTTCCTTCTAAATACTCATCCACTGTTCCTAATGCATCTGTTGAAGGACGTGGTAATGTATCTTCTTTAGCATCTAATAATGCTTCGATTTGTGCTTCCGTTTCATCCGTTAATTTGAACCCGTCTGAACCGAAGAATTTAATTCCGTTATCTTGTGCTGGGTTGTGTGATGCTGAAATCATAACCCCAGCTACAGCCCCTTGCATACGTGTTAAGTACGCAACACCTGGAGTTGGAATGACTCCAAGTTGCATCACTTCAATCCCTACAGAAAGTAATCCTGCGATTAAAGCATGCTCTAATAATTGGCCTGAAATACGAGTGTCGCGCCCCACTAATACGCGTGGATGTGCGTTTCCTTCCGCTTGTTGCAATAAAACGTAACCGCCGTAGCGACCTAGTTTAAATGCTAATTCAGGTGTTAATTCTGCATTCGCTACTCCGCGAACGCCATCTGTTCCAAAATATTTCCCCATTGTGTTGTTCTCCTTCACCCGTTATTGGGCTTGTGTTGTTTGTTCTTTTGTGGTTTCTGCCGGTTCTTCTGTTGTAACAGTTTGTGTGGTCGACGCTTCTGTCGCCGTTAAACTGTTATTTGTCACCGTAATTGTAACCTCGATAGTTTCAGGTGAAATGCTATGCACCCCTGAAGGCAGCGTCAACGTAATTGTTTTCGTTGTCGACTGCTTAATATTGCTCACGTCTACCACTACAGGTATAGCCGTGATTTGGTCTAAGCTCGATTGAGCTCCTAAAATTGTAACTTGCTTAGTAGTAGAATTCAATAAATATGAATAGCCTGGTGACTTCCCTGTCGTTGTTAAGATTAACGGAACCGTCTTTTGACTCGATGAAATTGGCACGCGAACTTGCACGCGTTCTGGATCAATTTTTACCGCTACAGGTTTGCCTGTTGCGTCGAGCGCTTGTAATTGAGCCGTAGTTGTATAGTCTGTTTTCGTTCCTTCAGGAATCGCAACATTTGCGACGACTTTATCCACTTGGTTCACGATGGATGTTGCTGCTTTCACCGTTACAGTTGCTGGTGAAGCGACTCCTTCGCCGACTTGATAACCATTTCCAATACTTGAAGCATCGGCCTTCACGACAACTGGAACTTCCTTCGTCGTAATCTTTTCGATGTTAATTTCTACTGTTTCTGGAGACACGATTCCATGAACTCCTGTAGGTAATCCTGTCACCTCAAGTGTGATGGTGTGTTTTCCTTCGCCTAATTCTGTTAAATTAGGTGTTTTTACACGATAAGTTCCATTTCCTGTTGTGCTTAAAAGCAAGCTACTAGAACCTTCGAGTCGTAATGCAACAGAATCTGGTAATCCTGTTACAGCATATTCATCACTGTTGATATCCACGTAAATAGGTACATTCGAAATCGTATTTGAACTTGATTGTGGATTTAATGATGATGACCGCAAGCCCCCATTTGCATCGGTTGCTAACGCGAAGAGGAAGATGGTTAAAATAAACGACATCACCAGTAAAAACGATTTACGATTCATCCATTCAGCCATTTGAACGACCTCCTTTGAAGAAGTCACGGACCCAACGGACAATCGTTGGTTCTGCATCTCCTTGGTCTTCAACCACTAGCTGTTCAGATAGAACGGCTACTAATTCGCTTGAACTTAACTCACGGTGTAATTTCTCACGAATCGCAACGCTGACTTTCCCTGTTTCTTCAGAAATGATGATTGTAATCGCATCGCTGACTTCACTAAGTCCGATTGCGGCACGGTGACGCGTTCCTAATTCTTTCGGAATCATCTTGTTTTCTGAGAGTGGCAAATAGCACGCTGCTGCGGCAATCTTGTAGTCACGAATAATTACTGCCCCATCGTGGAGCGGTGTATTTGGAATGAAAATATTCGTAATCAACTGATTCGAGATATCTGAATGAATCGGAATCCCTGTATTGATAAACTCTTCCAATGAGTTGCCTTGTTCAATGGAAATCAACGCCCCGATACGACGTTTCGCCATATACTGAATCGCTGTATTCAATTCGGAAATCATGACTTCTGCTTCGTTAGCACTTTCGTATTTACGAGAGAAGAAGTTCGAACGACCTATGTGCTCTAACCCGCGACGAATTTCCGGTTGGAAAACAATCAGCGCCGCTACAACTCCCCATTGAATCACGAAGTTCATAATCCAGTCCAAGGTGTTTAAGCCTAGGAAGAAACTAATAAACTTAATGGCTGCGATCACCGCAATTCCCTTCATTAGGTTAATCGCACGAGTTCCTTTAATAATGACTAAAATATTATAGAGTATATACCACACAATCAGAATATCAATCAGATTGCGAAAACTCCCCCATGAAAATAAACTGTTCCAATTTATTTGCATAAAGTTAACCTCTCTTCCACCAATATGTACCCTTCTATTATAGCACAGATAGCCCCTAAACTAAAAAGTGCACGATTATTAATATAACAATAAAAATCAAGTGAGTTAAAACGCAAATGTTCTTACAGAATTCGGAAAATAATCATTTACAAAAACGCTTACATATGTTAACCTGAGCTTGAAATACCACTACAAAATAACATCCATTCAAAAGGAGGAACTATCATGAAAGACGATCGTAAGGGATATATTATTGCTGGAGTTTTAGGATTTCTCACTTATTTTGTAGGAAGCACCATTTACTATTT
>CAKAPS010000089.1:0-6057 GCA_916719965.1 uncultured Streptococcus sp.
ATGGTTGAATTGAGAGAATACTAAGTTCCAAATTTCTAAGTAACGTTCGTTTTCTCCTCCAGGATAGTTTTCTGGATCATCTTCTGCTAAGTTATTATATTTTTCTCCACGGTCGTAGAAAATCTCAGTATCCGGACCACATGGACCAGCACCAATATCCCAGAAGTTATCTTCTACTGGAATGATATGATCTTCTGGAAGACCCACTTTATCCATCCATAATGCTTTTGTTTCAGGATCTTCTGGATAGTAAGTAACATATAGACGGTCTGGATCAAGACCTAACCATTTTTCGCTTGTTAAGAATTCCCATGCCCATGGAATTACTTCTTCTTTGAAGTAGTCCCCAATTGAGAAGTTTCCCATCATTTCAAATAATGTATGGTGACGAGCTGTATGCCCTACGTTTTCGATATCGTTTGTACGAATACTCTTTTGAGCATTTGTAATACGTGGAACTTCTGGTGTTTCCGTTCCATCGAAGTATTTCTTAAGCGTTGCAACCCCTGAGTTAATCCATAATAATGTTGGATCGTTTACAGGAATTAAGCTAGCACTTGGTTGCACCTTATGTCCTTTTTCTTGGAAGAAATCAAGGTACATTTGACGAATTTCGCTACTTGATAATTTTTTCATCTTCATTCTCCTTCTTTTTGTAAATAAAAAAACTGCCCCATTGCTGCAAGGGCGTCCTACCGCGGTACCACCTTGCTTACAATGAAACAGCTGTTCATTCATCTCTAATTCCAATAACGCTGGAAGAGCGTTTGTATTTCTACAAAATTTTCAATCGGGAGCACGATTTTGATAGCTATTTTCACCAGACAAGCCTCTCTAATATGTAAAATCTCAATCCGATTGCTTACCTTTAGAAGTATACGAAAAGCGCCTAGTTTTGTCAACTATTCGCATGTCCTTCTTCTTTTAATGGAAGGTGTAAATACACTTTCGTATATGCATTAAGTTCAGATTCAATTTCCATCGAGAAAGCTTCTCCGAAAAAGAGCGCCAATCGTTCTTTGATATTCTTAATACCAACTCCACCGAGTTCTTTTGTACTCGTTGTATTCCCATTTATTCCTACCCCATTATCCGCAATACAAATATCTATAAAAGTATCTCTTTTAGACACAGTAATCGTAATTTTCCCAGGACGTTCTGACTCTTTAATTCCATGATAGATTGCGTTTTCTACAAGTGGCTGCAGAACAATTTTTGGAAGTTTGATATCAGGAAAATCATCAGTTTCATCAATATCATATTCCAATTTGTCTCCATATCGTTCCTTTTGAATAAACAGATATTGACGGACATGCTCGATTTCTTGGCGTAAGGTCACTATCTCTTCTCCAGCATTCAAGGAAAGTCTAAAGTAATTAGAGAGCGCCTTGGTAATGTCTACTACCTTTTGATGGTCTTGAAACTCTGCCATCCAAATAATAGTATCCAGCGTATTATACAAGAAGTGCGGATTAATTTGACTCGTTAAAGCCTTTAATTCATATATGCGGGTCAATGCTTCTTGCTCTTTTTCTTCCTTCATTAAGGTCTCGATTCTCTCGAGCATCTGATTAAAGGTACCTGCTAGCACTTGGAACTCTTGAGCTCCTTTTTGTTCTGCTCGAATGGTCGTATCGCCTTCTTCTACTCGTCTCATCACTTGCCCTAGTCTTTTAACAGGCAGTAATTGATAACGGATCAATGTAAAAATACCCAACATACAAATAAGTAAGCTAAGCACTCCAACAACACTGACAATCCCAAGTAGTTTTACAGAGTCTTCTTTAAACCGACTAAATGAGCTAACACCCACTAAGATCCAATCGCTATTTTCAATAGGGCTTTTATGAACAAAAAAATCATCAGACACCATTGAATCCATCGGACTATTGGATATTTCTTGTACAGACATTTGCTTATCAACTGACTCGAAAGCCTCCGAATCCGGATGATAAATAAGTGTCCCGTCCTTTTGGATGACAAAGGCATACCCATTTTCCCCTAGAGAAAGTTCTTTTACATATTTTTCTAGTTCGTGATAATCCACATCTAAGCGGATAACGCCAAGATTTTCTCCTGCGTTGCTTTTCACTTCCTGACTAATAGAAATCACGATTTGATTATTTTGATTCTTGATAGACTGAATGATTGGGACGTTCGAGTGTTCTAGAGCATCTTGATACCATTTTTGGGCCATCATATCCGCTGAAGTCACCATTTCCTCTTCCATCCCGGTCGTAATTAATCTTCCATCTTTTGTCACCAATCGTATCGATACGAAATCAGGATGACTCTTCAACATTGTCTCAAGCCATTCATGGATTGTCGCTTCATTTTCTGCTGTTGTTTGACTGGCAAAGTCCTTAATTGCCTGCGACTGTGATAAAGATCTTGAAGTAGATTTTAAATTCGAAACGTACTGTTCGATATATTTGGAACTTGTATCAATCTCATGAATGGTATGGTCTTCTACTTCACGATGAAAAACCTCGCTACTCTTTATAAAATAGAAGCTTCCAATTAAAACGACCATGGCAAAAAGCATGATACTTAAATAGGCAAATAATCTTGTTGCAAGGGACTGTTTTTTCATATTTTTGCCCCACTTCTAAAACTTTTAGGGGAAACGCCGACAATCGACTTGAATCGATAAGAGAAATAGTTCATATCTTCTATTCCAACGGCTAAGGCCACCTCATAAATTTTCATGTCGGTTGATAATAAGAGACGCTTTGCTCTTTGAATCCGTTGCTGAGTCACATACTCTTGAAAGGACATTCCAAGTTCTTTTTTGATTAAAAGGCTAAGGTAGTTCGTACTGAATCCTAATTGCTTTGCAAGTTCACCTAGCGCTAAATTGGGATTGGATAATTGCTCTAAGATTAGCTTTTCGAAATGAAGAGCTCCTGAAGAAGACTCGTCTTCACTTGCTAATGCCAATAGTTCTCGTTGGCGCTTTTCTTCGTTTAGTTTGGCTACAACTTTTACCAATAAAGTTTCGATTTCTGATTTCGTCACTGGTTTTAAAATATAATCTTCTACTCCAATTTTCACTGCTGATAATAAATAATCTACATAATCATACCCTGTTAAGAAGATAATTCTCATTTGCGGATATTCTGTTCTCACCAACTGTGCAAGAGTAATGCCATCCATTTTCGGCATATTAATATCTGTCAGTAAAATATCCGGCGCTTCTTCTCGTATTTTTTGCAGTGCTTGCTCCCCATTTTCTACTTCCTGAACCGTTGAAATTCCCAGTGATTCAAAATCAATTAAGGATGCAATTCCTCTACGAATAATTGGTTCATCTTCAACTATTAAGATTGAATACATCTCATTCCCCTCCTTTCTCTATTATACTTCTATTCATAACGGTTTTAAATCTATTTTCACTCAAAAAAAGTGCTTCTCTAAAGAAGAATAACTTAGAGAAGCACTGAGTGGTTATTTGACGAAATCAATTAAATAACCATATCCTTTGGCTTCCATCTCATTGAGTGGTATGAATTTGATGGAAGCACTATTGATACAAAAACGAAGTCCGCCTTTCTCTTTTGGACCATCTTCAAAAACATGTCCAAGGTGTGAATTGGCTATCCTACTTCGAACTTCAACACGTTTCATATTAAAACTTGTATCCTCATGATAGGTCACAACTTCTGAAGAAATTGGTTTTGAAAAACTTGGCCAGCCGCAGCCAGAATCAAATTTATCTTTGGAAGAAAAGAGCGGTTCTCCTGTAACTACATCTACATAGATTCCTTGTTCATGATTATCCCAATATTCATTTGAAAATGCTCTTTCTGTTTTATTTTCACGAGTAACTGCATATTGTTCCTTTGTGAGTGTGGCTTTTAGAGTCTCTTCGTCAGGTAATGGATAAAGACTGGCATCAATTACTGGATCATTAGCCTTTTTAACGTCAATGTGGCAATATCCATTTGGATTCTTCTTCAAGTAATCTTGATGATAATCCTCTGCTATCACGAAATTTTTTAAAGGTTCAGTTTCAACGGCTAATTTCTTACCAAAGGATTCTTCTTTTTCCTTCATGACTTGTTGAATAATGGCACTATCTGCCTCATCAACATAATAAATACCTGTACGATATTGTCTTCCTGTGTCATTTCCCTGTTTATTCACAGAAAACGGATCAATGACCCTAAAGTAATAGAGCAATAACTCGCGTAGAGAAATTTTATCAGCATCATAAGTAACATGAATCGTTTCCGCATGGTCTGTATCATGAATGAGCTTATAATTGGTCGTTTCGACCTTTCCATTCGCGTATCCACTCACAACATCAATAACACCATTGATTCTGGAAAAGTATTCTTCTAATCCCCAAAAACATCCGCCTGCTAAATATATCTCCTTCATATGTTCACCTTCCTTATTCATTTCACCAGTAGTGCTATCTGTTTCAATTAGTTTGGTCACCTTATTTGAGATTTCATCAGCTTTTGAATCCTTTGCAAAGGTACTTCCTTTGGCAAAATAAGCCAATCCTAAAAGAATGATGACAACAGCAAAGAGTGTTACCACTAATTTTTTATCCATAGGAAATTCTCCTTTCTTATAGGCTTTCTAACGTTTTTACGATATCGTCATTAGAAACGTGTCCTGGTTGAACTCTGACAACTTTTCCATTGGCATCGATAAATGCTGAGGTTGGATATCCCACGACTCCAAGTTTCTTCAAGAATTGACCGTCTTTATCTACGAGTACTGGTAATGAATGGTAGTCTACCCCCATAAACCATTCTTTGAAGTCCTCTAATGATTTTTCGCGGTTCACACCAGGTGCAATGACTGTAAGGACCACTGAATCTTTTGGTGGCATTTCAGAAAGTTGTGTGATGTCCGCTAGCCCAGATAGACAAATTGGGCACCATGAAGCCCAAAACTTCAAATAAATTTTTTTGCCTTTATAGTCTGCTAGTGAAACTTGTTTCCCATCTAATGTTGTAAAGGTAGACTGTGTCATATCATCCATTTCCCCCATCTGTTTGTCCATCTTCTCATCTTTTGAACTCATGTTATCCATCTTCTCATCTTTGGAATTCATGTTATCCATTTTATCCATTTTTTCACCACTCATCGAACTCATCATTTCAGTGGTTTCTTTCATGTCTTTTGTATCCATGCCCATTTGTGAATTTTGACAAGCGCCTAAAAGCAATGTACTAAATAATGCAATCATCAATTTTGTTTTCATCTTCATTCCTCCTAATTTTTAATGGAAAACTTGTGACAGTTGAGAAAAGATAATCGATGCTCCCATAATAACAATCACAAGTCCTCCGATTTTTTTAAGTAATAATAATCGTTTCTTAGCAAGATTAAACCATTTAAACGCTACGGTTGAAGCAGCAGATAAGATTAAAAACGGAATAGCCAAGCCTAATATATATAAGCAAAGTAAGAAAATACCATAAGTGATACTGGCTTGTTGCGTGGAGATAAGCGTTAGGACCGCGCTTAGTACTGGTCCCACACAAGGTGTCCATCCGAAGCTGAAGCTGAGTCCTAATAAGTAACTACTCCAAAGCGATTTTTTATCTTTGATTTCAAACTGAACTGTTTTTTGTTTTTGTAAAAATAGTAAATGGAACAGTTCCATTTGGTGCAATCCCAATAGCACAATCACGACTCCCAGTGTGATATTAAACCAAGGATTGTAAATCAGACTTCCTAATGCAGTTGCCGCAAATCCTAAGAAGAAAAAGACTGTTGAAATTCCAGCAATAAAGATGACTGTACGAATCATTGGCTTCCAATAGATCTCTAATCTCCCAATCTTCAGGTGAGGCCCTTCTTGTTCACTCATTAAAACACCAAAATAGACTGGAAACAGCGGTAGAACGCACGGAGAAAAAAACGAGAATAAGCCCGCTAAAAATACGCTTCCCCATAATACAAAATCCATAAAATCCCTCCTTCATTTGTATCTTTAGTATACTTCTGGAAGAACCGTAAAAACATAGATTTTCCACACATAAAACTTGATTATGATACGATGATTCAAAAGAATACAAAAAAAGCCACGTGGGT
>CAKAPS010000090.1:0-6028 GCA_916719965.1 uncultured Streptococcus sp.
GTCAGATAGGATCAAAAAAACCGAGGTGAAATTCCTCGGTTTTTCTATCTCAATAGGGCTCATTAAGATTTTTATTTAAAATATTGAAGAAATTCTCCGTATCCCTCTTCTTCGAGTTTAGCAACTGGAATGAAGCGAAGAGATGCAGAATTGATACAATAACGTAGTCCTCCGAGTTCTTTTGGACCATCTTCGAAGACATGTCCTAAATGAGAATCTGCCTTTCCACTTCTAACCTCAGTTCTCTTACGGTTCAATTTGAAGTCTTCTTTTTCCGTTAGCGTTGTATTTTCAATTGGTTTTGAAAATGATGGCCATCCGCAACCAGCATCAAATTTATCTTTTGAGCTGAAAAGAGGCTCTCCACTAACGATATCTACATAGATTCCATCTTCATAGAAATCATCATATTCTCCTGAAAATGGTCTTTCTGTGGCTTCGTTTTGAGTCACTTCATATTGAATTTCTGTTAAACGTTTTTTTAGTTCTTCTTTTGAAAATTCCATCGTGGTTTCTCCTATTCAAATTGTTGTCGTTTCGACTGATGTGGATCTTGAATTCTCTTGAAGAGATGTTCCAAGTCCTTATTCGTTAAATGAACGAGTACGGGTCTACCGTGCGGACAGTTATAAGGATTGTTACATTTGGCTAAATCCACTAATAACTGACGTGCTTCCCATTCACTTAAATGATGGTTTGCCTTAATCGAACCTTTACAGCTCATCATAATCGCTGTAGCTTCTCTTAATTTAGCAACCGTAATTTTCTCGTCGGCCAAGATAAAATCGATAATTTCTTCGATAATCGCCTTTTCTTGCCCCTTCTTAATCCACGCTGGATGCGATTGAATTTGGAACGTATTTTGCCCAAACGGCTCCATCTCAATTCCAAACTCTTCTACAAGTGATAATCGTTCTTCCAACTTCACGCTGTCCTTCTTCGAAAACTCTAGCAAAATTGGTACCATCAACGGCTGACTGACTCTACCGACTTGACCAATCTCCACCTTAAACTGTTCATACTTAATTCGTTCTTGAGCAGCATGTTGGTCAATCATATATAAGCCTTTTTCGTTTTGTGCAAATAAGTAAGTTCCATGCATTTGTCCAAAATAATGTAATTCTGGGAACTCTTTTTCAAATGATTGAGAGTTGATTTTCTCAGCCAACTTCAAGTAATCTGCATGGTCATCATGGCTATCCACGAGTTCTTCTTGCTCCACAGGTTCAACTGTCTGACTTACTTGAACCGGCGCATCATCGTTTGGAAGAACTTCGACTTCTTCTCTTACATTTTCAGTAAACGAAGGTTTTTCTATGCGATTAGATTCCGCAATAGGTGTCTTCAATTGCCACTCCAATGTTTGTTGGACTGGTTTTGGAGCCTCTACACGATTTTCTTTACGTTTGAAGGACAAGTCTTCAATCGATTCAGGAATGCGTTGGACGCCCTGTATTGCCTCTCTAATGGCTTTTTGAATCACCTGTGAGAGTTCTTGCTCTTTACTGATTCGCACTTCTTGTTTCGTTGGATGCACGTTCACATCAACAAGTTGCACGTCCATTTCAATCGAAATAATCGTAATCGGGAATCGTCCCACCATTAAGGTTGAGCCGTATCCAAGTGTAATAGCCTTTGCGATTGCCATATTGCGGATTGGTCGTCCATTAATGAAAATCGATAAGTAATTGCGGTTCGAACGTGTGAGTTCTGGCAGTGACGTATATCCAGACACTTTGAAATCTTCGTCTTCCCCACTGAAAGGCAACATCTTACGAGCATTCACAGGTCCAATATTTCCAGCCACTGCTTGCAATAAGTCTCCCTTACCAGAAGTTTGTAATAACAGATTGCCATCATTTTTTAAAATAAAGGCAATTTCTGGATGGCTAAGAGACGCCTTGCTCACCACATCAGTAATATGCGCTAATTCCGTCTGTAGTGTTCGTACGAATTTCAACCTGGCTGGTGTGTTATAAAACAAATCTTCAACAAGGAAAGTCGTTCCTTTTAACGGTGGAACGGTCTTTTCTTCTTTGATTTCACCAGACTCAATCTTTAACTCCACGCCGCTGTCTTCACCGGTAGAAGTCGTCAACGTCACTTTCGATACAGCTGTAATACTCGCCAAGGCTTCACCACGGAACCCAAGTGTACGAATTCTAAAGAGTTGTTCTGGCGAATAGAGTTTACTCGTTGTATGACGTTTAATCGACATACGAGCGTCCTCTTTCGTCATCCCGATTCCATTATCTTGGATGCGTATCTTGCGAAGGCCACTCTCCTCGATTTCAATCTCGATACGAGTACTGCCAGCGTCAATCGCATTTTCGAGTAATTCCTTCACCACAGAAGAAGGACGTTCAATGACTTCCCCTGCTGCAATCTGGTTTGTCAGTAATGTACTTAATTCTTTAATTGTTCCCATACACTACTCACCCTTTTCCATTTGTTGCCATTTATACAGGATGTTCATCGCATCCATTGGCGTCATACTCATTAAGTTTAATCCTTTAAGCTCGTGAACCCATTCCGGTACGCTTTCTGTTTCTTCTTCAAAGAGCGATACTTGTTCCACGTAGGTGCTATTGTCACTTGCGGCTCCTTTAGCTTCTAAATGATTTAAAATCGTGCTCGCATTTTTCAACAGCTCTGTAGGAAGTCCAGCCAGTTTCGCCACATGAATCCCGTAACTCTTATCAGCAGGACCTTCTAATACTTTATGCAAGAAGACCACTTCGCCATTTTCTTCTACGGCTCCTACATGCACATTGCGTAAATCTGAATATTTTTCACTAAGTCTTGTTAACTCGTGATAGTGCGTTGAGAATAATACTTTTGCTGTTAAATGCTCATGAATATACGTGATGATGGCTTCAGCAAGAGCCATTCCATCATACGTAGCAGTCCCACGTCCGATTTCATCGAACAATAGCAAGCTTGTTTCGTCGGCGTTTCGAAGCGCGTGGTTTGTCTCCATCATCTCTACCATGAATGTACTTTGGCCAGAAATTAAATCATCGGCTGCCCCGATACGGGTAAAGATTTTTGTGAAGACTGGAATCGTTGCACTCTTGGCAGGCACAAAACATCCGATTTGTGCCAAGATCACGCAGAGCGCCAATTGCCTCATATAAGTTGATTTACCGGACATATTCGGCCCAGTAATGAGAAGAATATGTTCGTCTGGGCTCATTGAAATGCTATTTGGAACATAGGTTGACTGTCCCATGACCTTTTCAACAACAGGATGGCGACCATCCTCAATCCAGAGTCTACGGTTCTTCAACGAAATCGTAGGCTTCACTAGGTGATAACGTTCGCTCACTACACTGAAGGCTTGCAAGACGTCAATCGTTGCAACTGTCTTGGCTAATTGTTGCAGCTGATCCGTATAGTGTTTCACCTGTTCACGCACTTCTACAAATAATTGGTATTCGAGTGCGCTGGATTTTTCTTCCGCTTCTAAAATCAGCGTTTCTTTTTCTTTTAATTCAGGCGTAATAAAACGTTCCGCATTTGCCAGCGTTTGTTTACGCTCATAGCGGCTACTATCGAGTTTTGAAAGATTTGATTTTGTCACTTCGATATAGTAACCAAACACCTTGTTAAAACTAATCTTCAACGAACTGATGCCTGTTTGCTCACGTTCTTGTTGTTGGAGCGCGGCAATCCATTCTTTTCCGTGTTTCATCGTATCGCGGTACGTATCGAGTGTCGCGTTATATCCCGAACGAATAATATTTCCATCCGAAATCGTTAGCGGCGCATCCTCGTCGATGGCACGGTCGATTAAATCATATAACTCAGGAATATCGAATAAGTTTTCTCCAAGAGCACTCCATTCCTCAGAGTCCAAGCTATCTACAATCGATTTAAAAATTGGCACTTGTCCAAGTGTTTGTTTTAATTGCAAGAGGTCACGCGCATTGGCGGTACCAAAGGACACTTTCCCAACGATACGTTCTAAGTCATACACACGTTTCAATGTTTCGATAAAGTCTGTACGTTCAAAGTAATGTTGGTTTAATGTTTCCACTAGCGCATGTCGTTTTTGAATCGCCCCTTCTAATACAAGTGGTTTTTCAAGCCATTGTTTGAGGAGTCGCCCACCCATCGCCGTTTGCGTCTCGTCTAAGAACCAGAACAATGACCCATGTTTTTGGTTAGCACGGATGGTCGTTGTTAATTCTAAGTTACGTTTTGTCTCATAATTCATTGAGAGATAGAACTCGCTTTGATACGCTTGCGCCTTTTGTAAGTGCGAGAAGCTTCTCTTTTGAGTGAGTTTCAAGTAGCTGAGTAGGTTTTGCACACAACGAACAGAAGCTTCATCTTCTAGTTCTGAGACTAAGTCTGTGCAATCTTCTGCATTAATTTCATCTTTTTCAATCGTTGAAATCAAGATTTGCATGTTTGTAAACAGATGGCGAAGTTCTTCTGTTACATCGCTATCGACAAGAACGACTTCACGACACATCAAGCTTGAGCATTCACTGCGTACTTCTTCTAAGTTCTCAAGTTGTGTCACTTTTAATTCCCCTGTTGACACATCCACATATGAGAGTGCAAATCGTTTCCCAACAAGCGGTAAAATCGATACTAAATAATGGTTTTGATTTTGTGCTTGATATTCTGTATACGTCCCTGGCGTCAAGACTTGAACAACGTCTCGCTTCACCATTCCCTTTGTTAGCTTTGGATCTTCCAACTGCTCACAGATGGCTACTTTCTTTCCAAGTTCAATCAATGTTTTAATATATTCTTTTGCGGCATGATGAGGAACCCCACACATTGGAATTGGGTCCTCTGCATTTTTATTTCGACTGGTTAGTGTAATTTCGAGAAGTCGTGCTGCTTCAATCGCATCATCATAAAACAATTCATAGAAATCACCTAGTCGATAGAACAATAAGCAATCAGGATACTTTTCTTTAATCGAAAAATACTGTTGCATCATCGGTGTGTGTTTCGTTTTTTGTGGCATTTCTGACTCTCTTTCTAATCTTTTTATTCAAAAAATGGTGCATCTGGAGTAATGCGAATCGGTTGAATCGATTTCGCTTTCCCCGTTTTATCATCAATATCAATCAAACAAGCACTTAGCTGGCCTTCATCGTCTTCAGCCACTTCAAATCGTGCTGGTAATTGATTGAGGAATTTCGTAATAATAATATCGCGTTCCATTCCGAGAATTCCGTTATACGGACCAGTCATTCCCACATCACAAAGGAAGGCTGTCCCCTGTGGAAGAACGCGGGCGTCATTTGTTGGGACATGCGTATGCGTTCCAACGACGGCTGATACTTTCCCGTCTAAGTACCAAGACAATGCTTGTTTCTCACTGGTTACTTCGGCATGGAAGTCGATAAAGATAATCGGTGTTCTCTTTCTAGCTTCTTCAACTACCTCAGTGATTTTGGCAAAAGGATCGTCCAACGGATTCATAAAGACACGGCCTTGCAAGTTAATCACTGCCACTTCTTTATCGTTACATTTTACATAAACGATTCCTTTTCCTGGAACTCCTGCTGGATAGTTCAGTGGTCGTACCATTTTTGTGGCATCTTCAATGAAATCAAAAATCGCTTTGTTATCAAAGGCATGATTTCCAAGTGTTACAACGTCTGCACCAGCCTGCAATAACTCCTTATAAATCTTCTCCGTAATTCCTTTTCCGTGGGCAGCATTTTCCCCATTAATGACGGTGATTTGTGGTTTATATTTTTTCTTTAATTTTGGGACGTATTGTGTGACCATCTCTCTTCCAAGAGAACCGACAACATCGCCAACGAATAATAATTTCATAAGAGTGCCTCTTTCTAAATCAATGTAGCTCTATTTTACCATAAAATAAGGCTAGAAAATACCTAGATACAACCATGCACTAGATAGCTTAAATTAACATATATGTTAATTTCACATCACTTGTAATAAGACCATATAAATGACCGTTGGAACAAAGATACTGAGCAATGTATTCTCCTTCCACCATTGCAATAACACTACGAGTGCAACTGCAATGAGT
>CAKAPS010000091.1:0-5955 GCA_916719965.1 uncultured Streptococcus sp.
TTCTTGCTTTCTCGTTTGCAAAGTCAACAAATTGAAGCTGCTTCAAACATTACTTTAGCTGAAGTAAAAGCCAACGAGGGGGAGGAAGCAGAGTTTGATTTTTCGAAGGTTGAAGCGATTGATTTAGATAAAGTGTTAAAAGCGAATTTCGATAAAGGAAAATTCTTAACGCTTGGACAAATCGCAATCCCAAGTGTGAAGTTAAACTTACCAATCTATAAAGGATTGGCAAACGAAGTGTTACTATCAGGTGCCGGAACGATGAAACCTACTCAAAAGATGGGTGAAGGAAACTACGCTCTTGCCAGCCATAATTACTTTGGCGACATGACACTGTTATTCTCACCACTTGTGAACCTTAAAGTTGGCGAGAAGATTTATACGACGGATTTAGAATATGTTTATGAATATGAAACAACTTCTGTCGAATTGATTGAACCTACAAGAGTAGAAGTGATTAACGACCAACCTGGCGTGACAGAGATTACGCTCATTACTTGCGATGACTATAATGCGTCAAACCGTTATTGCATCAAAGGAAAATTTGTATCGAAGACTCCAGTTGGAGAAGTCAGTGATACTGTGAAGCAAGCCTTCAACTTAAACTTTAATACGATTAAATAACAGAAAATCCCAATCACTAAAGCGGTGATTGGGATTTTTATTTAGAATTGATAAGGTTCTACGTGAATATCGATAAACGAAATAGCGAATTCATCATAAAGTTCTCTTTCAATAAATTCAGTGATTTGATGACTCTTATAGACGGATAGGTCTTTATCCATACAAACGGTTAAGTCGATATACACATTTGATCCGTATCGACGCGCTTTAATTTCACAAATATCTTTCACTTCAGGATGTCGTAAGATAACGGGGATATAATTATCCAATTCGGTCTGGTCGAATCCATCTGTCAGTTGAAATGCACTTTCGATAAACACTTCAAAGGCTGTGCGAACAATTAAAAGACCGACTACGAAGGCCATGATATTATCGAGCCAATGTAGCCCGAGGGAAGCGAATAATACCGCTAAGGCCGTCAAGAAACTCGTCATCGCATCGCTTAAGTTGTCTTTGGCGGTTGCTTTAAGACCAAGAGACTGAATACGTGCGGCTAGATTTTTATTGTAGAAATAGACGCCAATCATAATTACCCCTGAGAAGAATCCAACGATGGAAGAAATGAGTGAAGGAGCCTCTGTTACTGGGTTAAGAAATGCTTGGAAGGCATTTCTGACGACTTCAATCCCGATAAAGAACATAATAAATGAAGTGGCAAGGCTGGCGATCGTTTCAAATTTCCAGTGACCGTATGGGTGGTTTTCATCGCTTGGCTTTTGGGATAAGCGTAAGCCTACAAGAACAAGAACCGATGAAATCACGTCTGTGAAGTTGTTCCATCCATCGGCGAATAAGGCTTCGGAATTGAAGAGTTTCCCGACGATGAGTTTTATTGTGGATAAAAAGATATAGGTGCCGATACTTAAGATAGCGCCGCGTTCGGCTTGTTTGAGGCGCTCTGTTGCAGATAATGGCAAAGGTGTCATCTCCTAAAAATTAATTCGTTTATTATAGTAATGCTTTTGAAAAGGGGGTGCAATTGATAAAGTATGCCTAAAACTCGGTGGATAACATAAATAAATCAATTCTTTAGGATCCTTACGGATCATTTTTATCATTACCATAATAGGATACCGATTCGAGCCTTCGTCTCTCATCTTTCAATCTTCAAAGTAGGAGTAATGAGCAAGCTCAAACTCCTATTAATTCATCTTGAATATTATTCCCTATTATGGTGATGATAAAATCCGTAAGGCCCAAGAATTGATTTACTACGTATTCACCTTCGTGAAATGGAACGGTACAAAGAGGTAGTGTATGCTGCCCACTAAATTTAAATTAGTAAAGGATTATTTTTGGAGTGCTTGAATAGGATTTTTGAGTAGGAGAGCTTCTGTAGGATTTTAGTCGGAAACAATAGACGGAGTTTGGTGGATTTGTTATAATCTTCTTATTGAATGAGAAAGAGAGTGGTATTATGGCAACAGCATTGATTGTATATGCTAGTTTAACAGGAAATACAGAAGAGATTGCAGATATTTTAGCAGAAGCATTAGAAGAGCGTGGCGTAGAAGTGGATATGAAAGAATGTACTTCAGCGCAAGCAAGCGAATTCCATAATTATGATATTAATGTTGTCGCAACTTATACTTACGGAACAGATGGCGACCTACCTGATGAAATCGTCGACTTCTATGAAGAATTAGAGGAAGAGGATTTAACAGGAAAAGTATACGGCGCGCTAGGTTCAGGAGATACTTTCTATGATAAGTTCTGCCAATCAGTATTAGATTTTGATGCGCAATTTGCAAAAACAGGTGCCAAAAAAGGTGCTGAAAATGTCTTAGTAGACTTAAACGCTGAAGCAGAAGATATCGAACATATCCAAGCTTTCGCGCAAAGCCTAGTTGACGCTTTAGCATAATGATAAATGTTAGCTACCTTAGACCATTCGTTTAGGGTAGCTTTTTTATTGGAGGAAAAGAATGTATTATACCGTACAACAAACCGCAGAGAATCTGGAAATCGACTTAGGATATCTCATGCATTTAATCCAAACAAAACAAGTGAAGACGGTGGAGGTGGATGGCGAGTTACTGTTAAACAGTGCGCAATTCGACTTCTTCTTAAAACAACGCGAGCGTCTTTTGGAGGAGTATCAAAAATATTTAGATGAACCAATTCCTGAAGACATCGATATAAAGGATGAAGACTAGGATGCATAGCGAGAGCTCAAAGGACATCAAAACTAAAAAATACCGCTTACGATTTCTCAGTTTTGTGGAGATTATGATAATCACTTAGTGATAATAAAGCGAATTCCCTTCCGTTCAAGAAAAGAGTAGGGATAAAAGAAATTGTAAATTTAAGTATTCTATGAAAATGAAAATACACACTGAAAAAACAATTTTTTTTTGAAAAAAGTAGTTGACATTGAAGACAAATGAGTTCATAATGAACACATCACTAGAAAAGGAGTTAAGAACATGGCACACTTAAGTATCGTATTAGAATTAAATACGCGTTGGCAAAGCCACTAGATACAGGTTGTTCTTAACGTACTTTTGTACATATAGATACAACCTTCATTGACGTGAACTTGTATCTATGTGGATTTCAATTATAAAGCAAACTCGACCACGTAGATCTATAGACTAGAGCTGACGTGGTCTTTCTATTTGTATGAGAGGCTCGTAGTGAAATACGTAGTCTCTTTTTTAATAGAGTTTGCGAACATCTATTTAATTTTTGGAGGAATTCATCATGAAAAAGAACAAAAGCATTTATTTATTCGGAGCATTATTAGTATTAGTAGTCATTGGAGCATTATTCTTCAATCAATCAGGAGATAAAAATAAAGAAACAAACGCAACTAACACAGCATCTACACAAACAGAAACGGTTAAAGTAGGGGTATTACAATTACTTAGCCACCCAGCCTTAGATGCGATTTACAAAGGGTTACAAGACGAATTGAAGAACGAAGGATATGAAGTTGGTAAAAACTTAGAAATCGACCTTCAAAACGCGCAAGGCGACCAAAGTAACTTAGCAAGCATGTCTGAAAAATTAGTTTCAGGTGGAAACAACATTTTAGTAGGGATTACAACTCCTGCAACATTAGCGTTAGCGAACAACACAAAAGAAACACCAATTATCATGGGTGGGATTACTTATCCAGTTGAAGCTGGTTTAATCGCAAGCGAATCAAAATCAGGAAACAACATCACAGGTGTTAGTGACCGTACACCAATCAAACAACAATTAGAAATCATGAAACAAGTTCTTCCTAACATGAAGAAAGTCGGTATCCTTTACACTTCAAGCGAAGACAACTCTGTAAAACAAGCAGAAGAAGCTGAAAAATACGCCAAAGAATTAGGCTTAGAAGTTAAAGTATCAACGATTGCAAACACTAACGATATTCAACAAGTCACTGAAAGCTTAGCAAGCCAAGTAGATGCCATCTTCGTTCCAATCGATAACACAATTGCAAGTGCAATGGCAACAGTGGTTCAAGTAACAGATGCAGTTAAAGTGCCAGTATTCCCTTCAGCTGATACAATGGTTGCTGACGGTGGAGTATTAGGTGTAGGTGTTGACCAATACCAAATCGGTGTAGAAACAGCTAAAGTAGTTGTAAAAGTTCTAAAAGGTGCAAACCCAGCCGATACACCAATCACATTAGCAAACAAAGGTGTTGTTTATGTCAACGAAGAAAAAGCGAAAAAATTAGGCATTACAATTCCAGAAAGTATCTTAAAAGATGCACAAAAAGTAACACCAACAAATAAATAAGATAGTTTAGAAACGTTGATATGATAACAACTCTAAGAGGGGATGATTCATACACAATATGACTTAAACGTCATATTGATCGTTTCAGAGGAGGATTTTTTTCGAAATGGATTTAGTAATTTCTTCGATTTCTCAAGGGATATTATGGGGCGTATTATCTCTCGGGTTATTCATTAGTTTTCGAATTTTAAATATTGCAGATATGACGACCGAGGGGAGCTTTCCTCTCGGGGCTGCGACTTGTGTGATTTTGATTCAACAAGGAGTGAACCCATTCTTAGCAACGCTTGTAGCGATGATTGCTGGAGCGCTTGCTGGTGGAGTGACAGCGTTCCTTATGACTGTTTGTAAAATTCCAAGTTTATTAGCAGGGATTTTAACAATGACGTCTCTTTTATCCATCAACCTACGTGTGATGGGGAAAGCGAATATTACACTTCTTGGACAAGATACGATTTTTAGTGTCTTTTCAAAACTAGGCTTACCAAAGTATTTTGACATTATCATTATGGGGCTTGTCGTGATTGGGATTTTAATCTTCTTGATGTATTGCTTCTTCAAAACAGAATTTGGACAAGCACTGATTGCGACAGGGGACAACGAAAAGATGGCACGCGCGCTTGGAATTAACACGCGTAAAATGACGGTATTTGGCTTGATGCTCTCTAACGCACTCATCGCCTTAGCCGGGGCAATTTTAGCGCAAAACAATGGATACGCAGATGTAAACTCAGGTCTTGGAACCATCGTTATTGCTCTAGCTGCGATTATTATCGGTGAAGTGATTTTCGCCGACGAATCATTTGTTGGACGTCTTGTCTGCATCCTTTACGGATCAATTATTTATCGTTTACTATTAATGCTTGTGTTGTTACTCAATGTCTTCCAAGCAAATGACTTCAAACTTATCTCAGCAGCACTGATTGCATTCTGTTTAACAGTGCCACAAATAAAGAGCTGGATTCAGCAAAAAAGCACACGTCATAGAAAGGGGGAAAACTAAATGAGGATTGAAATTCAACACTTATCCAAAACATTTTTCCCTGGTACTTCACGTGAGCATAAGGCACTAAAAAACGTCAGCTTATCGATTCAAGAAGGAGACTTCATTACGATTGTCGGCGGAAATGGGGCTGGGAAATCGACTTTCCTAAATGCGATTGCTGGTAATTTTGCTTTGGACGAAGGAACAATCTCGTTTGGTGGCCATCAAATCGAACAGACTGCAGACTTTGAACGTGCGGCTTACATTAGCCGTGTTTTCCAAGACCCAATGCAAGGAACGGCTCCTCGTATGACAGTGGCTGAAAACTTAGCCTTGGCAAATCGTCGTGGTCAAAAACGTAGCCTGTTTAAAACATCTTCTAAAGAAGAATTACAACAATTCGAGGCCTTACTTGCCCCTCTAGGACTTGGCTTAGAAGACCGTCTTCATACAGAAATCGGACTATTATCAGGAGGACAACGTCAAGCCATTTCACTCCTCATGGCAACGATGAATGCTCCACAACTATTACTGTTAGACGAACATACAGCAGCGCTTGACCCGAAAACACAGCGCAAGATTATGAAGAAAACACAAGAAACTATCGA
>CAKAPS010000092.1:0-5890 GCA_916719965.1 uncultured Streptococcus sp.
TGAGTCAATCACAAAAAGATTTAATGAAAAAAGTGATCGAGCAATTTAATATTGCAGACACAAGTATTTTTTCTCCAGAATTTGATGAAGCAAAACTAGTTCGAATTGACATTTCAAAGTTGGATAAAACATGGACTTTTCACATCCATAATCCAGTTATCTTTATGTATGAAAAATTCAGACTATTTACGGATGCGCTCAATGACACTTACCGTCAATTCGGTGGAAAAGCTGTTATCACAACTGATGCTGGTGCAGAGGTGACAGAAGAGTTAGTTCAGTCTTATTGGGAATATGTGTTAGAGACATTAAAGGATGAATCTGCTGTTTCTCATCAAATTTTAGCGGATCAAACTCCAAAATATGAGAAAAATCAAATTCAACTGCATTGTCCAAATGAGTTAACAAAGACTCACTTAACAAATAATTGCGTGCCGAATATTCAACAAGCTTATATCGAAGCTGGATTCCCTAAATTAGGCATTCAAATCCATGTAGATGGTGAATTGCAAGATCGATTAGCTGAAGAATTTATTCAAAAAGAACAACAGATTGAGCAAGCATTTAATGAAGCTCAAAAAGCAGCGCAATTAGCAGCTGCTCAAGCTCCTCAAAGAAAATCTGGAGCGCCATCTTCTTCAAAACCAGAAGGCGTTATTTACGGTAAACCAATCAGGTCTAATAGTGAAGTTCGTGCACTTGCAGACATTTTTGAAGAAGAGCGCAATGTCGTTATCGAAGGTAAAATTTTTGATATCGAACTTCGCCGAGGTAAAGCAAAAGGGAAGTTGTTTGGAAATATTAAATTAACGGACTATACCTCTTCTATCAGTGCTACTTTATTCCCATCAACTCCTGAAGACGAACAAGCGCTTGAAGGGTTGAAAAAAGGGACATGGGTTCGAGCGTTCGGTACGATTGAAGTGAATAAATTCTCTCAAGAATTAGGTATGATTATCCGCGATATGACTGCTGTAAATCATGAGGGTAGAAAAGATACAGCAGAAGGTGAAAAACGTGTCGAGCTCCATATGCATACAAATATGTCTGTGATGGATGCAACGAATGCTCCAAGTGATTTGATTAGTCAAGCGGCTAAATGGGGACACAAAGCAATTGCGATTACAGACCATGCGAACTTACAAGCTTATCCAGAAGCGCACGGAGCAGGGAAGAAAAACGGAATTAAGATTCTGTATGGTTTAGAAGGAAATATCGTTGATGACCACGTGAATGTAGCCTATAATCCGCAACATATTTTATTAGAAGACGCGACTTATGTGGTCTTCGACGTGGAAACAACAGGGCTTTCTGCGATTTATGACAGCATCATCGAGCTAGCCGCCGTTAAGATGAAAAACGGAGCTGTAATTGATCAGTTTGAAGAATTTATCGATCCAGGTCATCCATTATCCGCAACGACAATTCAATTAACAGGGATTACCGATGATATGGTGAAAGGTTCTAAACCAGTAGAGCAAGTATTGAAAGAGTTCCACGAGTTTTCTAAAGATTGCATCCTTGTTGCGCATAACGCAAGTTTTGATATGGGCTTCTTAAATACAGGATATGAAAATGTGGGAATTCCAAAAACAAATCAACCCGTTATAGATACTTTGGAATTGTCTCGTATGCTTCATCCACAACTGAAGTCTCATCGTTTAAATACTTTGGCGAAACGTTATAATGTTGCACTTGAACAACATCACCGTGCTGTGTATGACTCTGAAACGACAGGGTACTTATGTCATATTTTCTTAAAAGAAGCAGCGACAGAACATAATTTGTTGTACCACGATGAATTAAATACCAATATTCATCCAGAAGAAGTCTTTAAGAACGGGCGACCATTCCATGCGACGATTTTTGCAAAAGATCAAGCTGGACTAAAAGAATTGTTCAAGGTCGTATCTCAATCGAATATTGAGTACTATTACCGTGTTCCTCGTATTTTAAGAAGTATGCTTTCAAGCCGTCGTGATTCATTCTTACTAGGATCAGGATGCGCTGAAGGTGAAGTTTTCGAAGCGATGATGCAAAAAGGATATAACGAGGCTAAAGAAAAGGCTAAATTCTATGACTATATTGAAATCATGCCAAAAGCCATTTATCGTCCTTTAATCAAAAAAGAATTGATTCGTAACGAGCATCACTTAGAAGAAATCATTCAAAACTTAGTCCGTCTTGGGGAAGAGTTAGGGAAACCAGTTGTAGCAACAGGGAATGTTCACTACTTAAATCCAGAAGATAAGATTTATCGTGAGATTCTTCTAACCTCATTGAACAATGGTGTTCCTCAAGAATATCCTGATGCTCATTTAAGAACAACAGACGAAATGCTGAAAGAATTTTCTTTTCTTGGAGAGGAAAAAGCTTATGAAGTGGTCGTGAAAAATTCAAACTGGGTTAGCGAACAATTGGAAGAAATTACTCCAGTTAAAGATGATTTATTTACTCCTAAAATCGAAGGCGCCGCTGACGAAATCACTAAATTAAGCTACGATAAAGCACATGAATGGTATGGAAATCCTCTGCCTAAAATTGTGGATGATCGTATTAAAAAAGAGCTAAAGAGTATTATTGGAAATGGTTTTTCGGTAATTTATTTAATTGCTCAAAAACTTGTATTAAAGAGTAATCAGGACGGGTATTTGGTTGGATCACGTGGGTCGGTTGGTTCATCCTTAGTAGCTACTTTAACTGGAATTACAGAAGTGAATCCATTAGCGCCACACTATCGTTGTCCTCAATGTCAATTATCAGAATTCTTTGATGATGGATCAGTAGGCTCAGGTTTTGATTTACCTGAGAAGAACTGTCCAAGATGTAATACGAGGATGGTTAAAGATGGACACGATATTCCGTTTGAAACCTTCCTAGGATTCTACGGAGATAAAGTTCCCGATATCGATTTAAACTTTAGTGGGGAATATCAACCACAAGCGCATAACTATACAAAAGTACTGTTCGGGGAAGATTATGTCTATCGTGCAGGAACCATCAGTACGGTAGCCGATAAGACGGCCTTTGGGTATGTAAAAGGATACGAGCGGGACTTAGGTCTAGAGTTCCGTCAAGCAGAAATTGAACGGTTAGCGAGCGGATGTACGGGAGTTAAGAGAAGTACAGGTCAGCACCCGGGTGGGATTATTGTTATTCCTGACTATATGGATGTATATGACTTTACACCAATTCAATATCCAGCCGATGATTTGAGTGCTGAGTGGAGAACAACCCACTTTGACTTCCACTCAATTCACGATAATGTATTAAAACTCGATATTCTTGGACACGATGATCCGACTGTGATTCGTATGTTACAAGACTTATCAGGAATGGATCCAAAATCGATTCCACCAGATGATCCTGAAGTAATGAAAATCTTTGGTGGTACTGAAGTGTTAGGAGTGACTCCTGAACAAATCGATTCCAATACAGGTACACTTGGTATTCCGGAATTTGGGACTAAATTCGTTCGTGGAATGTTGGAACAAACAAAACCTTCAACATTTACCGAATTGCTTCAAATTTCAGGGTTGTCACATGGTACTGACGTATATCTTGGAAACGCCGAAGAGTTGATTCGTCTTCATAATATCCCACTGGCCGACGTTATTGGTTGTCGTGACGATATCATGGTGTATCTAATTCATAAAGGCGTTGAAGAAGGGATTGCATTCAAAATCATGGAAGGAGTCCGTAAAGGGAAAGGAATTCCTGATGACTTCCAAGCGATTATGAGAGAGAATAATGTACCAGAATGGTATATTCAATCTTGCTTGAAGATTAAATATATGTTCCCGAAAGCCCATGCGGCGGCTTACGTTTTAATGGCGTTACGTGTAGCTTGGTTTAAAGTTCATAAACCATTGTTATACTACTGTGCTTATTTCTCAGTGCGTGCGCAAGATTTCGATATCGTTGCCATGTCACAAGGGAAAGAGATGATTAAGAAACGTATTAAAGAAATTCGCGAAAAAGGAATGGAAGCAAGTACGAAAGAACAAAACTTGTTAACCGTTCTCGAATTAGCCAACGAGATGGTTGAACGTGGTTTCCACTTCAAGATGGTCGACGTGGATAAATCTGAAGCAAGTAACTTTGTGATCGAAGGTGATTCACTCATTGCTCCTTTTAGAGCGATTCAAGGATTAGGGTTAAACGTAGCCAATAAGATCGTTGAAGCAAGACAAGAACAACCATTCCTATCGAAGAAAGACTTAGCAACACGTGGTAAAGTGTCTAAGACACTCATAGACTATATGACAGAAAACAAAGTCCTAGACCACTTACCAGATGAAAACCAATTATCACTATTCGATGATTTGTTCTAATATCACAATAGTTGGTATTTTAACAAAGTATATGGTATACTAACAAAGTAGAATAGTAGTTGAGAGGAGAGTGAGCGGAAACGCTCACTCTTTTTATCGACATGGACTCAAGTAGCAAGGAGGTTGAGGCTATGAGTAAAGTAACTGAGACGGTAACAGAGCTTACTAAAGAGGTCATCGAAAAAGAAGGCTTTGAGTTATTCGACTTAGAATTTGTAAAAGAAGGAAAGAATTGGTTTCTACGTTTTTACTTAGATAAACCGGGCGGTATCGATTTAGATGACTGCGCGTTTATGAGTGAAAAATTTAGTGAAATTCTTGATGCACAAGATCCAGATCCAATTCCACAAGCTTATTTCTTAGAAGTTTCTTCACCAGGTGCAGAGCGCCCATTAAGAAACGAAGAAGAATTAAAAGCAGCGATTGGTTCATATGTACACTTATCGTTTTATCAAAACGTTGAAGGTGAGAAATTCCTTGAAGGAACTCTTCTTTCAGTCGATGAAGAAACGGTAACGGTGAAAGTACAAATCAAAACAAGAACAAAAGAATTTACAATTGATCGTAAGAATATTGCAAAAGCACGTCTTGCAATCAAATTCTAAGGAGTAAAGGAGTAAACACATGAGTAAAGAAATGCTACGAGCATTAACTGTTCTCGAAGAAGAAAAAGGAATCTCTAAAGATGTTGTTATCACAGCTTTAGAAGCAGCGTTAGTGTCTGCATATAAGAAAAACTACGGACAAGCTCAAAACGTAGAAGTTGAGTTTGATCAAAAGAAAGGCAATATGCATGTATATGCAGTTAAAGAAGTTGTTGAATATGTATTCGATTCAACTCTTGAAGTTAGTCTTGAAGAAGCACATGCGAAAAATAAAGCATATGAAGTTGGCGATAAAATTCGTTTCGAAGTAACTCCTAAAGACTTCGGACGTATTGCTGCTCAAACAGCAAAACAAGTGATTATGCAACGTCTTCGCGATGCTGAACGTACAAACATCTACAATGAATTCATTCAATACGAAAATGAAATCATGACTGGTGTTGTTGATCGTCAAGATTTCCGTTATGTATATGTGAATCTTGGACGTATCGTTGCTGGAATGGCAAAACAAGACCAAATTCCAACAGAAGAGTACTTACCTGATCAACGTATTAAAGTTTTAGTTTCTAAAGTAGATAACACTACTAAAGGACCTCAAATTTTCGTAAGTCGTACTCATCCAGATTTATTAAAACGTTTATTTGAACAAGAAGTTCCTGAAATTTACGATGGCGTTGTAGAAATCGTTTCTATCGCTCGTGAAGCCGGTGACCGTGCTAAAGTAGCTGTTCGTTCAAACGATGCTAACTTAGACCCAGTTGGAACATGCGTAGGCCCTCGTGGACAACGTGTTCATAACATTGTTGAAGAATTAAACGGTGAAAATATGGATATTGTTGAATGGAACGAAGATCCAGCAGTTTACATCAAAAACGCATTAAACCCAGCTCAAGTACTTAAAGTTGAATTTAATGATGATAGCAATGGTTGTATCGTTGTTGTACCAGATCA
>CAKAPS010000093.1:0-5820 GCA_916719965.1 uncultured Streptococcus sp.
GCAGAAGTTGTTACTACCGGTGCCTCTGTGACCACTGGTGCAGAAGTCGTTACTACCGGTGCTTCTGTTACTACTGGTGTTTCTGTTGTCGCTACTGTTGTAGTTGGAGCTTCAGTCGTCGTAGTTGCTACTGTAGTAGTCGGCGCTTCTGTTGTCATTGGAGCTACTGTAGTTGTTGGTGCCTCCGTTGTCGTAGGAGCTTCAGTCGTTGTAGGAGCTACTGTAGTTGTTGGTGCCTCCGTTGTCGTAGGAGCTTCAGTCGTTGTAGGAGCTACTGTAGTTGTTGGTGCCTCCGTTGTCGTTGGAGCTTCCGTCGTAGTAGGAGCTACTGTTGTCGTTGGAGCTTCCGTTGTCGTTGGAGCTTCCGTTGTTGTCGTCGTTTGCGCTTCTGTTGTTACAGGTTTCGCATTTGGTTGCCATACGCGAACATAATCGATTTGCATGTCTGAACGACTACCATCCTTATAACTATCTTTGTAAGGAATCGCGTCCGTATAGTTACGAGTACCGTTTTTCTCCCAATCTTTCACGAATGAACCACCTACGATATGCGTTAATCGTAAAATAAATCCATTATCCTTATTGACGAATGGCGTGTTCTTTAGCAATTCACTATATTTAATAATTTTTACGGCCTGTCCGTCATAGAAGAAAGTTACCTTATCTCCTTCTTTTAAGACCCCATATGTGTGGAAATCTGTTTGCGTATCCCCATTATTAGGAATTTTATACGGATGTTGTTCACTATACTGACCAGTCTTACCTGGTGTCGGTTCTGTATGAACATTTGCTTGAATAAATTTCGGATCATATCCTTTAGACTCAAAGACATCAATCTCCCCACTCTTTGGAGAGCCTCCGCCTTTTGTACCAGTCATCCAGAAGGAAGCCCATGAAGATTCACTAAATGGTAACTTGATACGTGATTCGGCATAAAAATCACCTACAAATTCAGTCAGGACTTTCCCGTGACGATCACGCGTTTGAATCGCACCAGAAGTAAATGGCGCTTTATAAGTAATCGTTTGGCCCGTCTTTGGATCTTTATAAGTATTCTCACGGTCTACCCATTCATTCTTTTTAGTAACTGGATTCCACTTCAATTGCTTCGGCGTATAGAGTGCCGTTAAATGAAGAATTCCATCTTTTAAAGAAACATTTGCTGGGTCGTCTGTGAAATGCATTTGCGTTCTTGCTTTAGGATCGAAACTTGAAAGAGAATAATCCCATTTTGTTCTGTCGAGTTTGTTCCCATCAAACTCATCAAACCATGTTAAGTCATAGTTTGTTGGAACACCCGTTGGCAGTGTGACATTAGGAACTCTTCCTTCACCTGTTTCTGCATAGACTGTTGCGAATGGCGCTAACAGACTTGTGCTTAAGATCAGGCTTGCTCCTAATACTCTTGCTCCTGCAATCATACCTTTTTGTTTATTACGTACTTTTTGCATATTTGTTCTCCTATTTCTTCTTTAATTTTAAGAAAGGAAATTCTGAAATCCCTTTCCTACATTAGACATTATCTAAACTGGGTAAGAAAAATTCCTGACAGACTTATGAAATTAATCTATTAAAAGTATAGTTAAAATACTAAATAAGTATGATTTCGATTTAATTATAAAGAAAATATGGAGAGCAAAATTCCCATTTATTTACAGAAATCCCTTCTTTTAAGTGATAAAAATATTGATAAAACGCTAAAAAAAGAGGTTAACTAGAATTAGTCTAATTCACCTCTCTAATAGTTCTACTTTTTGAACACAATTTGAAAAAAACTGAGCCGAATTTCTTCGACTCAGTTAAATTTTTATTATTCTGCTTCAGGAACTAATGCTTCTGGAAAGTGTTCACGCACAATTGCTGCACAACGATTACATAAAGTCGGAGCATCTTCTATTGTTCCTACTTCAATCTTCACAGCACGGCAACGTTCACATGTTTCACCTTTGGCATGTTCAACAACGACTTTCACGCCATCGCCTTCAACAGCATTTGCAGGAGCTCCAACTCCTTCTGGAGCCACTTCTAATTCACTGACGATGAATAATTGAGCTACATTTGTGTTTAAGCCTTCTAATAAAGTACGAACTTCATTAGATGGGTAAAGCGTTACTTTGGCTTCGAAGTTCTTACCGATTAATTTCTCGTTACGAGCTTCTTCCAAAGCTTTCAAAGCAGTGTTACGAACTTTGAAGAATTCAGCCCATTGTGCTAATACTTCTTCTGTATTTTCGTAGCTTTCTACTGTTGGGAATTCGGCTAATTGAACATAAGCTTCTTCTTCCTTCAAGTATTTCCAAACTTCTTCACTCGTGTGAACTAAGATTGGGCTTAGTAATTTCGTTAATTTCACTAGGATATCGTAAATAACTGTTTGCATTGCACGACGTTCGTAGTTATCTTCATATTCGATATACACAACGTCTTTTGCAAAGTCTAAGTAGAATTGTGATAAATCAACTGTACAGAAGTTCATCACTGTTTGATAAATTGTTGAGAATTCGTAGTTTTCATACGCTTCTTCAATTGTCTTCACAACATCATTGAAACGAATCATCATATATTGGTCAACACTTCGTAGGTCTTTAAACGCTACTGCATGTTTCGATGGTTCGAAGTCTGTAGTATTCGCTAACATAAAGCGCATTGTGTTACGGATCTTACGGTATGCTTCAGATACTTGGTTTAAGATTTCAGAACTGATACGTACGTCTGATTCGTAGTCCACAGAAGATACCCATAGACGGATAATGTCTGCTCCTTTTGTTTGCATTTCTTTTGCAGGTGAGATGACGTTTCCTAGGGATTTACTCATCTTCTTACCTTCTCCGTCCATTACGAACCCTTGAGAAAGAACTGCTTTATATGGAGCTTTCTTATGAACCGCTACACTTGTTGTTAAACTTGAGTTGAACCATCCACGGTATTGGTCTGATCCTTCTAAGTATAAATCAGCTGGGAATGTTAATTCTGGGCGAATACTTAATACACCAGCGTGTGAGCTACCTGAGTCGAACCATACGTCCATGATGTCCATTTCTTTTGTAAATGTACCATTTGGACTGCTTGGATGTGTGAATCCTTCTGGCAATAGGTCTTTTGCTTCACGTTCGAACCATACGTCAGAACCGAATTCTTCCACTAATTTAGCTACATGTTCGATTGTTTCTGGAGTGATAATTGGTTCTCCGTTTTCACCGTAGAATACAGGAAGTGGAACACCCCATACACGTTGACGAGAGATGACCCAGTCGCCACGGTCACGAACCATGTTGTAAATACGTACTTGTCCTGATGGGTGGTACCATTTCACATCATTTTCAATCACATCTAAAATATCTTGACGGAAAGCATCGATTGACGCAAACCATTGTGGAGTTGCACGGAAGATAACTGGTTTCTTCGTTCTCCAGTCATGTGGGTAACTATGCACGAAATAGCTTAGTTTTAGTAATGAACCATTTTCAGCTAATAGGTCTGTGATGACTTTGTTTGCTTTTGCATAGAACATTCCTTCAAAACCAGGAGCTTCTGCAGTGTAATGCCCTTGGTTATCCACTGGTGATAATACATCTAAGTTGTATTTACGTGAATAGTAGAAGTCGTCTTCCCCGTGTCCAGGAGCTGCGTGAACTAAACCAGTACCGGCATCAAGTGTAACGTAGTCTCCGTTCATTACTAAAGATTCACGTTCATAGAATGGATGCCATGCTGTTGCATATTCCAATTCAGTTCCACGGAATTCTTTTAATACTTCAACAGATTCCCAACCTAATGTTTCAGCAAGTGAGTTCACTAATTCTTTAGCTACGACGAAGTTTCCTTTATCTGTTTTCACTTCTACATATTCATAGTCAGGATGCACGAAGATTCCTAAGTTTGCTGGAAGTGTCCAAGGAGTTGTTGTCCAAATAACGAATGACGCATCATCTGATACAACACCTTTTCCGTCTTTCACTTTGAACGCCACATAGATTGATGGGCTTTCTACGTCTTTATATTCAATTTCTGCTTCAGCAAGTGAAGATTCACTTGATGGAGACCAGTAAATTGGTTTTAATCCTTTGTAAATATAGCCATTTTCAGCCATTTTACCAAATACACGAATTTGTTCTGCTTCAAATTCTGGTTTAAGCGTTAAGTATGGATTATCCCATGTACCGCCTACTCCAAGACGTTTGAATTCAGCACGTTGGTTGTCCACTTGACGTAATGCATATTCCGCACATAATTTACGGAATTCAGCGATGGATAATTTCTTACGGTCAACCCCTTCAGAATTTGCAAGAGCTTGCTCGATTGGAAGTCCGTGTGTATCCCATCCTGGTACGAATGGTGCACGGAATCCACTCATTGATTTACTACGAACGATAAAGTCCTTAGAAATCTTGTTTAAGGCATGTCCCATATGAACCGCACCATTGGCATATGGTGGTCCATCGTGAAGCACGAATGTTGGTTTGCCTTCATTCTTTTTCTGACGTTGTCCATAAACGTCTGCTTCTTCCCATTCTTTTTGGTAATCCACTTCTTTTGTTGGTAAGTTCCCACGCATTGGGAATTCTGTTTTCCCAATTTGCAATGTTTCCTTCATCTTCATTGAATTTCCTCCTTTGTTTGACTGCTTTTTTCATCTTTTGACCGTTGAGCATAAAAAAAGCCCCTGCCAAGTTGCAGGGGCGAAATCATATCCGCGGTACCACCCAAATTTACAAACAAATATTTTGTTTGCCTTGGTAAATTGTTAACGCCATTTAAGCGACTCTTCTTACTCTAATTCGTATTTCAGAAAAGTTTCTAAGAGATGATTCTTGCTATAAACAGGGACTGCCAATCTTCCACCAATAATTGGCTCTCTACAAAGTATATTTATACAATTTGTTCTCTTCATCGAATAGATAAATTTTACGCTATTTGAAACGATTTTGCAAGATTTTCCATCTACAAAAGAGAAAACCGGCTCACATTGTGAACCGGTTTGAGGGCAGACTATTTTTTCAAATGGTTTGGACCGGCTAGGATTGTCCAATACATTCGATATTTTCGTTCATTCCTAGTCTCTTTTACCTTTTTTAGGAATGGCTAGGCCTAATCCACCAAGAGCTGCAAGAATTCCTCCAATGATTCCTGGAGTTACATCTTCTACCCCTGTATTTGGTAATGTTTCTTTTGCTTCACCTGCTGCAGGCGCTGGAGCTGGTTTATTTTCTCCTTGGGCTGCACTTGGAGCTGCTGCTACTTGTGTAGTAGGTGCTGCTGGAGTTGCAGGTGTTGTTGGTGTTGCAGGTGTTGCTGGAGTAGTTGGAGTTACTGGTGTTTCACTAGCAACAACTTTGAATGTAACTGCGTATAAACTGAAGTGTTTAACGTTAAGTGTAACGACTTTGTTTTCTCCGTTAGAGAATTCAACTTTTTCTTTCACTTCTTTTGTATCGCTTGTTACGAAGTATGCACCATCTACTTCTTTATCAACTGGGAATGTTACTTTCGCATTCCCTTCAACACGAACTGCTTTACCATCTTTGTCAACGAAAGTAATTTCATAACCTTGATATTCTTTTCCTTCAAGACCTTTAATTGTTTCGTTCACTTTTTCAACTTTAAGCATCTTGATGTTCTTATCAAGAAGTTTAGTTGGTACTTCAACGACTACTGGAGTATCTCCGTTTTCGTCTTCAAATCTCGCAATACCTTTTTCCTTATCAACCGTTACCTTCACACCATCTGTTTCGTATAGAGGTAATTCTACAGCTGGTTGGTCTGGTGTTGGTTTTTCTGGTTCAGGTGTTGGTTTCTCTGGATCTGGAGTTGGCTTCTCTG
>CAKAPS010000094.1:0-5771 GCA_916719965.1 uncultured Streptococcus sp.
TTCCATTTATGATTCTTCGTCGTTTCCAATTAGCAGGACATAAACCAGTCATCTTAATTGGTGGAGCAACAGGTTCTATTGGGGATCCAAGTGGTCGTACAAGCGAACGTGTACTTCAATCAATGGAACAAGTTCAACATAATGTTGAAAAATTAACAGCGCAAATGAAGAAATTATTTTTCACAACAGATGAAGACCAAGCAACATTACGCCTTGTAAACAACTACGATTGGACAAAAGATTTATCATTACTAGACTTCTTACGTGATTTCGGGAAGCATTTCAACTTGAATACAATGCTTGCTAAAGACGTGGTCGCAAGCCGTCTAGAAGTGGGGATTTCATTTACAGAATTCTCATACCAAATCCTACAATCAATGGACTTCTTGCATTTATTCAAGACAGAAGACGTGCAAGTCCAAATCGGTGGTGCGGACCAATGGGGAAACATCACTTCAGGGCTTGAGTTAATCCGTAAAGTAGAAGGCGCAGAGTCTCGTGCGTACGGTTTAACAATTCCATTAATGTTAAAATCAGACGGTACAAAATTCGGAAAATCAGCTGGTGGTGCTGTATGGCTTGACCCTGAAAAGACAACTCCATACGAATTCTACCAATTCTGGTTAAACCAAGATGACCGCGACGTGATTAAATACATCAAGTACTTCACATTCCTAGAACGCGAAGAAATCGAAGCGCTCGAAGAAAAAGTGGCGACAGAACCACATAAACGTGAAGCGCAAATCCGCCTTGCGGAAGAAGTGACTCGCTTCGTTCACGGCGAAAAAGCCTTAGAAGATGCGAAGAAAATTACAAACGCGCTCTTCACAGGGAACGTACAACAATTAACAGCCGACGAAATCGAACAAGGCTTCAAAAACATGCCAACCTTCGAAAGTTCAAAAGAAAGCCAAAACCTAGCAACATGGCTTGTGGACCTTGGCATCGAACCATCAAGAAGACAATCACGTGAAGACATTCAAAACGGCGCGATTTCAATCAACGGCGAAAAAGTAACGGACCTCGAATTCGAATGGACGAAAGAACAATCCTTCGAAGAACGCTTCGTCATCGTCCGCCGCGGCAAGAAAAAATACTTCTTAGTGGTGTTGAAATAAAAGACTTATGGATGATTCTTTTGAATCCTTGCGGATTTAATGATCATCACTGTAACGTTGCACCGGCGCAAGCCTTGGTCTTGCGCCTTAAAAGCCTCAAAGAGGGAGTAAGACCAAAGACAAAACAGGACTCACAGTGTGAGTCCTGTTTCTTGTTTGTGAGCTGACGATAACGAGCGGTTCACAAACTTTGGGAATAAAAAAGTTTTTTAAATAGATTTTCAAACCCTCTATAAAGTCCTACACAATAACATTTCAAAAGCAAATGTAAAAAACGTAATATAACGTATACGTTATATTGCAAAATAACTTCTTTGATCAAAAGCTCGAATTTGTTGCCTCCAAAACTCAAGATTTTAGGCAGCGCATTTCGAATGCAAAAGCTGAGCACCTTCCCATATAAAACTGCATCCGCTCAATCCATTAAAGCAGGACTGCTTTATGACAAGATTCTTTCAATGCGGCAACCTTGATGGAGAAGCAGGAATTGATTTTGGATTTCGGAAAGTGTATGACTTCAATAGTGACAGTAACGTGTTTCGTATTAAAACGAATAAGAGGGCGTAGGATTTATAATCCGTACGCCCTCTTTGAGGCTTTTAAGGTGAGAGACTTCGGCTCGAACCGGTACAACGTTACCGTCACTATGATGATAGCCATAAGGCTTTTCCGAAATCCAATTTATTTTTTATACTTTCTCCACCGTTACCGCATTGAAAATGGTATCGAAGTTATCCATGTTAATAAAGCCTGTCTGAGCTTCCATAGCATTGAGAGTACCTGCAGTCACTGCGGTTTTTAAAATGGTTTCGCTGCTTTCGCCTTTTGCAATCGCATGTGCTAACCCAGCAATCGTTGAGTCTCCCGAGCCAACAGGATTCACGGCGTTGACTTTGGGGATGTTAACACGGTAGAAGACCCCTTCGTGTTTTGCCAATGCGCCTTTTGACCCAAGTGAAACAACCACCCAATCCACCCCGTCAAATAACGGAGAATTCAATTGCTCCTTCAATTCTTCCACAGTCGTTGCTGCAGGAACTCCCAGTAATCCAGCGAGCTCCTCTTGGTTTGGCTTAATTAAAGCAGGCTTAGTAGCAGCTTCCAGTGCAATCTTCAATGTTTTTCCAGAAGTGTCTAAAAGCACCGGAACGCTGGCTTTAGCAGCTTTTTCAATAATCGTTGCGTATAAATCGTCGTCCATTCCACTAGGCAAGCTACCAGAAATCGTGATGAGATCGACTTCTTTTAATAAGTTTTCAAAGTGTGCGAGGAAACCAGCTTGTTCCTCTGGTGTAATTGTAGGGCCGGCCTCTAAGATTTCCGTTTGTGATCCTTCGTGTAGGATGGCGATACAATTACGAGTTTCCGATTGAATAGGGTAGAAGTCGTTTTGCAGACCAACCTCGTCCAGTTTTTCTTTAATAAAGGCTCCAATATGTCCCCCAAGTAACCCTGTTGCTAACACCGGCGAACCGAGTTGCTTAAGCACTCGACTCACGTTCAGTCCTTTCCCTCCAGGCGTTTTGCTCACCTTTTTTGTACGATTGACGGTATCAATCTTTAATGTGTCAACGGTATATCCGATATCGACCGCCGGATTCATCGTTAATGTTAATATCATAAAAATAGCTCCCTTCTATTTTTCCTAGATACGTTAAATATACCATATTTCGGGAAAGTTGAAACCGTTTGTAACAAAACTTTTTTCGGGTGTCATAAAGAGGAGTGTGTAAAAGTTAAAAACAGAAATTCGATTCGAAAATCGTCAAAAATTCACACTTTACCCTGTAATATTTCACAAAAAATAACCATTTATGTATCAAAAAGGTCAGTCGTTCGGGTTATGTTACAGCTTTATTACAAGGTATTATCAATTCGAAGAAAATCAACATCGGCCTAAAGTCCTATGGTATTATAGTACCAAGTTAAGTTTTATTAAAAGCCGTGACCGGCTACTTCGAATATATATTAGTGAGAAACATTGGAGGAAAATCACTTGAAGAAACGTTTATTAACAGTATTAGTAACAGGAACAGTATTATCATTAGGAGCTTTAGCGCCATCAGTTAACGCGCAAGATTTCGATTCACAAATCGAAACAGTTAACTCATCGATCGCTAACATTAATGAGAAAAAATCAGCAGTTAATTCTACAATCGATACATTAGCGAAAGAATTATCTGATGTACAAACTAAAATTGATACAACTCAAGCTAAAAAAGCTGAAGTTCAAGAAGCAATTGAAACATTAAAAACTGAAATTGCTAAATTAGAAAAAGTAATCGCAGAACGTAACACACGTTTAGAAGAACAAGCTCGTTCAGTACAAACAAATGGTGCTCGTTCATACTTAGATTTCTTATTAAACGCTGAAAGCTTATCAGATGCGGTTAGCCGTATCGGTGTTGTAATGGATTTAATGGGTGCAAACCGCGAATTAATGCAACAACAAGCTGAAGACAAAAAACAAGTAGAATCTAAAGAAGAAGCTCAACAAGAAAAATTAGCTGAACAAGAAGCAGCTGAAAAAGAATTAGCTTCATTACAAACAGAATTAAACGATACTTTCTCTAAAAATAAAGTATTATTAGCAAACCTTTCACAAGAAGAGTTAGCTGAAATCGCAAAACGTGATGGATTAGTTGCTGAAAAAGAAGCTTTCCAAAAACGTTTAGCTGAAGAAAAAGCAAAAGCTGAAGCAGAAGCAGCTCGTATTGCTGAAGCATCTCGTCAAGCATTAGCAGCACAAGCTTCACAATCACAAACAACTGCTACACAAACTTCATATGAAGCTCCTGCACCTGCAGCAGCTAGCACAGCTTCAACAAGTACAGCTTCAACTTCAAGCTCTACTTCAACACCAGCAGCTCCAGCACAAACATCAAGCTACACTTACACAGCTGGCGGAGGTTTCCCAGCAGTTGACCCAAGTTTCCGTGCTTCACTTAACGGTGGATACTTCGGACAATGTACTTACTACGTATTTAACCGTATGGCACAAGTTGGTACACCAATCGGACACAGCATGATGGGTAATGCGGCTGAATGGCCTTCATACGCTCGTAGCTATGGATACTCAGTATCTAACTCACCTTCAGCTGGTTCAGCAATCGTATTCCAACAAGGTTTAGCAGGTGCTGACCCAACTTACGGACACGTAGGATTCGTAGAAGCAGTTAACGCAGATGGTTCATTATACATCTCTGAAATGAACGTACGTGGATTAAACGTAATCTCTTACCGTACAATCCCAGCAAGCGTTGCAGCTCGCGCAACTTACATCCGTTTCTAATATGAAATGAAATGACCGTCTCCTGAAAGGGAGGCGGTTTTTGTTTGCTCTTTTTTTGGACAAAGCCATAGCTAAGGAATAGTTGACAGAGCCAAGTTCATTCCGTATGATTAAGAAAAAGCGTAAGGAGCATGATTATGAAGAAAATCTTGAAACTATCTATTTTATTGTTAGGAGCAGTATTTGTTCTACTCGGTTGTAGCTCAGAAGCTAAAAGTGAATTTGCTCTTGATTTAAGCGATATAAAACAAAAAGTAACCTATGTATACGATAAAGAAAAAGATTCAGTTTCATCTGTAACATTTAATCTCGTCTACGACATTTCAAAAAGTAAAGAAATCGAAGAGAAAGCACGTAGTACCCAAAAACTAATAGTAGACGACGCGAGCGGCGTTGAAGGGGTTAAAGTCACTCAATCTGATAGTGCAAAAGAACTAAAGATAACGATTGAAGTGGATCTTAAGAAGTTTAACTATGAGGATGGAAAGGCAGGTGCTAAAGCGCCAGCTCTATATAGTAGCGTTCATACAGCGGTAATAAAGAAAGATGGTATTTACAGCTTTGAAGAATCTAAAAAGAGTATTTTAAAAGAAGGATTTCAAGAAGTGAAATAGTGAATAGAAACTTGGATTTCAGTGAATGGAATCCAAGTTTTTTGTATTAATGACGAGTGTGGACATCGCCAGAATTTGACAAACGATAGTTCATTTCCTATGATAAAGGCAAGTCAGATTTAAGGAGTATTTGAATGAAGAAAATCTTGAAACTATCCATTCTATTAATGGGGGCGTTATTTGTTTTACTAGGATGTAGCCAAGAAACAAAAAGTGAATTTGTTTTACAGGAGATTGCTAATAAGACGAAATTAACCTATGTATATGATAAAGAGAAAGATTCAGTTTCTAAACTAACGATGGAAATCGTTTACGACATCACCAAAGACGAACGATATACAGAAGCCGTTCGTAGTCAGCGAGACGAGATTGTATCGGAGATGGAAGGAATTGAAGGTGTTACATACACTAAGAAGGACGATAATAACTACATTACGCTAACGATTGAAGTCGACGTTAATAAATTTAAGTTCGATGATGCGGCAAGTCGCAAAAAAGCGCCAACGCTCTATAATACCGTTAATGCAGCTTTGAAAAGAAAGGATAATATTGTTAGCTACCAATTATCTAAAGACGCTATTTTAGAATACGAGTTTAAAGAAGTGAAATAAAGGGGAGTTTTCTAATGAAGAAAATCTTGAAGTTATCGATTGTACTATTGGGGGCGTTATTTGTATTACTAGGATGCCGTTCGGAAAGTAAATCAGTCTTTGTCTTACAAACAGAACATTCGAAGGTCACTTATAC
>CAKAPS010000095.1:0-5745 GCA_916719965.1 uncultured Streptococcus sp.
TCGTTTTAATGCTTAGTCCCACTATTCTTTCAATAAACTGATTCTTTTCGTTTATTCTCCTTAGGCGTTTGGAGGGAATCCAAAGAAACTCGCAAGCTTCTTGTTCTGGAAACACAATGATTCAACGAATTTTTCTTTATTTTTTTTGATAGAAAAACGAGAGGGGCTGGCTTTTGAACGATTAAAATTTGCTTCGTCTAGACCGGAACATCCGCGACAGAAGGTGCGGTTAACTTAAAATCTGCTTCGTCTCTAATAAAGAGAGGCTTTGTCCATTCATTAAAAATGGTTCTTCTTTTTAGAGAAAAAAGAGTATACTAAAAGTAGTATTTAATGACAGGAGTCTTGGTTATGTGGATTGTATTTGCGTTATTGTCAGCAGTGTTTGCGGCGTTGACGTCGATTTTGGCGAAGATTGGGATTGATGGGGTAAACTCGAATTTGGCGACGGCGGTACGCACGGTTGTGGTCGTTGTGATGTCGTGGCTGATGGTATTTGTGACGAATAATCAAAACGGGTTGTCTGAGATTAGTCGGAAAAGTTGGATCTTCTTGATTTTATCAGGGATTGCGACAGGAGCTTCTTGGCTTTGTTACTACAAGGCGCTTCAGATGGGGAGTGCAACAGAGGTAGCGGCAGTCGATAAATTGAGTATCGTCTTCACGTTGATATTGGCCGTTTTCTTCTTGCATGATACGTTCACTATGAAGTCACTCATTGGGTGTGCACTGATTGCGACCGGGACAATTATAATGGTTTGGTAAATAGAAAATAGCGTACGGAATTTTCCGTACGCTATTTTTTATGGAAGTAGTTCTTTGTTGAAGGTTACTAGTGTGCTGGATTGTATAGAAAAAGACTCGCGGGTCGAGTCTTCTTGGAATTAGTATTTTTATACAGAGAGCGCAATTAGTGAAATGCAAAAGGCGATGATTCGAATGAGGGTAGGGGCTAGTTTTATTTGTCCAGATTCTTTATCGGCAATATAATCACCGATAAAACATAGGATACCGCCAATACACCACATTGGAGTCACAAAGTTTCGAACGGAAGAAAAATCAACATATTTAGTATAAATAAAGAGAGCAATTAGGATTGATGAACCGATTAGTAAGTACCAACCACCCTTATGATTTTTCTGAAAGAGTAATACTTTCAGGCCCCTCACTATGTGATAGAGAATGAAAAGGAAGGTAACTATGGCAATAAACAATACAGCAATGATTATATTAAGCATAAGAAATTCTCCCTATAAGATTAAACGATGTGAAGAGTACTAAAAAGGTCTTCCACTCTATTATAAATGAAATAGCAGTGGAAGACCTATTTTTTATAAAAATACAACATTGTAGCAGACAAACCAGCGAGTGCTCCGCCGATACTCATTAAGTACCCTTGTGGCAACTCTTTATCTTCTGAATACATTTTTAACCCTTTTCTAAACAAGCGCCAGTCCAATCGTGAGAAGGACTGCGATAGTGATGCGGATGGCGTGATGTGATTTGTTGATGTTTCCTTTTTCTTTTCCGTTCATATAGGCTCCCACGCAGCAAAGGGTTGCCCCAATGATCCATGTAAGGAATGGGATTCCAGGTAACACTGCGAGTAATGGGATTGTAGGAAGTGCGATAAGTCCGCCTACAAAAACGAGGATGTTTCCTGTTGTTTTGTCTCCTTTTAGAAGAGCTGCGCCACCTGCGAGTAGATGGATGAGCGCGAATGTGACGATAAAGAAGCTAAGAATAAAAAAGATGATGAATACATAGCCCATATGAGGTCCTCCTTGTTAAGCGATAATCATTAAAAATGTGATAATGAGTGCAACGATGGCACGTGCTTTGTTTGGGTCTTTGATTTTATCCGGAAATGGATTTTTATTGACAAAGCAGACAACAAACTCAAGCATTTGGTTTTCTGTTTTATACGGTTTTTCGTGCTTATTGTTCCAATAGGACGCGTATAACATGACTGCCCACGCTACAATCCAGAAGATATATCCACCGACTGATTTTTCATAGATGAGACGGGCGGAATGTAGCGCTGTGATCCCTCCAAGTAATAGAAGGAAGTTTGCGAGTGAAAATTTCTGCGTTCCAATCGTATAGACTCCAACGCTAATGAATGGTAATAGGTAAAATAAGGCGATGGAATTGATGGATATAGGAAACGGTCCTGGCATAGAATTCTCCTTTAAGTTTGATAGTAATCAGTATAAAACGGGACTTGTATTTTGTCAAAATACGGCGGGTACGGTACACTAAGGGGGACAATGAAAAGGAGTGCCGAGATGAAATTAATACTATCGCCTGCAAAGGAAATGAATTGTGATGCATTAGAGGAACGCAACTGGGAAGTAAGCCCGGCTGCTGCAAAAGTGGTCGAAGCCGTGCGTGCGGTGCCTGAAGAGGACCTCTCTCGTGTGTTAGGGGTCAAAGGGAAGTTACTCGACGAAAACAAAGCGTTCATCGAAGGGTGGAAGGTGGCCGAAGCTGCGCCTGCCATTGAACTATACAACGGACTGGCGTTTCGCTGGTTGAAGCAAGTAGAGGGATGGAAAGAAGGCTTGGACTATGGAAGCGAGCATGTGCGCATCTTATCTGCGTTGTATGGGGCTGTGGCGCCGGATGCTTATGTGAAGCCGTATCGCTTGGATATGTTGCGACCATTGCGCGTGGATGGAAAGAGCTTGAAGGCTTACTGGAAAACGGAGTGGGCCGAGTTGTTCGAAGAAAGTGAAACGGTGGTGAACTGTGCTAGTGATGAGTTCAGTACGTTACTTGACCGCTCGCGTTACAACTGGGTGGACGTGGAATTTTATGAGCGTAAAGACGGCAAGTTGAAACAACACTCTACAACGTCGAAAAAAGGGCGTGGGTTGTTAGTCGGATTTGCGATGCGCGAACAAGCCGCGGACGTGAAGCAACTGGAGGCTTTCGCAGAAGACGGATTTGTCTTTGATGCGGAACTATCAACACCAGAAAAGTTGGTATTTGTAAGATAAAAATAGAGGAGTAGGACAAGTGTCTTACTCCTCTTTTGCTTGTTATTTTACGATGCCCTCTAATACATCTTAATCCTCTATTATCAGCGGAAAAATATCTTCCCCTCTGTACATTTTATCTTCCATTTCTTTCCACTCAATGACTAGTTTATACAGTTTGTCAGTTGAAATGAAACATGGTTCACCAAGACTTTCATCATCCATTTGATAGTATACTTCTGTTTCCTCTTTCCCTATATCGATATTCAGCATATTACCGCCAAAATCAGACGCTTCTTTTTGACCAGTAACAACCGCCTCTAATTCTTTATAAATATGAGGATAAAAATTATGAACTTCAGAATTTAAAAAGTTTGACAACGATTGAAATTTTTGATCTGTAAATTTCAAAACTAACATTATATCATTTTCTTCATTTCCAAAAACCACAACTGAATATATTCTCTTCATTAATCTTACCTCTAAATTCATTTTATTCCATTGGGAATGCTGAGATAATCTTTCCATCAGATTTTCTTATATACATTCCAATCTTTAATCCATTACTACTTTTTCCAATGTACTCATTGCCATTAGATAAAACTTTATTAGAATATGCCTCATTAATAGTATCTACAACCTCCTGAGGGCTCATACGGTCAGGAAAAAAGGTTGAATACCCTCCATTTCCTGTTTTAGGAATTCCATTTACTTCAACTTTCGCTTCATAAACTCCAGCATCATTTAAGGTAGGACTTTTCGTCCCTTCTATGATACTACCAGAAGTCCCTTCTACCATATCATAATGATAGCCACCTGCTTGTCCTCTCCTTATATCACCTTCAAAAATGTGAATTAAAGACTTCTCAGTAAAGTTCTCTGTGTGTTGGAGTTTAGCTAAGTCATCCATATTGTACATTTCAAGTGCTGATTCAACTTTTGGCGCTCGAATCGTATTTAAGCTGAAATTCTCAGCAATTTTAGAAAATTTATATCCACCCACGAGGTTCCCAAATAAGTTCATCAACTGTGCGGTTTCTTCGCTTCCACCAAGAAGCTTTGTTCCATGATAGGCTGCTTGTCCAGTTGCTAACCCTCCGATTGTTCCCCATGTAAACTGCCATAACCCTTGGGCAATACTTTTCGTCTGGGCAATTGGTATGAACACCCCTGTTGTTAAGGTGAAAACTTGTCCAAATCCGTGGTATAACTCACCGTTTCCTAAGAAAATTGTATCTCGAATCGGATTCATCGCAAAGGATTTTCCATCGCCAGATAATCCATAATAAATATTCCATCCAGCTTCGATAGAATTCGAAGCGCCATACATGAACGTAGCAGTTCCCGCAATCTTAAGCATCGGCGCCACAATCGGTAAGGCAGTTCCTCCGGACATGACTAGCGCTGATACCCCGGCTAGAACCGTCAAGACACCAAAGACGAGATTCATAAGCCCTTGCTTGGTTCGTTCTTCGGCATGTAGTGCCTCCATGCGCACTTGATCACGTTCAAGAGCGGCTTGAATAATGCCCATTCGATCATTTAGTTGGGCTTTCACTTGTTCATAGGCTACCATAAAACGTTGTACAGAGGGTAGTTTTCCAAAGGCACCCGATTGATAACTTCCAATACTTCGGTCTCTACTCGAATGCTCCTCCAATAAACTTCTTGTCGCTGCTAACAATTCCTTAAACGCCTGCAAATCTTGGCGAGCATGCATCTCTTCATATTGCGTAATGGATTCGTCTAGATGCTTGATATCCTTCATCAGCTTCTCATACGTGAATTTCGTCTTTGTATGACTAGTTCCTTGGTAATTCACTAACCCTGCGACTCTGAGCTTAGCAGTTGTTAACTGCTCCAACTGTTGTTCGAATCGTTGCTTAGACTTTCCTAGGTCAGAGTATAGCCCCTTATAGACATCTTCAGGCAATTCCGCATGGTTATGCGTATCGATTTGATAGTAGCCATCTTTATACAGTAAGAAATTTGCGGTATACTCATTCATTAACTGCGCCAGCGTCTGTATGAATGTTCCATGAACTTCTGTCATATAGCTCTTCGCACTCGTCATTGCTTTCCCTTGAAGCTCACTCTGGTTTGCGAGGAGGGCAATCGACTTTTGTAGCGCATCTAACGCAAGCCCCCATTGTTGGATGGTTTGATTCGTTTGGCTATGCATGGAGGTAATGTCGTTAAATTTTACGTGATAACTCATTTATCATCTTCTTTAAAATTCTAAAAGTAAATTTATGTTTGTAAAAAATTGTCGCTCTCAGTTGATATTATAGCATATTTAATTTTAAAAAAAGAGAGAATAAGAAGTTTGATGATATTAAAATAAGCAGTCAATGACTGCTTATAATTATGGATTATGATTTGCTTAGGAAGCGAACCTTCTTATTTTCTCTCCTGTGCGACATAGGCTTGAATCGCGTCGCAAGCGTATTGGCCAACGCCTTTGCCGTATTTATCGAGGTTCGTTCTGAACTCTTCGTTTTGCGCGTAGCCAAATCCGATGCTTGAGAAGACATCGATCGAGCAGTCAAAGGCATAAGCGCACATGTGTTGGTGGAGTTGTTTGGCTAAGTCCACGTTTTCGGCACTTGTTGCTGGTAGGCCTTTTTCGATATTATCCGCGAATGCAAAGAAGATTTTATTGAAGCCGTCCGCTACGATTTCTTCTTTGCCTTTTTGTCTTTCTTCGGCCTCGTTTATCACAGTTTCGCCGTATTTTTCAGTCGCGGCCTGTTTATATTTCTCG
>CAKAPS010000096.1:0-5594 GCA_916719965.1 uncultured Streptococcus sp.
TGTTTTTTGTCACGGCCTTTACGTTCGAAACGTACAATTCCGTCTACTTTAGCATATAAAGTATCGTCTCCACCTCTACCTACGTTTTCACCTGGATGGATTTTTGTTCCACGTTGACGGTATAAAATTGAACCACCTGAAACGAATTGTCCGTCAGCACGTTTAGCACCTAGACGTTTCGCTTGTGAGTCACGTCCGTTTGATGTAGAACCGCCCCCTTTTTTATGGGCGAATAATTGTAAATTCACTTTTAACATAGTTGTGCACCTCCTTGATTGATTATGCAACAGTTACAGCTAGAAAGTCTTGATATTCCGATTGAATATCTTCTAACCCTAGTAATAGACTATTTAATAAAATTTGAGTTGTATGTTCTTGCTCTTTCGTCAAGTCTTCTACAACTTCCATATATAAGTAACCACCCTCAACCTCGTCGACTTCGACAATCGGTTGGTATCCTGCTAACTTCTCAATGCTGTTCACAGTTGTAATGGCTAGAGCCGATACCCCTGCGCAAACAATGTCTGAACCGTGTTCACTAAAGTCTGCATGACCAGTCATTTCAAAGGAAACGATACGTTGGTTCTTCTTGTGTACAGTCACTTGAATCATCGTGATTAAGCGTTGATTGCGTCAATAACAACTTTTGTATAAGGTTGACGGTGACCTTGTTTACGGTGTGAGTCTTTACGACGTTTGTATTTGAAAGTTACAACTTTCTTTTGACGGCCTTGTTTTTCAACAGTTCCTTCAACAGTTGCACCTGCTACGAATGGAGCACCAACTTTAACGTCATCTCCACCTACAAATACTACTTCTTCGAAAGTTACTTTGTCGCCAGCTTCTGCGTTTAATTTTTCAACGTAGATTGCTTGACCAACTTCAACTTTAACTTGTTTTCCACCAGTTTTTACGATTGCGTACATATTGCACCTCCTATATTTTAGACTAAGACTCGCCAGTTTAAAGTGCCGATTCCGGTCTTTTGTACTCTAATCCGAGCGGTTGTAGCTGTGGTGCTTCACAATTACAACACGACTATTTTAGCAAAAAAGAACGCCCCCGTCAACTCTAGTGAATAACGAGAGGCGTTCTTATTTATCCTGATTTAAAGGAGTCGAATTCGACCCCTTTAAAACTTTATATGTTGAAAGAAATTCCGTACTGTTTTCTATTACTCTGCGCCTTCCACCAACTGAATTTGTAAGATGTCTTCCACTGCAATGCGGCGGTAGCCTTCTTCTGTCTTCAGCGAGATTTCACTCTCGTATAATTCACTCACTTCGCCAATGAGCGTTTGTCGCATCATCCGATACGGCACCGTAATGCTCGCCTGCAACTAATGTTCCATTTACATACCTCGATATAGTTCTTCAAAAACTTCTTCTACCGGTGTTGTTTGGCCTTCTTCTACTTGTTTAATGGCTACCTTCATCATCTTGTCAAATTCTTCTGTTGTCAGTTCTTCACGTGATTTTGACGCATTTGGGATGGCTACATCAAAGGGAATTCCGTTATTTAGGATAATTTGTCTATAAAACATCTCTATCGCCACTGTTCGCGAAATTCCCAATTCCTCCAAAATTGCTTCAGCTTGCTTTTTGGTATCTTCTTTTATTCTTATATGCACACTTGCAGTTTTTATCTTCGCCATAGTCTCACCTCAATTACTCTAGTACCGTACCTCGATACAATATTCATGCGCCTTCCACCAACTGAATTTGCAGAATCTCTTCCACTGCAATGCGGCGGTAGCCTTCTTCTGTCTTCAGCGAGATTTCACTCTCGTATAATTCACTCACTTCGCCAATGAGCGTTTGTCGCATCATCCGATACGGCACCGTAATACTGGCCGGTAACTTTCCTACATACAATTGCGATAGCAGCATCCATTTTTCTTCCATCGTCAGCATGCTCGTCTGGTCGATGCGCTTCTTTTCGTCTTTTAGGGATGTCGTATGTTCAGATAGGAAAAATCCCATCCACTTCGCCATGCCGCGATCCTTGTGCTCTCTTGCCGAGCGATAAGGCAAATACGCTCTTTCCATTATTTCAAACCGTCTAATCCTCCAGCGGAATGTCCTCCGACTAACTTGCTTCTAGCCACCACGCGCGACCCGCCTTCCAGCGCGTTCCCTTTTAAAAGCGAGGTGAATCCGTATTGGTCGCGGACCGTATCAATCGCCGTCTGGAGCCTTTCTTCTTTCTCAACTGCTTCAATATCTTCGAATAGTGAAATGAGTCCAAAGCTTTCTTCGACAAATCCGGAATACCGCACCGCCACATTACGCACCGCACCTCCTTTGTATTTCTTACGAAAGAGTTCCAACACCACTTCCGATAACACCGAAGTGCGATTCGTCGGGTCAATTTTACGCTGCGCCTGTATCGACGACAAGCCTTCGTCCTTCGAGTAGCCCACATGAATCGAAACAACCGTCGCCTTCTTCTTAATTCGTCTCATGCGAATCGCTACCTGCTCCGCCATCTCGCGTAGCACGATTTCAATATCCCGCTGGCGAACATAGTTGCATGGAAGCACCTGCGAGTTCCCGAGTCCTCTTGATTTCGGACGGTACGGCACATGTACATTACTCTCATCGATGCCATTTGCGTGAAACCATAAATCCAAGCCTACGACGCCAAGCGCTTGTTTCAATCGGTCGGGGTTCGCATTTGCCAATTCACGAATCGAATAAATCCCTAGCGCGTTCAGTCGCTTCTCCATCCGCGAACCTATTCCCCAAAAGTCTGTCATCTCAGGAATTCCCCAGACCTTCTCCTCGACATCTTCGTACGACCAGTTCGCTCGCATATGCGGAATCTTCTTCGCCTCATTATCGAGCGCTAATTTGGCCAGCAAAGGATTCGCATTCGACATTCCAACCGTCGAGTAAATCCCCGTCTCCTTCCAAATCGCCCGTTGAATATCCGCAGACACCCGGTCGAGCTTTTCCCGTCTAGACAAGGCATCATCCGGCACAAAATAATTCAGCGACGACGTTAAATCAACAAACCCTTCATCAATCGAATACGGAAAAATATCCTCTGGGCCACCGAAGTTTTGAAACACGCGTTGGATTTGCATGTTCACCTTAATATACTCGTCCATCCGAGGTGGCACGATATAGGTCACCTTCGCCCAGCCTTCGATAAATCGCACATACTGCGGCGTTACTTCGATTCCTTGTCGACGCGCATTGGCATAACTAAACTTGCGCGTTTTGACATCAAAGGGTAATTCATACGCACGACCGACATTGGATTTCCCAAAGACCTTCTTAAACGTTGGGGAGGACGCTAAAATCAAGCCCGCCGAATTATCCGCACGACTCATCACGCACAGCGACGTCTTCAACGGATGCAGCCCCCTTGCCACACATTCCACACTCGCGTAAAAGGACTTCATGTCCACAAAGGCAATATCGCTTCTCGGTTCCTTCGAATAGTCAAAGCAGCCCATCTTTATCCCTCCAACGGCATAAAGTTTCCAACAATCATTCCTACCACTCGTGGTTCTTCCTCATACGGAGCAAATAAGTCCGCATAGTCAGGGTTAAACGATACTAAACGCAACCCGTCCTTTTCACGGTACACGCGCTTAATAAACGTCTGACCGTTCCATACCACCGCATAGACCGCCCCATCATAATCAAATCCCGTCTCACGAATGAGCGCCACCGATCCATTATGGTAGCGTGGTTCCATCGAGTCCCCCGATACCCATGACGCAAAATCATGCGCCAACTCTTCATCATAGTAAACCGTATCGTAGTCTCGGTCGTTGTAAATCGTCGCCCCAATCCCGGCCGACATCTTCTCGTACACATGATACGCGACTAGTTTCTTCTTCATCGGCACCACTTTTGGCGTTTGTTCCTCGGTTGCTAACGCCTTGACATAGCGCACCGCCTTCTCTTGGTTGGGTGGCGTGAGCGTATGGTATAATCGTACAATTTCTATTTCTGTAAAATATCCCTTTGGCACAGATAGAAGCTTCTCCAGCTGTTCTACCTTATCTGAAGCTGGCACCTTCACTCCACGCTCCCAGGCAGAATAAGCCTGCTTAGAGACACCCAGTGCATTGGCGAGCTCTTGTTGCGTCAAGCCCTGCGCCACTCTTCTCTCTTTTAATTTCTCTGGTTGATACATCGTACACCTCCTAAAAAATATGTAAACCTATTTGGTTGACTTCAGTATAAATCACTCTCTCCTCTCTTGCAAGTAGAACGAATACTCAAAAATCAAAATTAACTTATAAGTTAATTTCGGTTGGCGCTTAATCCCTTCGAATCCTAGCGGATTTGGCCATAAAAGCTGTAATGGGGCACCGGCTTGAGCCAAAGTCTCAAGCTCTACCAAGCTTCAAACTGACTCTACGGGAATTCCCTAGAGTCAGTAATTCACATTGGTTGCCATCTCCCATTACTGCCATTATGGCATCCTCTGGATTCTTCGGTCTTATTTTTTTGAAGTGTAGCATATATGCTACATTTTACTTTTTTTCATGCAAAAATGGCGCGAGAAAATTTTATACAAAGAACTCATTTCAACACTGCAGAAAACCAACAATTTTTGTATAAATACACTCCTTGCAGTGTAGAAGATCCCATTACAAACGGATCCTGCATCCGGATTTCTAATCGCTGTTCAAGCACTCTGCTGAATAACTTTTATATCATTCAATCACTAGAAGTTTAGGCGATTATATTCTAAAAATTCAGTTTTCGGAATAGATCCAACAACTCCCGTCGAATTTATTTTTCAATTTTTTTGGACAAAAAAAGAAACGAAGCAACGACTGGATGCTTCATTTCTTCTAAAATCAAATTACATTTCTAAGCTAACAAATGAATAAGGCACTAATTCCTCTAGACGTAATTCTAGAATTTCGCCTTTTCCATTCAATAAGAATACAGGAGTATCTGGTCCACAGAACTCAACCATCACTTGACGACAAATGTTACAAGGTGGTAAGAATCCTTCTGTTTCCCCTGCAACGGCAATCGCTAAAATATCGCCTTTACGATAGCCTTGTGAAGCTCCGTAGAAAATTGCGCTACGTTCTGCACAGTTTGTCACTCCAAACGATACATTCTCAATATTCGCTCCCGTAATCACGCGGCCATCTTTATATAACACCGCAGCGCCTACAGGGAATTTTGAATACGGACAGTAAGCATTCTTTAAAACTTCTTTCGCTTGCTCCATCAGAGCCACTTTATCAATTGTTGTCATGGGTTGTACTCCTTTTTTGTGTTGTATTCCTATTATACAGATTTTATAGGGAGTTTCAACATTTCTTCCTACCAACTTTTTACTAAAATTCCGACTCCAGTCCTATGTGTACACTCCGCAACTGTGGTACACTAAGGTCATTGATGAAAGGAGCTTGGTGATGCTACAACTACAACATATTTCAAAAGTTTATCATACAGCTAATCAAGAGTTTCACGCGTTGAAAGATATCTCGATTCGCTTCCGTGAAAATGAGTTCGTCTCGATTCTCGGACAATCGGGTTCAGGGAAAACCACCCTATTAAATATCATCGGTGGACTCGACCAATACACATCGGGTGATTTACTCATCCAAG
>CAKAPS010000097.1:0-5570 GCA_916719965.1 uncultured Streptococcus sp.
CGATGAGATATACGACTACGAAAATCGCACCAATCACAATTGTCGCGTTTAATGTTACGCTGCCATCAACACCGAAGAGTTCGATAATCTTACGATACATCTTGAAGGCAAACGCTGTATGGATAAACGCTGTAACAAGCGGTAAGAAGAATACAATCAATACTTGACGGTTGATAGACTTCTTGATCGTCTTTTGATCGATACCGAGTTTTTGTAGGATAACGAAACGGTCACGGTCTTCGTACCCTTCAGAAATTTGTTTGTAGTAAATGACAAGAACTGCACCGATGAAGAATGCGATGGAAAGAAGTGCACCCACTAAGAGCAAGCTTCCCATGAAGGCATATAGCGTTTTAGCCTCTTCATTCTTACTGCTTAACGCCATCGCATCTGCCTTGTATTGACTCTTCACATTCTTATACGCAGCCCATTCAGCGTCACGTAACTCAAACGGTGTATTCGTATTCCAAGTAAAGTAATACATCGCTTGACCTGCCACTGGGTTTAAGTATTGCAATGGATCTTTTACAATCCCTACATACTGATTGTCTGCCACATATGGTAGTTGTGGCATCACTTTCGCATATGGAGTCCCATCAATCATTTCTTTAACGGTAATCGTCGCGTTATACACCACCGAATACGTCTTCACTTCTGAAATTTGTTTAACGTCCCCTTTAATATGGCCGACAATCATTTCCTTCTCGCCAACCGTGTAGTTCGTCCCAAACATCTTATTATATTGGTCCACAGAAACAAGGGTGAACATCGCTGCAGGACTATCTCCTGAGTTCACATTCGCAAAGTCGAATCCATTCTCCGTACGTTGTCCAAAACGAAGCACGTTTAAGAATGTCTTCTCGTCTTTCAATTGACCTTTCGTTTGTTCCTTAATCTTTTGAACGATTGGAGGATATTGATCCATATCCTTTTCTAGAACAAAGTAAGCAACTGCAGAGTAATCTGTTGGATAGTTGCTATCGAGTCTGGCTGTTGTCCCACGTTGAAGTGCTACAGTTGTCGCCATTGTAACAAGTACCATTGTTGAAAGGATACATACGCTGGCAAGTCCTGCCGCATTTTTACGCATACGGAATTGCAAGTTTGAAATCGAAATAAAGTTCGTTGGTTGATAGAACAACTTCTTATTCTTTTGCAAGATGGATAGAAGCGCAATCGAACCCGCGTCGAATAAAATGTAAGTCGCAATCACTACTAATAATACGGCTAAGAAGAAGTATAAGAGAGCTTTAACCGGAGACTCGATGGATTGAGACATATAGTATGCATACCCTAGAAGTCCTAGACCGATAATGGCACGAACCGTAACGGCGCGGCCTTTTTTCTCCCCTTTTTTCTTCTCTTTTAATAACTCAAGCGGACGGCTCATGTAAATCTTCGCTGCATTTAAAAAGAACACAAGAACGAAGATGGCCACCATCGTTAACAGAACGGCAATAATACTTCCAAATTGGAAGGAATATTTAATACCGATATCGTATTGAATGAGTTTCAATAGAATCGCAAATGATGCCGCATGGAAAATCACACCAAGGATTAACCCTAGACCAATGCTTAAAGCGGCAAAGACAACTAACTCAATCAAGCTGAGCAATTGAATATTCTTTCGGTCCAAACCGAGAATACCGTATAAACCGAATTCTTTGGCACGGTTTTTCATTACGAAGGCATTCGCATACAAAATAACGACGAGTGATACGATTTGAACGATGACGAAACCAAAGCCAAGAGTTTTGGCCATCGCTGACCCACCTTCTAGATGAGCGAATTCCGGTGTTGCAGCCAGTGCGTTCGTTACATATAGAACTACCGTCACCATCACCGTTGCGAGTGCAAATGGTACATAGAGAGCACGGTTCTTACGTAAGTTCGTAATCGCCATGGAACGCAGTAGATTAAACATGTTCCTCACCTCTGTTTGCCATCGCAGTTAATGTTTCTGAGATTAATTCAAACATTTGTTGGTCCGTTCTTCCTTCACGGTACAATTGGTTGTAAATTAAACCGTCTTTAATGAAAAGAACGCGTTTGGCACGACTTGCGGCAACAGTACTGTGCGTTACCATTAAAATCGTTTGTCCGTTTTGATTGATTTTATCGAATAAATCTAATGTATTGCTTGCTGATTTTGAGTCCAACGCCCCTGTTGGTTCATCGGCTAAGAGTAAGCTTGGGTCTGTAATCATCGCACGGCCGATTGCCACACGTTGTTGTTGACCTCCAGATAATTCATATGGATATTTCTTCAATAAGTCCTCAATGCCTAACATTTCAGCGATTGGTTGAACTTTCTTTTCCATTTCGTCGATTGGACGGCGTGCTAACACAAGTGGCAATACCATATTGTCATACACGGATAATGTTTCTAATAAGTTGAAGTCTTGGAATACGAACCCTAAGTGGTCACGACGGAATTCCGTTAATACTTTATCAGAAATCTTTTGAATGTCTTCCCCGTTTAGAAGCACAGTTCCATCTGTTGGACGGTCTAGTGTCGCTAAAATATTTAATAGCGTTGTTTTACCAGAACCAGATTCCCCCATGACTGCCACATATTCGCCTTCTTCTACTGAGAAGTTAATGTCTTTTAACGCAGTCACTTCAGCGGCTCCAAAACGTGTTTGATAAACTTTTTGTACGTGTTGTACATCTAATAATGTCATTGTTGTCACCCTTCATTGTTTTATAGATAGCTTCATTATACTGTATAGCGTGAAACTTTTCACTCTATTCTATAATCTTTCCAATCTAGAGATTTTTTTTGCGTAAAAATTAATAAAATTGACAGCACGCCAACCAAACTCAACCAAAACACGAACAAAACAATTTTTAAATCTAGTTTTTCGTTATAAAAATTAAGAATAGCGAACTATAAATAATAAATATACCAAAAAAATATGTTTTTCACATTGACTTTTCACCCAGATACCAGTATCCTGTTTTTATAACATATCGAAACGCAATGAAAAGAAGAGTAAAAAATAAAACTTCATAGAGAGCTTACGGTTGGTGCGAGTAAGCAAGTCGTTATTTTTGAACATGATCTTTGAGCAGATTGTCCGAACCCTTAAGACAATCCGGGTACTCCCGTTATCAACCATCCGTCTAGACGGAAAAGGTCTTCTCCCCCGAAGACGAACAAAGGTGGTACCACGACTGCAACTCGTCCTTTTAGCAAGCGCTAGAAGTGCGAGCTTTTTTATTTTCGTTTCATCAAAACAACTTAGGAGGAAATCAACATGGCTGAAGTAGAAAGCTTTACACTAGACCATAACAAGGTGATTGCACCTTACGTTCGCTTAATCGCAAACGAACATGGTAAGAAAGGCGACGTCATCTCAAACTTTGACATCCGATTCTTACAACCAAATAAACAAGAAATGCCAACAGGTGTCGTTCATACATTCGAACACCTAATAGCGGACCTCTTACGTGACCGCTTAGAAGGCATCATCGATATCTCTCCATTTGGATGCCGTACTGGTTTCCATTTAATCCTTTGGGAAGAACGTTCTCCTGAAGATATCGCACGCGCATTGAAATCAACACTTGAAGAAATCGTCGAAAAGATTCAATTCGAAGATATTCAAGGCGTTTCTGCCGTACAATGCGGAAACTACCGCGATCACTCATTATTTGGTGCGAAAGAATATGCCAAACAAGTTTTAGAACAAGGCATCAGCATCGACCCATTCGAGCGTAAAGTGATTTAACGACACGCTGATTCAGTAAGAAACATTAGACACCTAGACTGGAGGAACCCCCTATATGAAATTAAAAACTATCGCTAAATCAATCATCGCCCTTTCTGCTGCATTCGTCTTAGGCGCTTGCGGAAACAATGCTTCAAGTTCACAAAGCTCACAAAGCTCACAAAGTTCGCAAGCTTCTGACTCAGGACTTAAAACAGTCAAAATCGCTTCTGTCGGCTCTGACGCAGACATCTGGAGATACATCGCTGAGTCTGAACAAGCGAAAAAAGCAGGCTTAAAAATCGAAGTACAAGAAATTAACGGCGGTGTGCCATTAAACGAAAGCGTGGCTGACGGAACAGTTGACGCCAACGCCTTCCAATCTATCGGCTACTTAAAAGGATTTAATGAAGCCAACTCAAACAAAGTCGTTCCAGTTGGCACTACGTATATTGAACCAATGGGGCTTTACTCTAAAAAGGTAAAATCACTAAACGACCTACCAAACGGTGCGAAAGTGGCTTTACCAGACAGTCCATATAACACTACTCGTGCCCTACGCTTATTAGAAAGTGCTGGTTTAATTAAATTACCAAGTGACTTCAAAGATGGCACTGGCACTCCTAGCGACATCGTAGAAAACAAGAAAAATCTTGAATTCCTACTGATCGATGACACTACAAGCGTACGTGTATTAGACGACACTGATTTAATCGCAATCGGAAACACTATCGCCCTTGAAGGTGGTTTAAACGTATTAAAAGACTCACTCTTCTATGAAAAAGCAGACGCATCTACGATCACAAGCATCAACGTGATTGCCGTGAAAGCAGAAAATGCCGATAAAGAAGAATACAAAAAATTAGTGGACCTCTACCACGACCCAGAAATCCAAAAATACATTTCTGACAAGTTCGCAGGAACAAAAGTGGAAGTGAAGAAACCTGTTTCTGAAGTGTGGGGTAAATAATTCATGAAGATTGCTATCGTTGCAGCGATGAAAGAAGAGTTGCATCCATTTGAAGAGCATTTCGCACCCGGAAAAGTAGTCTTTGAAAAAGGCCCTATCCGACTCCTAGAAGTACATGAGAACTTATATCTTGTACAGTCAGGTATCGGAAAAGCCAATGCCGCTGCCGCTGCTGCATGGTTATGCGACAAAATTCATCCTGACCTCATTATTAATACCGGGACAACAGGAAGCTTTAATCCCGCATTCGACTTGGCCGATGTCATTGTTTCTACAAAATTCGCCTATAGCGACGTGGATGCGACTGGCTTCGACTACGCCTGGGGACAAGTCCCTCAGATGCCAGCCGACTATCCTGTAGATGATTATTTACACGGAAAAATTGTCGAACTTCTGCGCGAAAAAGTAAGTGGATTTAACATCCAAACTGGCTTTATCGCAACAAGTGACTCGTTTATGAGTTCGGTAGATGCCGTTACTACGATTCGCGAAAAATTACCAGACATCGTCGCAAGTGATATGGAGGCCGCTCCTATTGCACAAGTGGCTAGCTTCTATAACATTCCCGTACTAAACGTGCGTGGTGTGAGCGACCATGTGGGTGGAGATGCCCCTGATACCTTCGAGGAAACACTCGAAAAAGCATCTCAAAACGCATTCGAAGCAGTGCGTATTATCGTTGAAAAATTCCTATAAATCTCCCTAGATTTACCGCAAACGCTAAACACAAAAAGGAGCGCAGGCTTACTCGCCTCTCTCCTTTTTGTGTGTTCTTTTTATTACTGAAAGTTGATGCAAAAAAAGAATCAGTTGATTGAAAGAACGGGAGGCCCTGATATGTACCCCCTTTACTGGACAAACCAGTAAAGGGGGTATTTATTATGCGT
>CAKAPS010000098.1:0-5358 GCA_916719965.1 uncultured Streptococcus sp.
ATTTCAAATTCTCCCATAATTTTCCCTCCCACTTAAACATTACCATATTTGGTAATTACCATATATGGTAATGTTGCTCTCTTCTTATACTTTTTTGCTCTCTTTTTAAAATAAACGAATTAGACTATTTCTCCTTTATACTCTGATTTTTTCCAAAACTTGCACAGTTTTCTAAAATTAGATACACTTAGGAAAGAACGTCGCCTTAGTGTAGTGGATATCACATGAGATTCCGGTTCTCATAACAGGGGTTCGACTCCCCTAGGCGGCTTACAATATACTCCACGCTACAAACATTGTTTTGTAGCTTTTTTTGATGCACAAAAAAGCAGAACTTGAACTAAATTCAAGCTCTGCTTCGTAAGCGGTTGCTTCAACTTTCTTCCCTAAAAGTGAAGAATTTATTTTTTATGCGAATTTTGAGAAATCCCAAATATCTGTCACTAATCCTTCGTAAAATTCTGGTTCGTGACAGACCATTAATATACTTCCTTTATATTCTTGTAATGCACGTTTTAGCTCCTCTTTGGCATCTACGTCTAAGTGGTTTGTCGGTTCGTCGAGTACGAGCACGTTTGATTCTTCGTTCATCAACTTACAGAAGCGAACTTTTGCTTGCTCTCCCCCGCTAAGTACTTGCACTTGACTCTCGATATGCTTACTTGTTAATCCACAACGAGCGAGCGCTGCACGTACTTCTGGTTGTGTCATGGATGGGAATGTATCCCAGATTTCTTCTAAGGCTGTCTTACGGTTTCCTTTTGGCGTTTCTTGTTCGAAATATCCAAGGTCGATATAGTCGCCACGCGTTACTTTTCCGTTCAATGGCTTAATAATCCCTAATAAGCTCTTCAAGAGTGTCGTTTTCCCAATACCATTCGCACCGACGATGGCAATCTTTTGGCCACGTTCCATTTCAAGATTAATATGTCCTGTTAATGGACGGTCATATCCAATCACTAAATCTTCGGCTTGGAAAATGTAACGACCGGGAGCTCTAGAAGTCTTGAAGTCAAATTTTGGTTTTGGCTTCTCACTGGCTAGTTCGATGACTTCCATCTTATCCAGTTTCTTCTGACGAGACATCGCCATATTACGTGTTGCCACACGCGCCTTATTACGGTTTACGAAGTCCTTCAAGTCCGCAATCTCTTTTTGTTGACGGTTGTACGCCGCTTCTAGTTGAGATTTCTTCATCGCATACACTTCTTGGAACTGATCATAGTCTCCAACATAACGGTTCAACTCTTGATTGTCCATATGGTAAATCAAGTTGACGACGCTGTTTAAGAATGGAATATCATGTGAAATCAGGATAAATGCATTTTCGTATTCTTGTAAGTAGCGTTTCAACCATTCGATATGTTCTGCGTCCAAGTAGTTTGTCGGCTCGTCGAGTAATAAAATGTCTGGTTTTTCTAATAATAATTTTGCCAGTAACACTTTTGTACGTTGCCCACCACTGAGTTCACTTACGTCGCTATCCATCCCAAATGCTGCAACTCCTAACGCACGCGCCACTTCATCAATTTTGGCATCAAGAATATAGAAGTCATGGCTATCTAATCGCTCTTGCAACTCGCCTACTTCTTCCAGCATTGCGTTCATTTCGTCTTCGTTTGCTTCTCCCATCGCCATATACAATTCATTGATACGCGCTTCAGCCACAAATAAATCGTCGAAGGCTTTTTGAAGAACACTGCGAACCGTCATTCCTGGTTCAAGGACGGTATGTTGGTCCAAGTATCCCACCTTTACATTTTTAGACCACTCGATTTTTCCTTCGTCTGGTTGTAATTGACCTGTCACGATATTCATGAAGGTTGATTTCCCTTCACCGTTTGCTCCAACGAGTCCGATATGTTCCCCTTTTAATAGACGGAAGCTCACATCATTGAAGATGGCTCTTTCGCCGAAGCCGTGTGTTAATTTTTCTACATTTAAAATACTCATCAACGTTCTCCTTAAGTTTTCTCTGGGTCATTGTATCATAGTTTACGATAAATTCAAAAAAGCTAAAACAAATACGGAGCAAGAAACAAATTCCTACTCCGCATTTTTTCTACTATTTAAATTGTGCTTTGTATAAAGCCGCATACGCACCGTTTTTGGCGAGCAATTCTTCATGCGTGCCGTCTTCTGTCAATCCATCTTCTGTAACAACAATAATACGGTCTGCATTTTTAATCGTAGCAAGACGGTGAGCAATAATAAAGGTCGTTCTACCTTCTGCCAACTCGTCAAACGATTGTTGAATAAACTTCTCGGTTTGCGTATCGAGCGCGCTCGTTGCTTCGTCCAAGATTAAAATAGAAGGATTCTTCAAGAAAATACGAGCAATTGAGAGGCGTTGTTTTTGTCCGCCTGACAATTTCACACCGCGTTCTCCGATATGTGTATCCACTCCATCTTCTAAATCTTCAATGACTTCTTTCAGTTTCGCTTGCTCGATGGCACGATCTACTTCCTCATCTGTCGCATCGAGTCTTCCGTACAATACATTTTCACGGATCGTTCCGTTAAAGAGGAACACATCTTGTTGCACGATACCGATTTGTCGGCGCAGCGATTGTAAGGTGAAACGATTGATGTTGGTTCCATCAACCAAGATTTCCCCTTCTTTTAAATCATAGAAGCGAGGCAATAAGTTCACGAGCGTTGTCTTCCCAACCCCACTTGGTCCAACGAAAGCCACCGTTTGACCTGGTTCTACCGTCAAGTTGATATGTTCCAACACTTTCTTATCTTCCTCATATCCAAAACCGACATTTTTATATTCCACACGTCCTTCAAAAGTTGGAGCAGGAATGGCATCGGATGCGTCTTCGATATCGATTTCTACATTCATTAATTCTTTGAAACGACGGAAGCCTGCAAACCCTTTTGGATACAGTTCAATCATGGAGTTCATTTTATTAATCGGTCCCACGAACACATTGGACAGTAAGATGTAGCCGACTAACTCTCCCGCTGTTAAATCACCAATGACCGTGAAGTACGCTCCTACAATTAAGCTGAAGAGATTAATACTGCGCATTAATAAGTAGTTGAAACTACTGCTTGTCCCCATCGTACGATAGAACGCAATTTTATTCGAGCGATACTCTTGAATGAGTTCTTCGAAGAGTTGTTGCTCATGACTTTCGTTCGCAAAGGCCTTTACCACACGCATACCACTCAGTACATTTTCTAGTCCTGCCGTATAGTTGGCAAGCCCTTTATAAATATTCCGGTTAATACGAGACATGCGGCGGTTAAATACCGCTAGCAACACCGCAATAATCGGTACGAAGAAAATCGTCAATAGTGCAAGCGTTGGATGCACTTGATACATTAATACAAACGAACCGATTAAGGTCATCACGGCAATAAAGAATTCTTCAGGACCATGGTGCGCCAACTCACTAATATCGAATAAATCACTCGACAAGCGACTCATCAATTCCCCGATTTTCATATTATCGAAGAACGAGAAGGATTGTTTTTGAACCTTCGCGAATAACTCACGGCGCATATCTGTTTCAATATTAATCCCTAAAATATGTCCCATGTATACCACGATAAAGTTCAAAGTTGTCGAGAAGGCATACAGCGCAAGTAGCCCTGCCCCCACGAGTATAATTTGTTGTAAGTTTTGAGACGGCACGATGTTATCGATGACACTTCTCACCATTACTGGAAAGGCAAGTTCAAGAATGGCCACGATGACCGCACAGGTAAAATCGAGTAAGAATAATTTTTTATACGGTTTGTAATAATGAATAAAATCTTTAATCATGACTGCACTCCTTTCGCATAATGTAATGTACTCCAGTCTTTTGTCTTATAGACGATATGTCCATAAAGAACCGTTAACGCGTTTGATAATAACATGGCAATCCATACACCAGTTGCCCCGAGTGCTGTAAAGGCTCCAAGCACCCAAATAATCGGCAAGCGTAACACCCAAAGACGTCCAACAGACATATTCATCGAGTATTTCGTCACGCCACATCCTTGGAAGAATCCGTTGTACGCCGAGAACATTCCCATGAAGAAAATGATAAAGGCGGTGTAGTTCAAATACTCAACTGCATTGGACCAAAGAACGGCATCGCTTCTATCTTTAATGAAGACTCCAAGAATCGGAGACTGGAAGAAGAAGACGATGATACAGCCAACTGTTGAAATCATGAGCACCCATAGTAGCGCTCGTCTAAAGATGGCATGCGCTCGGTCGTAAAGTCCTGCCCCCATGTTTTGTCCGATGATTGCTGTTAACGCCGCACCGATTCCCATCTGTGGTTGTGTTAATAAATCCGAGATGCGGTTTACCATCGAATACGCAGCCAGTACTGACGTTCCATACGATTGAATAAGTCCGTTTAAGACGGTGAACCCTAATGCAGCTCCACCATACCCGAAGGCAGACGGCCATGCGACTTTAAGGATTTCTTTCATCACTTCTTTGTCAATTTTGACATGTCTTAAGTAGATTTGAATATCTGACTCCTTACGAACGGCACGAATGGCAAGCACTAATAACAGTACTTTTGCAATAACAGTCGCCCATCCTGCCCCTTCAATTCCCCAGTTCAACCCAGTCAGGCCGACAAAAGGAATCGTCGCAAAAATAAAGATTGGATCTAAAATAACATTTGAAATCGAAGACGCCGCACTAATCATCGTGATCGTCCGTGTTCGACCCTGCGCATTCAGCAAGGACTGATATCCGAAGTAGCAGAAATCAAAGAACAACCCAATAAAGTTAATCTTCAAATAGGATACTGATTTTGCCAGGAAGGTGCCCTCTGCTCCCATCCATTCCACGAATAGAGGTGCCAGAAAATATCCAAGCACGGAAAGCACAAATCCAAAGAAATACGTAAGAATCATTGCATTCCCGGCATAACGCTGCGCATCTCTATATTTTCCCGCTCCAAAGTACTGAGCAATGAGCGCCGTCGCCCCGACACTAATCCCCATTCCAAGCGAAATAAATAGAAAATTCAACGGCCAAATAAACGCGGTTGCCGCAAAGTCTTCCGCAGACAGTTGCGCCACATATAACCCGTCCGTCAAGTTGTATAAAGTTCGAATTAAATTATTAATCATTAACGGCGTTGCAATCGTTAAAATCACACGATTAATGTGCCCCGTTGTAATAAAATTTTGTTTTTCCAAAATAATCACCTGTTCTAGTATACATGATATCCCCACTGCTGTGAACACATACAGTGAACAAATCCACTTTTCTGTACTTTTAAAGAGCGAAGGAGGCTCGCTTTGTGGAACATGGGGGTTTTTCATAATAGCTGTAATAGGGCACCGGTTCGAGCCTGAGTCTCACACCTCTAAAACTCAAAGCGGGAGTAAGGA
>CAKAPS010000099.1:0-5332 GCA_916719965.1 uncultured Streptococcus sp.
TTCCTTTCCAATTCCTTGTATTTTTTTAATATTTCTAATTCAACTTCTTTTCTTTTTAATTCTAATTTTAATTGATCGATTTCTGAAAGTTCAGCCATCCCTTTTTCGTAAGAATATTGTTTTCCCACCTGTTGGTGGAAACGATGAGTTTCACCATTTTTATACCATCTAAACCATGTTTCTACTTGAGTTTCATTTTTTATGTTTAACTCCTGCATTACTTGTTTTGTAGTATATCCCTGTAATTTCATTTCTACGGCTTTATTCTTTGTATCGACAGAATAGGCCACACGTTTTTTAACCATAAAAAGACACCTCCATGAGCATTTGATAATATTGTACCAAATCCAACTTGGAGGTGTTTTTATTTAATTCTCATTTACGGGGGTCAGTGCCCTTATATGTTACATTTTGCTTTTTCTATTATTAGTCTTCTAAGTTTACGTTGTGGTACACTTTTTGAACGTCTTCGTTGTCTTCTAGAGCGTTAATCATACGTTCGAATAAACGTAAGTCGTCGCCTTCAAGTGTCACTTCTGATTGAGGAATCATTTCGATTTCGCTCACTGTGAATTCAGTAATTCCTAAGCCTTCTAAAGCTTGGCGAACAGCGTGGAAGTCGTTTGGTTCAGCGTAAACAATCGCTTGGTCGTCTTCTTGAACAACGTCACGAACGTCAACGTCTGCTTCCATTAATTGTTCTAATAATTCGTCAGCATCTTTGTTTGCGATACCGAAGATTGCTGTGTGGTCAAATAAGTAAGTTACAGAACCTGGCGCACCCATGTTACCGCCGTTTTTGCTGTAAGCGGCACGAACGTCAGCTGCTGTACGGTTTACGTTATTTGTTAAAGCATCTACGATAATCATAGATCCGTTTGGTCCGAAACCTTCGTAACGGAGTTCTTGGTAGTCGCCATCGCCGCCACCTTTTGCTTTTTCAATCGCACGTTCGATGATATGACGTGGTACATTATAAGTTTTAGCACGGTCAATAACGAATTTTAATTTTTGGTTTGAATGAGGATCTGGTTCCCCTTGTTTTGCAGCTACATAGATTTCAATCCCGAATTTAGCGTAGATTTTACTATTGTTAGCATCTAATTTTGTTTTCTTTTCGACAATATTTGCCCATTTACGTCCCATTGTTTCACTCACTTTCTGATTTTCATCTGGACTTAACTCTTCCATTATACACAATCAAGAAGCGGTTTGTTAAGTGTTTTCTACTAAAAAAGGGTCAGTGAGCAAAGTTTGCAAGAATTCTTGGGCTATCAGGTATGATAGGAGTGAGGTGAGAAAATGGAAACCGTAAAAATCATCTATATTTCGACTCCGACATGCGGCGTGTGCCATGTGATTCGTCCGCAAGTCATGGAAATCGCAGGAGACTACGGCATTACCGTAGAAGAAATTGACGCCACTCTTCATCCAGAAGTGGCTAGCCGCTATGAAGTGTTAACCGTGCCCGCCATTCTCTTGATGGTTGGAGACAAAGAATTCGCACGCCAAGCTCGCTTTATCGACCTGATGGAACTCGAAAAGCGCATCGTTCAAGCAAAGGCGTATGTGGAAACGGAGGAAACAGAATGAAAACCATGAAAGAACGTATGCTCACGGGAGACTTGTATATTCCGTCTCTGACAGAGGGACTAAGAGACTTATCAATTAAAGGGAAAAAACTTGCGCAACAATACAATCGTTTGGACTTCGATGATTTCGAAGGAAGACGTGCGTTGTTGAAACAGTTATTCGGAAAAACAGGCGAAAAGATTTACATGGAACAACCCGTCTATGTGGACTACGGAGTTCATACAACGATTGGCGAAGGCTTCTATGCGAATTTTGACTGTACATTATTAGATGTAGCTCCTATTACGATTGGAGACAACTGCATGTTCGGTCCGCACGTATCGCTTGTGACACCGGGACACCCAACCGATGCCGAAACGCGCAATGCGGGTCCAGAATTTGGAATACCGATTACGATTGGCAATAGCGTATGGCTCGGGGCCAACGTGACGGTGAATCCTGGAGTGACGATTGGGGATAATACGGTCATCGGCTCTGGTTCTGTGGTAACAAAAGACATTCCAAGTAATGTGATTGCGGTCGGCAATCCATGCCGCGTCCTTCGTGAAATTACCGAAGAAGAGAAGGCTGAATGGAGACAAAAACACCAAGAATTATTGGATGAACTTGGAAAATAAAATAGTAAACGAAGAAGGTCAAGAGGAGTCTTGGCCTTCTTTTGTGTAAATGATACAATGTGGATACAGAATCAAGGGAGGGTTAGGTTTGAGGCAAAAAATATTTTGGGGAAGCATGCTCTTTCTAGGAGTTGTAATATTCTTTTTAACATGGAGTCCACGGAACAATCGTGCATACTTAGAAAACAGAATTGGAACGGAAGTTAGTCGTGTTTATCCAACTCAGAATTTGGAGGATCTATTTGAACAATTTCCGAATGGGTTTAAACTTTATCAAGTTTATGATTATAAAGAAAATGAACATAATTATTTAGTGACTGTTGAGATGGACGGATTAAAAAAAGGAGACCCTATTCGAGGTACTCTTATTCTTCAAGATAGTAATAGTGGGGAAAAATATAAAACTATAAACGTGGAATACCGAGATAACGGATTTGTTTTCGACGATGAGAAAGAAGCCCTTAAACTTTGGCCGCAACAAGGATTTTTATTCCAGAAAATTACTTTAAATAAAGATTTCCTATCAACACTGAAACTGAAAGAGAAACACTATAATTCGATGAATGGTTCTTTTGGGATAAATTATGATGTGAATCTACCAGAAATCAACGCGTATTTATCATTTCCAGCATCAAAATCTATTGAATTATCTTTCGGAGGCAGTAACTCTAATAGAAATTATTATTACTCTGTTGTGGTAGAGGATAAAGATGGCTATTACTTCAGAGAAACGGTATCTGATTAAGTAATGAAGTTGGAGAAGAATGAAAAGAAAAAGGTCGTCCAAGCAGGACGGCCTTTTCGTTTGAGTTATTTTTCAGTACAAGCAATAAAGCTTTCGCGTAATTGGTTTTCTGGAAGGTTCTTTCCGATGAAGACCAATGTTGAGCCGCGTTTTGTATCCTTCCAATCGCGACCTCTTGAGATATCAAAGCTCATTTGAACCCCTTGGAAAATGATTTGGTAATCTAATCCTTCCACGTTCAAGATACCTTTGTAACGGTATAATTCTGGCCCGTAAATATAAACAAGCTCGTTCAACCATTCGTTAATGTTTGCGAGAACTAAAGGTTTGTCAGTCTCGATAACGAATGAGTTAATACCGCTATGGTGGCTATGACTGTGGTGATGATGATGCTCGTGATCATGGTCATGGTGGTCATGTTCGTGTTCATGCTCATGTTCGTGATCGTGATCGTGCTCGTGGTGCTCATGCTCATGTTCATGGTCATGATGGTGATGCTCGTGATCGTGGTCACCGTGCGCATGTGTATGGCCGCATTCTTCGCAATATTCTTCTTCGGCGTGTTCTTGCATTTCTAAGATTTTCTTTTCAGATGCGTAGAACAATTCAAGGCCGAACATGTCGCTCATATGAACAGGACGTGCGTCAAGGTCTTGGATTTCCGCAAAGGCATTGATGCTACGAACTTCGTTAATCACTTTCGCGTAAATCGTTTCGTCTACTAAGCTATGTTTTGACATGAAAATCTTATCCGCGAAACCAACTTGTTTTGCTGGTTCAGGTTGATGCGCTGTTTGGTATAGGAAGTTTTTAGAATCCACAACCGTTAATACCGCATCTAAGATAAAGTGCTCGTTTAAGAATGGCACGTTAATAAATGTTTGTGCGATTGGAGCTGGATCAGCAAGACCTGTTGTTTCGAATAACACGCGGTCCACGCGAATGCCGTTTTGTTCTTTGACCATTAAGATTGATTTCAACATATCGGCAATGTCCGTACGAAGTGTACAGCAGAGGCAGCCGTTATCCATTTGATAGATTTCTTCTTCAACGTCAAGCACGAATTGATGGTCTACACCGATTTCGCCGAATTCGTTAATGACAACAGCGATATGTTCGCCGTGTTTTTCTTTTAAAACTTTGTTGATTAAAGTTGTTTTCCCAGCGCCAAGGAAGCCGCTGACGATTGTAACTGGAATTTTTTGTGTCATAATTCTTCTCCTTCACCTTTTCCATTTTCTTCAAGTAAATTCATTGTAGCACTCTCTTAAAAATTCTCAAAATAGACTGTTTCCAGCATTTGGTTGCGAATGTGCTATACTGAAACAGAGAAAACGAGAAAGAGTGTATCGAATGACAAAACAGGAAGCACCAAATGCGGCCATTAAGAAAATCGATTGGGCCGAGCAATTCATCAACCAACACTTACATGCCTTTCGTTGCCCATATTGCCATGATGCGATGGTTTCTGCCGAGAATCATAGCGTCGTTTGCGAAAAGGGGCATAGGTTTAATATTTCTAAAAAAGGCACCTTGCATCTGATGAAGCAAAATGCGAATACGGATTATGATGCAACACTTTTCCATCATCGTTATGAACTCGCGCAGAGTGGTTTTTTTGAGCCTTTATTAGAGGCAATCTTGCCACATCTTTCGAGAGACGAAGAGAAGTTTATTGTCGATATCGGTTGTGGGGAAGGCAGTCATTTATCGTGGCTGTTTAAGCGCGTGAAGGCACCTTTATGCGGAATGGATATCGCCAAAGAAGGCATCCATCAAGCGTCGGTGCATTTTGGAAACGAAGCACTATTCTTCTTAGGAGACTTGGCAAACTTGCCATTTGCGGATGAATCCTGCGGGACGCTGTTAAATATTTTAACGCCGTCGAACTACCAAGAATTTATGCGCGTGTTGGCTCCAGGAGGGACGCTCGTTAAAGTCATCCCTGGCAATGATTATTTAACAGAGCTCCGCCAACAGCTCTATCGTTCAAATCCGGATAAACAAACGTATTCGAATGCGGACATTCTAGAACGCGTGAAGACTGAATGCCCTCAAGTAACATTTGAAGAAGTGCGCTACACGGTGGATTTAACCGAAGAAATCTATCGCCATTTACTCGAAATGACGCCGTTATACTGGGGAGCAAGCGACGAAGATAAGGCTTATAGCAATGCGCACCCGCTCTCGCAAGTAACGGTGCACTATGTTGTGGCTATCGTGAAAAAAGCCGAAAACAAATAGGAAAAGTATGGTATAATAAACTTATTAACAAGCAGGAGGCCTAATAATGGGATTCAAAGATTTATTTTCTCGTAAAAAAGAAGAACCGAAAGTAGAAGAAAAACCGGTTCAACCAGAAGAAAAAAAGGAAGAG
>CAKAPS010000100.1:0-5108 GCA_916719965.1 uncultured Streptococcus sp.
AACGACTTAGGAAACTTATTAAACCGTACTGTTGCGATGATTAATAAGTATTTCGATGGAACCATTCCTGCACACACTGCACCGGTTTCCACATTTGACCAAGAATTAGTGGATGCTTCAAAAGAGATGATCGTGGAAGTCGAAGAAGCGATGGAAAATATGCAATTCTCAGTGGCTCTTGCAGCAATCTGGAAATTCGTTTCTCGTACGAATAAATATATTGATGAAACAACTCCATGGGCAGCCGTGAAAGACGAAGCGCGCCAAGAAGAATTAGCACGTACAATGAACTACTTAGCAGAAAGTTTACGTATCATTGCCGTTGCCTTACAACCATTCTTAACGCAAACTCCAGGAGAAATCTTGGCACAATTAGGAATTACAGATAGCGCGTTAATGGATTACCCTTCATTACACACATTCGGCGTGATTCCTGAAGGAACTAAGGTGGTCGAAAAAGGACAACCAATCTTCCCACGTTTAGATGTTGAAGAAGAAGTAGCTTATATTCAAGCGAAAATGGGTGGAGCGCCAGTCGAAGAAGAAAACACAGACTGGAACCCAGAAGAAGTGGAACTATCAAGCGAAAAAGAAAGCATCAAATATGACGACTTCGATAAGATTGAATTGAAAGTCGCAGAAGTCATCGAATGCGGACCAGTGGAAGGGGCAGACAAATTGCTTCAATTCCGCTTAGACGCTGGAGATGCGGGCGGTCACCGTCAAATCCTTTCTGGTATCGCAGAATGGTATCCAGATCCAAGTATTTTCGTTGGAAAGAAAGTCGTCATCGTTGCGAACTTGAAACCACGTAAAATGCGCGGACAAATCAGCCAAGGGATGATTCTTTCAGCTGAAAAAGATGGTGTCCTACAAGTGGTGTTTGCACCAGAAGGAATGCCAAACGGCTCAACGGTAGCTTAATTGAATAGTAATTGAATAACAGTGAAGAGTGACCCTTCGAATGCGAAGAACGGCATTTGAAGGGCCATTTTTTAAAAGGAGTTAACTATATGAAAAAAGGTTTATTAACAGGGTTACTACTCTTTGGATTTTTCTTTGGAGCAGGGAACCTCATTTTCCCACCAACTTTAGGATATCAATCAGCTGATCAATTGTGGCCAGCAGTTATCGGATTTATTGTTTCTGGGGTCGGTCTTGCGATTGGAACCCTTTTAATCGGAACGGTCATTAATGGTGGTTTTAAGAAAGAGTTGGACGAAAAGATTCATCCGATTTTCTCATTGGCATATTTAATTGCATTATATTTGGCAATTGGACCATTCTTTGCAATTCCACGTACAGCAACGGTATCCTATAATATCGGGGTAGCGCCGTTTCTGCCAGATTCAAAATCAGGACTGATTATTTACGCGGCGATTTACTTTGCGGTAGCCTTTTATTTAGCCTATAACCGTTCATCACTATTATCAAGCATCGGTAAAATCTTAACACCAATTTTTGCAGGGTTAATTTTAATCTTAGTAGTGGTTGGAGCGTTCAAATTTGGGCAAACAACTCCTGAGTTAGCTGGACAAACAGATTTGACAGCAGCAAAAGCCTTCGGAAATGGATTTATCGAAGGTTATAACACGCTCGACGCGTTAGCAGCGGTAGCCTTCTCAGTAGTTGCCGTAAATACATTGAAAGACTTCCATTTCAGCTCTAAGAAAGAGTACGAGAAAACAATCATGAGCGTTGGGGTCGTAACAGCAATTGGATTCAGCGTCTTATATATCGGACTTGCTTTCCTTGGAAATCATTTCAACGTAGCCAGTGCCTTAGCGAAAGATGCAGATTTAAACGTTGGTTCTTACGTATTAACAATGGCTTCACGCGAGTTATTCGGTACATTCGGGCAAGCCTTCCTAGCGGTGATGGTAGTCATTACCTGCTTAACAACAACAGTAGGGTTAATCGTATCTGTAGGGGAGTTCTTCGAAGAAACATTCCCTCGCTTCTCTTATAAAGTATATGCGACTGTATTTACATTAATCGGATTTTGTGTAGCAACGCTTGGTCTTCAAACGATTATCGCATTCTCACTTCCAGTATTGATGATTTTATATCCAATTACAGTTGTGATTGCGTTCTTCGTATTAGTGAATAAGAAAGTGGCGTTCTCTAAGAGAGGGATGCAGCTGACAGTGGCGTTGACAACGATTATTTCAACAGTTTCAAGTTTAGCGTCAGCGTTGAAATTAGAAGGTTTAGCTAAAGCATTGGAAATTCTTCCGTTGCAAGGGTTGTCGCTAGGATGGATGGGACCGGCGATCATCGGTATTTTAATCGCGCTTATCTTACCAGACAAGATCAAAGGCGAAGCATTCGACTTCGAAGCATTTCAAACAAAATAAAACTGCTAAATGGTGCATGAATGATTACTGCGTATCCTTACGGATATCTTCATAGTAAAGGAAATAACTTCTTTGCCTACCGAACTTCAAAGGGCGTCAAGTTGATAAATCAACTGACGCCCTAATTCATTTCGGTTACACTCGTTATTTCCATTACTATAGAATCCGTAAGTTACTCCGTAATCATCTATTTTATTTGTGCTTATATTATTTGAAATGCTTCAAACTCTTCAAAAAGGGGACGAGAAATTAGACAAAAAAGAAACTCCGGCTGGGATTCCAGTCGGAGTTTTTGCATGCTAAAGGGCTTCGATAAAGCGCTCAGAGTGAGTTTGCCACATATCTGGGTTGAAACGAGCGGTTTCGGGAATGAGAATCATGTGGTAGAGTCGGACCGTGCTTCCGTCTTTGACCTCATAGGAGTACTCGTATAAGAAACCAATACGTTTGGCGAAGTCGCAAGAGTCTGTGTGCGTACTTTCTACTTTTAAATAGAGCTCTGAGATGCCCTGCTCAACAAGGTACGGATGTAATAATTGAAAGGCTTCAATTAAAATGTCACGATGCCAATATTCTTCGAGCAGCGCGAAATCCAATAGATGACTTTGGTCTGTGGAGACTTTCATAAAGCCAATTGGCAGGTCGTAATTCTTCATTTCAATGATAAAAAAGTACGGGTCGTTGTCCATTAGTTGTGTATAAAAGTTCTCTGCATTTAAATGAGACGTTGCAGATACCCATGGAAGATTAGACGTTGCTAGAGGGTCCGTTAGCAAAGCCGCTACAATCTCCATGTCAGTTTCGTGAAAGGGCCTTAGAGAGATACGTTGTGATGCTAGTGTAGGTACGTTCATAATCGCTACCCCCTTTCTCTACCTGCATTATAGTTCTAAAAAATAGGAAAGTAAAGAGGAAGAATTGCGTTTACAACAATAATGAAAAGGGTTCCGAAATTCTATGCAAATACAAGAAAAAATCCTAATTCTATGATAGAAGCTGTCAAATTTTGCCGTCATTTTTTATCGTGACTTTTGTCATGGTGAGTCGTGACGGACGGGCCTACTGAGTGACCTTCGTTTTTGTTAAAGTAGAATCATCAAGAACAACACATGGAGGCAAACATGATTACAGTAGAAAAAATTACAAAGCGTTTTGGAAACAAGACAGCATTAAACCAAATTCAATTTAACGTCGATAAAGGAGAAATCTTCGGGTTCTTAGGACCGAGTGGAGCAGGGAAAACAACCCTCATCAATATCCTAACCGGCCAGTTGAAAGCCGACGAAGGAACAACACAACTCCTCGGCAAAGATACAAAGGACCTTACCCCTGAAGACTTAGCGCATATCGGACTCGTAGGAGATTCAAGTGGTTACTACGAAAAATTAAGTCTCGAGAAGAACTTAATCGTCTACGCAAAGATTTACGGATTACCAAATAGCCGCGTCGATGAAGTGCTGGAACAAGTTGGACTACTAGAAAGTAAGAAAACAATCGCGGAAAAACTTTCAACGGGGATGCGTCAACGCATGTTTCTAGCAAGAGCGCTCTTAAACAGACCAGAGTTACTCTTCCTAGACGAACCAACGAGTGGGCTAGACCCAATGACCTCTAAGAAGATTCACCGTCTGTTGGAAGAACTAAAAGAAGCGGGCACAACAATTTTCCTAACGACACACGACATGGTCGAAGCCACAGAGTTGTGTGATCGTATTTCCCTACTAAACCAAGGGGACCTAGTGGAAATTGGAACACCACGAGATATTATTCAAAAATACAACAAAGAAAAACGAGTGAAAGTGATTTTCAGAGATCACAGCGAACAAGTGATGGCATTTGAAGACTTAAAAGACCAAGACATGACGCAAGTGGAATTGATTCACTCAATGGAACCAACATTAGAAGACATCTTTATTCAATTGACAGGAGAGAAATTAAATGATTAAAAGAATTAGCGCCTTAATTTGGCTACGTACACAAATGATTTTAAGCAATGGAGCAATGTTATTCCAAATCGTATTCCCATACGGAATGTTACTAGCATACGACCACTTTATGAACAAAGACGGCAATCCACAAACAGCTGTACAGATTCTATTCATGATGATTCCGCTAGCCCTTAGCTTATCTGTCGGAAATATGATTACAATAATGCTTGCGGAAGAAAAAGAAAAGAAAAACTTGAAAACTCTCTTCTTAAGCGGCATTCACTCAGTAGAATATTTACTCTCAATCTTATTCTACCCAGTCGTGTTAGCAGTGATTACCATTGTGAGCTTCCCAATGATTGTTAAAGCGGATCTTTCAGGTCGTTGGATGGAATATGGTGCCATCGTTGCGAGTGTGGCCATCTGTGTGATTTTACTAAACTTATTAGTGGGTGCTTTGACAGATACGCAAGCAAAAGCGCAAGTAAATGGTGTGATTCCGATGATGTTGATTGCGTTCTTACCGATGTTCTCAATGTTGAGCGATGCGGTATCAAAAGTAACACACTATACATTTATGGGGAACTTTGTGGATTTCTTTACCAAAAACGACTTCGCCTTAACTGCCCAAAGCTTTATCGTCCCTGGCGTATGGATTGTGGTGCTACTAGTCTTAAACTTCTTCTTCTTAAAACCTAAAGCGAAAAATTAGAAAAAGCTTGGACTTAGTTTAGGATTACTGCGAATCCTTACGGATTCTTTTATAAAAGCTATAACGGGGCACCGGTTCGAGCCTCTCACCTTTAAAGATTCAAAGCAGGAG
>CAKAPS010000101.1:0-5041 GCA_916719965.1 uncultured Streptococcus sp.
GCGAATTAGTGACTCTGGAAATTTATTTCCTAGAGTCACTTTGAGGCTCGATAGGTGATGAGACGTAAGGCTCACACCGGTACAGCTATTATCACTATCATGAAGATATCCGAGGAGAGTTCGTAGTTTTTATACTTAATTTGATGTTCTAAACTTATTTCTCTGCACCAGAATTTCAAAGGAACGAAGTTCCTTTATTCATTTTTCTTTTTTATTTTTTTGCACAAAAAAAGCCGAGAGCGTGTCTCGACTTTTCTTAGTTTCTAAAGATCTTGGCTTCTAAAAAGAGGTCGTTGTAAAGCGATAATAGGTCGGTTCCTAAATTCTCGTAAACCTCCATCTTTTCCATCGCTTCCTCACTCGGATAGAAGCTCTCATCCGAAGTAATGTCTTCTGGCAAGAGCGCTATCGCATCCTTGTTAGGAGTTGCATACCCAACATACTGAGCATTCTTCGCTGCGATTTCCGGACGCAACATGAAGTTGATAAACGCATATGCGCCTTCCTTGTTACCAACCGTTTTTGGAATAACGATATTATCAAACCACAAGTTCGTTCCTTCGCTTGGAACCACATAGGCTAAATCTTCATTCTCACTCAACATTTTAGAAGCTTCACCTGAGAAAGTTACAGCTATGTTTGCCTCTCCTTGAATCATATATGTCTTCATTTCATCAGCGATAATCGCTTTTGCATTTGGCATCAATGTCTTCAAGAATTTCCCAGCGTCTTTAACAATGGCTTCGTCTTTTTCATTAAGAGAATAGCCTTGTGTTTGTAAAGCAATCCCCATCATTTCACGAGCTCCGTCAATAAATAGAATGGAATCCTTTAAATCCGCATTCCATAAATCGCGCCACTCGCTAATCATTCCTTCTGGATAAACTTTCTTATTATAAACAATTCCTAGCGTTCCCCAGAAATAAGGAATGCTGTATGAATTATCAGGGTCAAAGGATTGATGTAAGAAACGTGGGTCGATATGTTCCATCCCTTTGATTTTTGAATAATCTAATTTTTCAAGTAAGTTTTCTTCGACCATTTTATGAATGGTATACTCACTTGGAATGGCGATATCGTAGTTCGTTCCACCTTGCTTAATTTTTGTCAGCATGGCTTCGTTTGAATCGAACGTTTCATAAATAACTTTATAACCTGTTTCTTGTTCAAATTGTGTAATAAGTTCTGGGTCGATATAGTCTCCCCAGTTATATACGATAATGGTTTGAGGGTCACCTGCCGTTGCTGTTTCAAAATTCTTACGCATTCCAAACAACACTAGGCAAGATACTACGATCGTCCCGATTAACATCGTTAGTCGCTTCATAGTGTGACTCCTTTCAATAAGTCACTCTCCGAAGCCTTCCCATTCAATCGTTTTTGTTGGAATTTTTGAATGAAGTAATATCCAATCACGAGTGATAATGAGAATAGGAACATCAATGTACTTAAGGCATTGATTTCTAAGCTGATTCCTTGGCGCGCACGTGAGTAGATTTCAACGGCAATCGTTGAGAATCCATTTCCTGTTACGAAGAATGTCACGGCGAAGTCGTCTAATGAATACGTAAATGCCATAAAGAATCCACTTAGAATTCCTGGTGTAATTGCTGGTAAAACGATGCGTGTTAATACTTGTGAGCTTGTTGCTCCTAAGTCACGAGCAGCTGTAATCATCGATGGGTTCATTTCTGATAATTTTGGTAAAACCATCAGTACAACGATTGGAATGTTAAACGCGATGTGCGCAAGTAATACCGACATAAAGCCGAGTTTGAATCCAACCACTGTAAAGAGAATTAAAAGGCTGGCACCGATGATAACGTCTGGCGATACCATCAAAATATTGTTAAAGCCTAATAATACTTGTTTGCGACGGTTTGAACGGATGTAATGGATCATGATGGCTCCAAGTGTTCCAATCACTGTCGCGATTAAAGAAGATAAGAGTGCAAGAATTAATGTATCTAACACAATTCCGATTAAACGTGTGTCAGCAAGAACGGCTTTATAGTGGTCAAGTGTGAAACTCTCAAATCCGTTCATGCTACCAGCACTGTTAAATGAGTAAAAAATCAAGTAGAAAATAGGCGCATATAAGACTACAAATACAAACACTAAGTAAAAATTACTCCACTTACTATTATTTTCTAATTTCATTCTGATACGCCTCCTTTTCTACGGTCTCTTGTAATAAACATTAAAATAATCATTGCTACAATCAATACAACCCCGATTGTAGAACCCATTCCCCAGTTTTGCGTTACTAAGAAATGTTGCTCAACGGCTGTACCAAGTGTAATCACGCGGTTTCCTCCAATTAAACGAGTCAACATGAAGAGTGAGAGCGATGGAATAAATACGGCTTGTACTCCACTGCGCACTCCGTTCATCGTTAATGGAACGATGACACGTCTAAACGTATCCCATTTTGTTGCCCCAAGGTCGCGGCTTGCCGCAATGAGTGAACCTGGCAACTCTTCGATAGAGTTGAAGATTGGCAAAATCATAAATGGTAATTCGATATACGCTGCTACCGTTAAGAAACTGAAGTCTGTGAATAGGAATTCTTGTGGCGCCAATCCAAATAATGAAAGGAAGCTGTTCACTGTTCCTGTTTGGCTAAAGATTCCGATAAATGCGTAGGCTTTTAATAGTAAGTTTACCCATGTCGGTAAGATAATTAATAAAAGCCATAATTGTTTATGCTTTGTACGACTTAGGAAAAGTGCTGTTGGATAACTCACGAGTAGCGTTACGAGTGTTACAAGAAATGCGTACCACACTGAGTTGAATGTCATTTCTAAGTAGTTTCCTGACGCGAAATAGTTTGTATAGTTCCCAAGCGTTACTTGACCATTGATGTCGAAGAATGATTTATAGAAAATCATTCCAAGTGGCGTTACTACGAATAATAACAACCAGATAAAGTATGGAAAGGAAAATAAGAAACGAGATTGTTTAGTCATTTTCTTCTACCTCGTCTTCGTAGCTTTCTAAACGAGCGTCGAAGTCTTCTTCACTTTCTCCAAAACGCATTACGTGGATATCTTGTGGTTCGAAGTATAAGCCCACTTTTGATCCAACTTCTGCCTTACGAGTTGAGTGAATCATCCATTCATTGCCATTTTCGTCATAGCAGATGATTTCGTAGTGAACTCCGCGGAACAATTGCGTGTCCACTTCAACTGTTAATTTTCCATTTTCGATAGAAGTTAACGTTAAGTCTTCTGGACGAATCACGATCTCAACTTTTTCGTTTGGACGCATACCGGCATCGGCACACTCGAATTCTTTTCCAACGAACTCTACTAGGTAGTCTTCCTTCATAACCCCGTCAACGATATTACTTTCACCGATAAAGTCGGCAACGAAACGGTTGATTGGTTCGTCGTAAATATCTACTGGCGTTCCCGATTGAACGATTTCCCCTTTGCTCATAACGAAGATTTCATCACTCATCGCTAACGCTTCTTCTTGGTCATGCGTTACGAAGATAAATGTGATTCCTAAACGTTGTTGCAATTCACGAAGTTCATATTGCATGTCTGTACGAAGTTTTAAGTCTAATGCTGATAATGGTTCATCGAGTAGTAGTACTTCTGGTTCATTGACAAGCGCGCGGGCGATGGCTACACGTTGTTGTTGTCCACCAGACATTTGTGAGATTTCACGGTTTTCGTATCCAGATAATTGCACCATTTTTAAAGCGTCTGCCACTTTTTCTTTAATGATGTTTTCTGGAGTTTTCTTTAAGCGTAATCCAAACGCGATATTTTCGAATACGTTCATATGTGGGAATAATGCGTAGTCTTGGAAAACAGTGTTCACTTTACGTTTGTTCGGTGGAAGGTTAGTAACGTCTGCCCCGTTTAAAGTCACTTTTCCGTTTGATACATCTGTAAATCCAGCGATAATACGCAAAATCGTTGTTTTACCGCATCCCGAAGGCCCTAGTAATGTATAGAATTTTCCTTTTTCGATTTCGAAGTTGATATTTTTTAAAACATGAGTGTCCTCATAAAATTTGTTCACATTCTCAAATGAGATAATTGTGTTGTTTGACATTGCTAGCACCTAACTTTCTTAATTATAAATATGAATCTGTCGCCACGACTAAAACTTTTGATGTTGTCTTAGCGGCGTTGCTAATTTGGTGTTTGGCTTTCGCCTCAAAATAGAAGGACTCTCCCTTGGAAACTACTTCAACTTGTTTACCGACTTTGACCTGAATAGAACCTTCGAGCACATACCCAAATGTTTCCGCAAGTGACGGTTGGAACGTCTTGTACGCTCCCCCAACGGCAAACTCTAGAATTACGGGTTCCATCTCATGCTCGTTCGAGTCTGGATTGAGCCACGTGACCGTCGTTTGGTGCTTGGAGTCTTCCATCATCGTCATATCCTCTTCGCGGTAAATCGTGAGCGCCTCTTCTGGCCCCTCATCGAAAAAGTCCGCTGCAGGGCATCCCAACACTTCAAGAATATCAAAGAACGTATCCATTGATGGCGAGCTCAAATCATTCTCTAATTGCGAGATATATCCCTTTGACAAATCTGTTCTCTCTGCTAACTCTTCTTGCGTTAAACCCTTTTGAATACGGAGGGCACGCAGTTGATGACCGATTTCCATTGTCTTCTCCTTTTAAACTAATTGTTTACTAACACAAAGACCATTATACATTAAGTTTAGTAATAGTCAACAAAATAACCTCAAAAAATCGGACTTTTTTGAAAGTTTATTTTTCTGCATGATAGTGCGGTTTTGTGCTTATTTTTCCTCGTGAAAAAAGCTGAAATTATCATATATGATAATTATCTTTTATGATAAATTTGCATCGTTTAACAAATCAAAATTAACTTATAAGTTAATTTTGAGTAAACAAAAACAGGATTCGAAATCGAATCCTGTTTTGGTGTCTGCATCTATTTGTTCGGAGTGGTTGGTTGCGTTTCTAACCGCGATGTCTCACATACTATGGAGTTGAACTCGACCTCACAGAAATGGCGTGCGTTTCCTGAAACATCCGCAGAACGTTGC
>CAKAPS010000102.1:0-4981 GCA_916719965.1 uncultured Streptococcus sp.
CTTTCACTTGGTGGAACTCTAAGTCTGCAATTGTTTCACGACCGAACATTTCAATTGCAACTTTAATTTTTTGTTTTTCGTGGTCAAGTTCTACTACTTTCCCGCTCATATCATTGAAGGCACCTTCTGTAATGATTACGTAGTCTCCAACAGAAACGTGTAAATCAACTGGAGCATGCACTTTTTCACCGATACGTCCTAAGATGGCTTCAACTTCTTCTGGTAATAATGGAGATGGTTTTGAACCTGCTCCGTGTGAACCAACGAAACCAGTTACGCCTGGAGTGTTACGAACAACATACCATGCTTGGTCTGACATGACCATTTCAACTAATACATAACCAGGGAAAGTTTTTTCAACAGTTGTTTTTGTTTTACCGTCTTTTACTTCTACTTCCTCTTCTTCAGGTGAAATCACACGGAAGATGTTTTCTTCCATACCCATACTTTGGATACGTGATAATAGGTTTGATTTAACTTTATTTTCATAACCTGAATAAGTGTGCAATACATACCATTCTTTTTCCATTGATACTCCTCCTTGAGTGTTGACAACATTTTTCCATACAAAAAAACCTTCATAAGCGAAGGTTTTTTCAACTGCTCTTAGTATATCACTAATCACTTTAAAGTACTATTATTTTAAAAGGAATGTAATGAGTTGATGCACTCCATAGTCCACTACTGCAAAGAAGCATAATGCAGCAAGCACTGTCATAATTACTGTAATTGTATATTTGTTTACTTCTTTACCTGTTGGCCAAGTAACTTTTTTCATCTCTTTAATCACATTTGATAAAAAACGCATTTCGAATCTCCTCTTCCTTTTATTTTGTTTCGCGATGTAGTGTTTGTTTGTTGCAATACTTGCAGAATTTTTTAATTTCAAGACGTTCTACTCGTCGGTTTTGTCCAAGCGTAATCGTGTAGTTTCTTGAACCACATACGCTACAAGCTAACGCCGCTTTTTTCTGAGCCATATTTTCACTACTTTCTATAAATCCATATCTATTTCATCATAAGGAAATGAACCTACTTTGTCAAGTACACACTAAGTTCTTTCCTATATAAAACCTTCTCCTAGAAGAGATAAAAAAGGCCGGAACTCTTTCCAGCCTCTTCTTACTATTTTCTACGTCTTACTAATAATTTATTTTTCAAGCTCACGGCTTTTGGTGCCCATGTATGGAACATTTCAAACCAGAACTTCGAAATCGGCATATCAAATTCACCGATATATTCCACTAACTCAGGATCAAACGATTGCTTAAATCCGTTAATCCCACCGTGATGTTCTTGGTCTTCAGAAACTCCGAAGAAGTCAAACGAACGAATGCCTTTTTCATCATAAAGAGTTTGCATAATCCAAGATACAAGCGCCTTATTGGCATTCAAGCCACCATCATCTGTGATGTTAGCGCCATATAAGTAGTACGCTTTATCTAAGTACGTTACCACAAACGCTCCGCTGACTACTTTTCCTTCCGGATACTTCTCTAAGTCGCCTTTCACGCGTTCAATTTCTTTTTCGTATTTAGCGATATTGACTTTTAATGATTCAATTTGCTTTTGAACGTTTTCGATACGTTTAGGATTGTTCAATGTTTCCAATTGTCCTGTTAACTTATAGAATTCTTTTTGCGCTGTTTCTAAGCGGTTTGTCGCAAATGCTAATTGCACATTGTAGTCCACTTTCGCAAAGTATAAATCCACCATGCCTTTAGGATGAAGGTGTTGGTACATTGTTGTTAAATACTCGATGCTACGCGCCACATATTTATCACGTTCAGCCGTAATTTTATTTAACTCATCATAGATTGGCATATCTTCAAGTGTTCCCTTGTAGCAAACAACCCCTTGTTTCTTCGCTACATTCACTTTATAACGTTCTTTCTTATTGAACGTTTCAACGATGCCTTTTCCTTCGTCTTTCAACGGTAAAATCATCGTTAAACGTGGTTGAATGCCATCGAACCCTAAGTCCATTGGGCGTTCTACGAATCCAGCCGCTAAAATGTTTTTGCGGTATTCTTCATTATTGAATCCACCTTCAACCATTTCGAACTTGTTTGTCCATTCACGCCATTGTAATTCTGGGTCAATTTTCAAACCAAATGCATTTTTAGCTTTCAAATACACTTTTAAAGTCGCAAAGACTGATTTTAATTGTTCAGCATTTGTATAGTCGGTTACGATTCCGCGCGGTGCATATGCTAAAAACTTATTCACACCTGGTAATTTACGATAAAGAATCATCGCAGCCGCAACAGGTTCATGATTATCGGACATAACAAGAAGTACATCTCTTGTCCATGAGCCATCCGTTTTCACTTCGCCCCATTCAGGCGTTTGGAAAACCGTTCTGTTAGCTTGAGTTTCCATAAAAGCATGATACTCTTCTAACGCATTCGACATCTCTTTTATATACATGTGAGCACTCTCTTTCCTTTTTACGTTTCCTTACCAGTATTACATTTTCAGCAAAATATGTCAAAACTTTAACAAAGAAAAAGCTTTACGTATCAACAGAAGACGGTCTTATACAAGATTTATCTCAAAGAATAAAATAGAACATAAAAAGAGCGCACCTTGTTAGTGCACTCTCAGTATAATTTTTAGAATAGTTTCAAGTATTGGTCTAATTCCCATTGTGAAACTTGACTACGGTAAGCAGCCCATTCGAAACGTTTTGCTTCGATGAAGTTGTCTAGGATATGACTTCCTAAAGCTGACTGAACGGTTTCGTCTTGTTTCAAGTATTCAATCGCTTCGTTTAATGTTCCTGGTAAATCATCAATTCCAGCTTCTTTACGTTCACGAGCAGACATCGCATAGATGTTGCGGTCGATAGCTGCAGGAACTTCCATTTTTTCTTTAACCCCTTCAAGACCAGCTGTTAAAATCGCAGCCATTGCTAAATATGGATTTGCAGATGGATCCACGCTACGCAATTCGATACGAGTTGAAATGCCACGAGATTCTGGAATACGGATTAGCGGTGAACGGTTACGTGCAGACCATGCAATATATACAGGCGCTTCGTATCCTGGAACTAAACGTTTATATGAGTTTACCGTTGGGTTACATACGGCCGTTAAAGCTTTCGCATGTTTCATGACTCCAGCGATGAAGTGACGGCAAGTATCGCTTAGACGTTGGTCGCCATTTTCGTCGAAGAACGCATTGTTTCCGTCTTCATCAAATAAAGATAAGTTGAAATGCATTCCGCTACCAGCAATTCCGAATACTGGTTTTGGCATAAATGTCGCATGTAATCCATGTTTACGTGCAATGGTTTTTACAACCAATTTGAATGTTTGGATGTTGTCACAAGCAGCTACTGCATCTGAGTATTTCCAGTCGATTTCGTGTTGACCTGGCGCTACTTCGTGGTGACTTGCTTCGATATCGAACCCAATCTTTTCTAATTCAAGAACGATTTCACGACGGCATTCTTCCCCAAGGTCGATTGGAGCTAAGTCAAAGTAACTACCTTGGTCGTTTCCTTCAAGCGTTGGTTCGCCGTTTTCGTCCAATTTGAATAAGAAGAACTCTGGCTCTGGTCCTAAGTTGAAGTTTGAGAAACCTAATTCTTTCATTTCATTTAACACACGTTTTAAGTTTGAACGAGGGTCCCCCGCAAATGGCGTTCCATCTGGTTTGTATACATCACAGATTAAACGTGCGATTGTACCGTGTTTGCTGCTCCATGGGAAAACCACCCAAGTTGAAAGGTCTGGATATAAGTACATATCACTTTCTTCGATACGAACGAATCCTTCAATTGAAGAACCGTCGAACATCATTTTGTTGGCCAACACTTTATCTAATTGCGTAATTGGCACTTCCACATTTTTAATCGTTCCTAGAATATCCGTGAAAATCAATCGTAAGTAACGAACATCTTTCTCTTCTACCTGTCTTCTAATCTCTTCATGTGTAATCATTGGTTTCCTCCTATAAGTTCCATTTTTCTCCGCCAGAGTAGCGGCTAATATGCATAATCTCGTCGTAGAAGATTCGTCGGACATCCTCATCCGTCAGCGCATCTTTTACGCTCTCCTTCGATACGGGATTTGTGTTCTTATTGAAAATCTTCTGAATGGCCATAATGGTTAATCCATCGGCCAAATAATCTTTAATTTCCAATAAGCGATCGACATCATTCAATGAATACATTCGGCGGTTCGTCTCAGAGCGTTCTGGGATAACCAAGCGCTGTTCTTCATAATAGCGAATTTGTCGTGCTGATAAATCGGTCAGCTTCATGACTGTTCCGATTGGAAAGACGGCTAGTGAACGTCGTAATTCCTTTTCACCCATCTGTCTTCCTCCTTTATAGGGTTATTGTAAATAATGGTTTTATCTTTTGTCAAAAATACCCTTACCTCTTATGTTAGATAATATAACATGAAAACGGGGTGTTGTCTCAGTTAAGCTTTCGATAGCTGAGATAATACCCCGTTTTTTGGTTTTGTGTGCTGTAGTTTTTGTTATTTTTTTGAGAACTTTTGTTTCGTTTTGGACTCCTGATTGTCGTCTAACGTTTGAACGGTCTCATCGCATTCTTATTTTGGTGGAATCCCCCCTTTCTGTCTAAACAACTTTTCAACTTCTTTAATTTTCTTTATTCCATAGTGTTCCACCTCACTTGTTAATGCGTTAATATTCATTTCATCATTCGATTTCATATTTTGGTGGACTCACCCCTTTCACGGTTCCTTAGAATTCTTATCGGCCTTATCTACCTCCTGGTCTACCGCCTTGACCTGGTTGTCCGCCGCCAGGGCCACCTTGTCCAGGTCTACCACCGATATTCGCTGCTTGCTTAGAAGCTGTTGCTGTAGTTGAGTTTGAACCGACTTTAATCGTATATTTTTCGCCTTCTTTAATCTCTGGGCTACTAATTAATACCGTTGAGAATGACTTAGAAGCTTTTAGACTTGCGACTGTTTTACCAGAAGAGTCAACCACTTCAACG
>CAKAPS010000103.1:0-4758 GCA_916719965.1 uncultured Streptococcus sp.
AGGAGACTAAACACCTCCCTCGGGCACTCTGTTTTTATTTCGGACCCTTTACATTATTCGGGGAATATTTTTGGCACCTTTTCCTACCCCGGCCACCCTTTCTTTTTCCCCTCCGCCTTCGAATTGAACGGGCTCTTTTTGTTTTTTCGGAGTGGTCCCATTGTTCGGGCATTTTTTAGCTCTGAAATAACGCAATAGGAGTAAAATTCTTACGGATTCTACGGGTGAAATCTAAATAGAGGATAAACAAAAAAAGAATCAGTTTATTGAAAGAATAGCGGGGAAGTGCATTAAATGCGAATTAGCAGGAGTAGGAAGTTCTTCCGTACTCCTGCTTTGAGGCTTTAAAGGTGAGAGACCTAGGTTCGAGCCGTTGCCTCGCTATAACTCTTTCAATAACAAAACTGATTCTTTTCAGTTTATCCGATATAACAATTTACCTTGAAGAAATCCGTAAGGATTTTACCCAACCAAGAAGCACCGCTTCTATTTCAGAGCATAAAAAAAGAGCCCGAGATCAATTCTCAGGCTACATATTATTTGCTTAATTTTGCAGCAAGACGTGATTTATCACGAGAAGCTTTGTTTTTGTGGATTAATCCTTTAGAAGCAGCTCCGTCGATTGCTTTGTGAGCAGCACGTAATAATTCTTCAGCATTTTCAGCACCTTCAGCTACAGCAGCGTCAAATTTTTTGATAGCTGTACGCATAGCAGAAGTTTGAGCGTTGTTAGCAAGTGTTGACTTTTTGTTAGTACGAACACGTTTGATTTGTGATGCGATATTTGGCAATGGGTTCACCCCTCTTTCATTTAACATGTATAATTACTGATCAGTTGTTTCCAACACGAACTATTATACAAAAGTCCTACTTGAATTGCAAGCAAGGTATTGTGAAAGAACAAGACAGACAAACGGTAAAACTCCCGTAATGATGGTATACTAGAAAAGAAAGAGGTGAAGTCATGGATCAATTTAAATTAGTGGCTCCTTACGCACCAAATGGAGACCAACCTCAAGCCATCAAAGAACTCGCCGATGGCATCAAAAATGGGGTCAAAGAACAGACATTACTTGGGGCAACCGGAACAGGGAAGACGTTCACGATTGCCAATGTCATTCAAGAAGTCAATAAACCAACGCTCGTATTAGCACATAATAAAACATTAGCCGGCCAGTTGTACGGAGAGTTAAAAGAATTCTTCCCGGACAATGCGGTCGAATATTTTGTGTCGTACTATGACTACTATCAACCAGAGGCATACGTTCCTGCCAGCGATACGTATATTGAGAAGGAATCGAGCGTCAACGATGAGATTGATAAATTACGTCACTCGGCCACAAGCGCCCTTCTAGAACGTCGTGATGTGATTGTAGTGGCGTCCGTGTCTTCGATGTATGGTTTAGTAAACCCAGAAGATTACCGCGACCATGTATTGTCGCTTCGTGAAGGCATGGAAATCGAACGTGATGACTTATTACGCCGATTGGTCGAAATGCAATTTGAGCGTAACGACTATGATTTCCGCCGCGGAACTTTCCGTGTTCGTGGGGATGTCGTTGAAATCTTCCTACCAGGAAATGATGCGACGGCCTTTCGTATTGAATTCTTTGGAGATGAAATCGAAGCGATTAAAGAAGTCGATGTGTTGACGGGTGAAATTAAAGCAACCGTGGAACACGTGCCAATCTTCCCGGCAACGCACTTTGTGGCGAACGAAGACCAAATTTCACGGGCCGTAGCTACGATTAAAGAAGAGCTTGCGGAACGACTGAAAGAATTACGGGACAACCATCAGTTACTCGAAGCACAACGCTTGGAGCAACGCACCAACTACGATATCGAAATGCTACTAGAGATGGGCTACTGTAACGGGATTGAGAACTACTCCCGTCATATGGATGGCCGACGTCCAGGGCAACCACCGTATACTTTATTAGACTTCTTCCCGAAAGATTCGCTCTTCGTGGTCGATGAGTCGCATATTACGATGTCACAAATTCGTGGGATGTATAACGGGGACCGTGCTCGTAAGGAGCAGTTGATTCAATACGGCTTCCGCTTACCAAGCGCTTTAGATAACCGCCCATTGCGCTTTGAAGAGTTCGAGGAACGCGTACCACAAATCATTTACATTTCGGCGACTCCGGGGCCTTACGAATTGTCTCATACACCAACAGTTACCGAGCAAATCATTCGTCCAACCGGCTTGCTCGATCCGCCAGTGGAAGTGCGTCCAATTAAAGGACAGATTGATGACCTTATTAGTGAAATCAACTTACGTGTCGAACGCAATGAGCGTGTCTTTATTACGACGTTGACCAAGAAGATGTCAGAGGACTTGACCGACTACTTAGAAGAAGTGGGCATTAAGGTGAAGTACTTGCATAGTGACATTAAGACATTGGAACGTACGGAAATCATCCGTAACTTACGACTCGGGGAATTCGACGTGTTGGTCGGAATCAACTTGCTTCGTGAAGGGTTAGACGTGCCGGAAGTATCCCTTGTGGCGATTCTGGATGCGGATAAGGAAGGATTCCTTCGTAGTGAACGTGCTCTTGTTCAAACGATTGGACGTGCAGCGCGTAATGCGAACGGCCGCGTGATTATGTATGCCGATAAGATTACGGATTCGATGCAAAAAGCGATTGATGAAACGAATCGTCGTCGTGCCATCCAAGAGGCGTACAATAAAGAACATGGTATCGTTCCGAAGACCATCGTGAAGAATATTCGCGATTTAATTGCGATTACGCACGAGGTCGAAAAAGAAGATGCACCAACGACTGCAAAAGACTTCAAGAACATGACGCAAGAACAACGCCGAGAAGCGCTTGAGTTACTCGAGTTGGACATGCGTGCGGCAGCCAAAGACCTCGATTTCGAGAAAGCAGCAGACTTACGCGACGTGATTCTGGAATTGCGTGCGGAGTATCGCTTATAAGAGGACGCATTTATGAAATGGACATTAACAAAGGACTTACCAGAACTGGAAGGAAAAATCTTTCCAAGTCAAACGGAGGGATTTTACTTTCAGGTGGTGAGTTCCAGCAAAAAACTAGGCTTAGAAATGATAGCGCTCGATGATGTTAACGAGCGCTATCAGTTATTTGATATCCCAACAACGAGTAGCAGTATCGCTCAAGCCTTGCGCGAAGAGGCAAGTGAGCTAGCGTTCCAATGGATGCATCCGGAGCAATCGGATATCGAAGAAGCGCGCCAGAAGTGGACGAAGTGGATGACCAAAAATATCGTCCCGTATCATGGTAATCCGTTTGAGAAGACAGATGCAATGGGTTTTATGGTCGAAGATAAAGGCAAATGGTATGGGCTCATGATGGAAGTGCCGCTTCAAAAACTAGGAGTGGCTTCCCAGGCGAACGCCCTTATTTTGAACGTGAAGATTCATCCGGAAGACAAGGAACGACTCCTATCGACTGACGGGGTTTATGAAGCCTATCATATGAATAAGAAACATTGGATTTCAATTGCACTGAATGTGTGCACAGATGACGCACTCATCAAAGAGTGTATCTACACTAGCTACAAATGTGTTGCGAAGAAAGACAATTCTTTACTTTCAACGAGAGATTCGCTATAATTTTCAACATAGCGTTTTAGCAAAAAGGAGATTTTTTTATGGTAAATATTGCAATTGTAGGAGCGACAGGTGTCGTTGGAACAAAAATGATTGAACGTTTAGAAGAAAGTAACTTACAAGTAGACCACTTATATCTACTTGCTTCAGCGCGTTCAGCAGGGAAAGTACTACAGTTTAGAGGAAAAGATTATGTAGTCGAAGAATTAACGGAAGACTCCTTCAAGCGTGATATTGACTACGCTATCTTCTCAGCAGGGGGCGGCACTTCATTGAAATTTGCGCCAATCGCAGAACGTGACGGTGTGATAGTTATCGACAACTCAAGCGCATGGAGAATGGATCCAGAGATTGATTTAGTCGTACCAGAATGTAACGCACCAACATTAGAGCGTAAGATTATCGCAAATCCAAACTGCTCAACAATCCAATCGGTTGTGCCATTACGTCCATTGCATGATGCATTTGGGTTGAAACGTGTGGCGTATACAACTTATCAGGCTGTTTCAGGTTCTGGACAAGCAGGGATTAATGATTTAAGAAATGGGGAAAAAGGGGAAGCTCCAACAAACTACCCACACCCAATTTACAATAATGTATTGCCACATATCGACGTATTTTTAGAAAACGGCTATACAAAAGAAGAAATGAAAATGATTCAAGAAACTCGCAAGATTCTAGGATTGTCAGACGATGTAGCCATCACAGCTACTTGTGTGCGTGTGCCTGTATTCAACTCACACTCTGTAGAAATCAATGTGACTTTCGAAAAAGATACAACTCCTGAAGAAATTCGTGCAATTTTAGAAAAAGCACCAGGCGTAATCGTATTAGATAAACCTGAGGAAAATGTATATCCAACACCATTACAAGCAACTGGTCATGATGAAGTGTACGTGGGACGTATTCGTCGCGACATCTCTCAACCAAATAGCTTCCATATTTGGTGTGTGGGCGATAACATCCGTAAGGGTGCAGCGAGCAATGCCATCCAAATTGCGGAGTACATCGAAGAACACGGTTTACGTAAATAGGGAGTAAGACAAAAGCTAAAAAAGGACTCACAGTGTGAGTCCTTTTTCTTATAGTGGTCTCAAATCCTTCGCACCGTGAAGGATTTCCGCAAGGCTGATTAGAATTAAGCAAATCACGAGTGA
>CAKAPS010000104.1:0-4742 GCA_916719965.1 uncultured Streptococcus sp.
CTTCAAAGAGCGGGTAAAAGTTGAAAACTTTAACCCGCTCTAATTCACATTGCTCGTTTGTCGCGGTTATCATTACTATTACCCGAAGGTCCTTCGTATTTTAATAGATTTAAGTAAATCTTTTTTACACATAAAGTCCCTTAAGAACCTCAACTATTGTATACGCCTGCTTCTTAGGTTATTCTCTCTTATTCTGTTGAATAATGGTGAAGCGACAGAAGAAAATGGCAATTTTTGTGAAAACCCTTGTAAAACAAAAATTTTAGAAGTATAATATAAGCATAATACAACAATCTGTTTGAAGGAGGTCTAACAATGATTAGACAAACTAAGAAACTGTTTCTTGGTCTCTTCTCTCTTGCCACAGTTTTTGTGATTGCTGGATGTGGACAGAACCAAGCTTCAGACCAAAATGCCAATAACGCGCAACAAGCACAAGCGCAACAAGACCAAAAAGATCCAAATAATATTGCTGGTGAATGGGAATCCGTATACGAGCTCGATTCATTGCAGAAAGCCTTTTTCCCGAAAGGAATGAAAAGTTATACTTATGCGAAATTCATTGAAGCCTTTAAAGACTTCAAGATGAAATTCTCCGTTGATGGCACAAGCGCAAAGCTAAGCTATCAATTTGACTCGAAGAAGTTCGCAAAAGCATTCTACGAGATTTCAAAGGACAAGAACAAAATGACAGAAGACGAATTTGTTAGCCGTTATATTAACGCACAACCAGAGTTCGTGCAAAACTTCAAGAAATACAAAGCATCAATGGATACATCGACTGGAACTTATAGCTACGAGGCTACAGGAACTATTGACGAAAAAGCAAAGACTGTCACATTTGACGAAGGGCTTATCATTCTTGACTCTTTCCCATTAACAACAGCGGATAAAGATCACAGATTCGAACCAGCAACTTACAACTATGAAGTGAAAGACGGCATCTTGACAATCTACGCCGATATGAAGACGAAGGATAATCTTCCTGTTCATTTTGAACTGACTTTCAAACGCGTACCAAGTGCAGAAAAGAAATAGAAAGGAGATGCGACCATGTTTAAACAATACTTAAAACCATTATTCATTGCTGGCTGCTCTCTTTTAATGCTTGCCGGCTGCGGAAACCAAACTGCTACTACAACAACTACAACAACTGCTCCTTCCAATCCACTGGAAGGAAAATGGGAACAAATCGACTTCAGAAGTACTCTCGAACGTAGCTTAGGATATGAGGAGTTTTCGAGTCGACTTCCACGCCGACTCATCTACTCTGATGCCTTCAAGGACGTGACGCCGACACTAACGATTACAGGGGATTCTGCCGTATACGATCTTACAGCAACGACCAATGTGGCTGTCGGCAACTTCTATGACTACGCGAAGGGTCAAAAGTTAACAAGTGTCCAAGGAACCAAAGAACAATATATTAAAAATCAGTATGACGATTTGAAAAAAAACCTGGAAACTTATAACAAACATAATCTCCCCCTCAGCTTTGAGTTCAATGATGAAAAATATGAAATCCATCAAACCTTAAAAGATATTACCATTAATGAGAATGCTGGTACATTTGAATTCAAGAACGCACCAATGTTCATTGATTTAGTAACATTCTCGAGTGGGAAATTCGTATATCCAGTGACCTATAAATATACCCTTGAAGATGGAATATTAACACTGTCACTCGAACAAAAACAAGACCTTGACAATGGAGATTCAGTTACTCTCTACTACACAATGCATTTCAAAAAAGTAGCGGAATAATCCATTCGCTATCGCCACTCCACCAGATAATACTGAGAAACCAAAAAAGAATGTAGTTTCACTACATTCTTTTTTTATGTCCTATCATCACTTTAAAGTATTCCGTAGAATGATTTGCGATTTTTGTCACAAAGAGTTACGATATAATAATAAGAACAACTTTTAGGAGGTCCTTTTATGAAACAATGGACTAAGAAATATTGGCTAGGTACGATAACGGTTTTATGTGCCCTCCTATTTGCAGGATGCAGTACCGCAACAACAACTAGCCAAACGACTACACCAGAAACAACTGTTGCACAGAACGAAACCCTTGATGGCACATGGGAATTAACTGATGTGAAGACCACTCTAAGAAAATCATTTGTCCTCAGAGGTGCTGACCCAACGCTGTACGCCTATGCGATTGATGATTTAGCTGACTGGAAACCACAACTCGTTATTTCTGGAAATGAAGCTGAATTTAAATACAGCTATAACTTCACTAAATATTTCGAGAATTTATATGAACATATTTATAAAAATGCTTTCCCAGATAAATCCGAATACAAGTCTGTTTTATATGAAGGTTATGCAAAAATACTTCGAGCTTTAAAAGTCACTAAAATCGAGATGGACAAAGAAACAAATCAATTTGATTTTTCTCTGCCTGAAGGTGTTGTGGATACAAGCAACAAAACGATTACTTTTAAAGAAACACCAATTCTCCTCATGACATTTTCATTAGGAATCACCATGCAACCTGCTCGTCCAATTACCTATCAATACGAATTAGATGGGGATACCCTTGTAGTCAGCGCTCGAGGCAATAACGAGCGAGGCGTTTTAGCAACCATGAAAATGACATTCAAGAAAGTAACAGAATAGAAAGGAGCCTTCACATGTATCAATCAATAACAAAAAAATTAACGCTGTGGATCGCTTTCCTTTCACTACTCCTTCTTACAGGCTGTACCGGAAAACAAGAAGAAACTACTGTAGCGCAGTCAGAAGCAACAACCGAAACTGCCAAACAGGAAGTCTCTTTAGATGGAAAATGGAAGATTTATAATCTGCGTGAAAGTCTAGAAAGCATTCTAATATACACTAATCCGGTTGATCAATTTGACGGATTGCTAATTATGCTAATCGGTGCTGAAAAAACAACGATTGCTTCTGAAATTACGATTAATGGCAATACCGCTGAATATCACGGCGCCTATGATATGAATATTAGCTTTGAAGCATACTATGATACTGAGTTTAAAAATCAAAATATTTCAAAAGAAGAAGGACTTAAACGATATCAGAGCTATGTTGAACTACTTTTCAAAAAATTCCCTGATGCAGTCGGTGGTCTTTCAGAGGATAAGCAGACCCTTGATGGAACGATTAAAAACGGGAAAGTGGACACTCAAGCAAAAACCATTACTTTCACTGCCCCAATTTTCTTTGCAGGTGACATACGAGCAACAACTTCTGTTCTCAGCGACAAACCTGTCACTTATTCATATTCAATCGAAAATGATATTCTAACGTTAACACTCAGTGGACATAACGATATTTATGATCTTCCAGAAACAATTGTCCTCCAGTTCCAAAAAGTTCAAGAATAAGAAAAAGGAATCAAGCAGTCGCTTGATTCCTTTTTCATTCATTACCTAAATACCAGATATTTATTAAAATATTATCGGACCTTTGGTTCGTTATAGTAATGATAACTGCTACATCGGGCTGAGCCTTAGGTCTCAGCCCTAGCAAGCTTCAAAGAGCGGGTAAAAGTTAAAACTTTAACCCGCTATAATTCACATTGCTTGTTTGTCACGGTTATCATTACTATAACCCAAAGCTCCTTCATATTTTAATAAACATAAATATCCACTAATACTAAAAATTACTACTGTTTATTCTGCTCATTAAATGAATCACAGTAAGACAAATTGTACTTATACTCTGCTCCACCAAAGTTAGTCTAATTAACGAAGGTATGATTGGACTCTGAAATAGTAATAATACAAATCCAAAGGATTCTGAAGGATTTTAACAAATCCCATTTTTTATTTCTTTAACAGCCCTTCACTTTGTAAGAACTCGCGAGCAACTGTTTCAGCAGACTTGCCTTCTACTCCCACTTCATAGTTCATACGACTCATCTGTTCCGCCGTAATCTTTCCAGCTAAGACATTCAACACACCTTCCAATTCCGGATGTTGTTTCAACAACGCCTCTTTCATTAAAGGTGCGCCTTGGTACGGTGGGAATAACTGCTTGTCGTCTTCTAACACTACCAAGTCATAACGCGTGATTTCTGCGTCCGTAGAATAAGCGTCGGTGATTTGAATGTCCCCCGATTGAATCGCTTGGTAGCGCAGGCTTGGTTCCATCGTTGCGACGTTTAAGTTCAATCCGTATACTTTTTGAAGGCCGCGGTTTCCGTCATCTCGGTCATTGAATTCAAGTGTGAATCCAGCTTTTAATTGACCTTCGACTTTCTTCAAGTCTGAGATGGTCTTGAGTCCGTATTTTTCAGCGATGGCTCTTGGGACCGCTACGGCATACGTATTTTGGTATTCCATTGGCTTCAAGTATGCCAAATTGTCTTGCTTCAAGATGCCCTCTTTCGCCAATTCGTATACTTCTTCTGGATCATGCGATACTTTTGGCGCTGGCTTCAACAAGCTCTCCGTAATCGTTCCTGTGAATTCTGGGTAAATGTCGATGTCCCCATTCTTCAAGGCTTCATACAAGAACGTTGTCTTCCCGAAGTTTGGTTTCACTTCGACTTTCAGCTTCGTATTTTCCTCAATTAAGAGTTTATACATATTCGCTAAGATTTCTGGTTCAGGTCCTAATTTACCAGCGATGATAAGGGTTTGTTGGCCCATCGAAGGCATCATCCCTGAAACAAAAGACGCTCCGAGTCCGGCAAATAGAACGATAAACGTTGCGAAAATCGTTTTTAGTTTGGCATGTTCCATCCATTTCAACAATGTACTAAA
>CAKAPS010000105.1:0-4730 GCA_916719965.1 uncultured Streptococcus sp.
ATCGCCCTCTGGGGACATCTTCATAGTGATGATAGTAAAGGCATCGGATTGAGCCAAGGTCTCAATCCTACCGGGAGTAAGACCAAAGACAAAAAAGGATTCACAGTGTGAATCCTTTTTGCTTTGTAGTCTTACCCCCGCAAGGCTGATTAGAATTAAGCAAATCACGAGTGATGAAGCTTAATTCAATCAGCTACTGCGTCACATTTTATAAGTTCTTTAGTTATGGAATAAAATTCCTACGCTCCCTTTTTCGCATATATACTCCACTGTGGGTATAAAAAAAGTTTTGTATCATTAATGATACATCTTTAGGAAATTAAAAGTGAGTGTAACATTTTTGTTACGTAACATAATTGTTACACCCTGTATAATCAACAGTAGGAATCAAGGGTTTCTGCTTTTGTAGAACGCAAATTGTGATAAAATAAAAGTACTATGGTTGTAAAAGGAAGTACGCGTGTGAACAAGTTAAAACCTTATTTAAAGCCGTATCTGAAAGAAACGATATTGGCACCGTTATTCAAATTATTCGAAGCGATTCTGGAGTTATTTGTTCCGCTCATTATGGCGGTCATCATCGACAAAGGGATTGGAAATAAAGACACGACCTTGATTCTTCATCAAGGGGCCATCCTAATTTGTCTAGGAATTTTAGGCGTTGTCGTGTCGATTACCGCTCAGTATTTTGCGGCAAAGGCGGCGACTGGATTTACCGCTGATGTAAGACAGGCGCTCTTTTCAAAAATTCAATACTTTAGCTTTTCGCAACTCGATGCGCTGGGAAATGACACTTTACTCACGCGTTTGACGAGTGATATCAATCTCGTGCAAAGCGGGTTAAATATCGCGCTTCGTCTATTGCTCCGTTCACCGTTTATCGTCGGAGGAGCGATTGTAATGGCATTTGTCGTGAATGTAGAAATGGCATGGACGTTTGTCATTACGGTGCCGATTTTAGCTATCGTCGTATTCGGAATTATTTACTGGACGATTCCAATGTATCGACGTGTGCAAGGGAAATTAGATCGCATTATGCGTCTCGTGCATGAAAACTTGCTCGGTGTGCGTGTGATTCGTGCATTTAACCGTGAAGAAAAAGAAATTCATACCTTTAGAGAAGATACTGAAACGTTGAATCAAGCGCAACAAAAGGTGAGTGGCCTCTCAGGCGCTATGAACCCTATTACGTTTGTGATTGTGAATGTGGCTCTCATCGTCATTCTTTATGGTGGGGCGATTAAAGTGGATACAGGGGCCTTGTCAAAAGGGGACGTTATCGCTTTAACAAACTACATGTCACAAATTCTAGTGGAGCTTGTGAAGTTCGCGAATCTTGTCGTAACGATGACAAAATCTGTAGCGAGTGCGGAACGTATCGACAATATTCTATCGATTGAGCCTGATATGGTCGAAGGAACGAAAGAGGTTCATCCTGATGGCGAAGTGGCAGTGGCGTTTAAAGACGTGACATTGACGTATCAAGGAGACCAAAATGCAGCGCTCAACCATATTTCATTTACCGCATTGAAAGGACAGACCGTCGGCGTTATCGGTGGGACTGGTAGCGGGAAATCGTCTCTTGTGAATATGATTCCTCGGTTCTATGATGCGACCCAAGGGAAAGTTGAAGTATTCGGCAATGACGTTCGTGACTACCGTTTTGCATCGATTCGTGGAGCGGTCGCAATGGTCTTACAAAAGGCGCAACTCTTCCGTGGAACGATTGCCGACAATGTCCGTTTTGGAAATGCATCGGCTTCTACTGAAGTCGTAGAACATGCGCTCGATGTCGCTCAAGCTAGCGAGTTTGTACAAACAAAAGAAGGCGGACTGGATTATGGTATCGAACAAAATGGTCGCAACTTATCCGGTGGGCAAAAACAACGGATGACGATTGCACGTGCGATTGCCAAACAAGCACCAATTTTAATTTTAGATGATAGTGCTTCGGCGTTAGACTTTGCGACCGATGCAAAATTGCGTGAAGCCATCAAGAACCAAACGCCACGTCCAACGACCTTTATTGTGTCGCAACGGGCAGCTTCTGTGCAGTATGCAGACTTAATTCTCGTGTTAGACGAAGGAAATCTTGTCGGCAAAGGCACGCATGAAGAGCTTTTAGCGAACAACGAAATTTATCAAGAAATTTACTATTCACAATTTCCAAAGGAGGATGAAGCATGAGACAGACAACTCAATGGGAAACCATCCGTAAAGTCCTCCGCTACATCCGTCGCTATCGCATCTACTTTGTAGCGTCCATTCTTTTGGCGAGTGTGAATGTATTCGGAACGTTAATGATTCCAAAATTAGTCGGGGAAGCCGTGGACCAAATGATAGACACGGGCCAAGTGTTCTATGAAGGACTATTTGCTATCCTTTGGCAAATTGCACTCTTTACGGCAATGGCAGCTATTGCGCAGTGGTTTATGAACCTCAGCAATAACAAGATGACGTACTCGGTTGTACGTGACCTTCGTAGAGATGCACTTGAAAAAATCGAAACCTTGCCACTCAGTTATTTAGATATTCATCCAGCCGGAGAAATCGAGAGCCGTATTATCGCAGACGCGGATCAATTCGCGGACGGGCTATTGATGGGATTCACGCAGTTATTTACGGGTGTGATGACGATTCTAGGAACGTTAGTCTTTATGCTCAGTGTGAATGTGACATTAACGCTTGTAGTAGTGGTGGTGACGCCAGTATCCTTTGTCATGGCTAGCTTTGTTGCGAAGAAATCCTATCATTTCTTTAAACAACAATCGGAAATTCGTGGGGATCAAACTGCCTATATGAATGAGATGATTGAGGGGACACGAGTGGTGACGGCCTTCCAGCAACAAGAAAAAGTCATCGAGGACTTCTCGGTGATTAATAAGAACCTAACGGATGTATCGCTTAAGGCTATTTTCTTCTCGAGCATCACGAATCCGGCAACGCGCTTTGTTAATAGTATTGTCTACACCAGTGTGGGCGTGTTCGGGGCGTTCTTCGTCATTAATGGTGGCGTGACGGTTGGACAACTATCGGCCTTCTTAAGTTACGCCAACCAATATACGAAACCATTCAATGAAATCTCAGGTGTGATTACCGAATTGCAAAATGCGATTGCCTGTGCTAACCGAGTGTTTGAACTATTGGAACAACCTTCTGAAAGTCCAGAACGTGAGGATGCTGTGTCTCCAGAAAGTTTCGACGGTGCGGTGGAATTTAGCCATGTGGACTTCTCTTACGTGAAAGACCAACCGTTGATTGAAGACTTCTCGTTGGATGTAAAACCAGGGCAACGCGTGGCGATTGTCGGTCCAACCGGAAGTGGAAAGACGACATTGATTAATTTATTGATGCGTTTCTACGATATTAATAGTGGAAGATTAGCGATCGATGGCCATTCGATTGAAGACATCACCCGCCATTCATTGCGCAATGGATTTGGAATGGTGCTTCAAGAAACATGGCTTCAAACGGGAACTGTCCGTGAGAATATCACGATGGGAAATCCAACCATTAGCGAAGAAGAGATGATTCGCATCGCCAAACTCTGCCATATTCATGGATTCGTGAATCGTCTGCCACAAGGATATGATACGGTGATTTCAGATGATGGTGGGGACTTCTCGCAAGGGCAAAAGCAATTGCTCTGCATCGCGCGTGTGATGATGGGACAACCAAATATGCTGATTCTCGATGAAGCGACTTCTTCCATCGATACGCGTACCGAGTTGAAGATTCAAGAAGCCTTTCAACATCTGATGGAAGGACGCACGAGCTTTATCGTGGCGCACCGCTTATCGACCATTCGTACCGCGGATGTGATTCTCGTCTTGAAAGACGGACATGTCATTGAAAAAGGAAATCATGCCAGCTTGATGGAGCAACGTGGATTTTACTACAATCTCTATCAAAGTCAGTGGCAACAGTAAACTAAAAAAGAAGCGTAGGCTCTATAAAAAGAGTCTACGCTTCTTTGATTTGCTGAAAATGCAAAATTATCATATATGATAATTTCAAACGATTATGGATTGAATTCTTCTAGTGCTAGAGATGAATTGTAAGTACAAAATTATCATATATGATAATTTCAAAAGATTATGGATTGAACTCTTCTAGAGCTAGAGATGAATTGCAAGTACAAAATTATCATATATGATAATTTCAAAAGATTATGAATTGAATTCTTCTAGCGCTAGAGACGCTTCTTCCCATTCCTCAAGAAGTGTTTCTTGGCGCTCGAGAAGGGCTCCTTCTTCGGTTGAGAGGGCAGCAGATTTATCTGGGTCAGAATAGTTTTCTTCCAGCGTCATCGCCTCATGCACTTGTTCGAGGGCCGTTTCGATATCGTGCATCTCCGTTTCTAGTTGTTCGATGCGTCGTGTGAGCGTACGGATTTGACGTTGCTCTTCTTTAGAAGCGTGGTAGCTGGCTTTAGCTTCAGTCATCGGCTGGGTCGTTGCTAGTGGGGCATCCTTGGCCTCTTGCAAAGCGGCGAGTTCTTCTTTCTCTTGTTTTTTCTCAAGATAGTAGTCGTAGTCGCCTAAATACAGCGTGCTGCCAGTTTCTTCGATTTCAAGAATAGCCGTTGCGACCTTGTTGATGAAGAAACGGTCATGCGACACGAAACAAATCGTGCCGTCGTAGTCGATAAGGGCATCTTCGAGGACTTCTTTACTGTCGATGTCCAAGTGGTTGGTTGGTTCGTCGAGCAGTAGGAAATTATCATGTTC
>CAKAPS010000106.1:0-4533 GCA_916719965.1 uncultured Streptococcus sp.
GCGATTCAAAATGAGCAATTTAAACAAGTTGAGGCTTGGCTGGTTCACGAAAATGTGGTTGCAGCACTTGGAATGGATAAGGTTCTAGAGTGTACACTGCTATGCGAAAAGGAAAAAAATCGTTTTACGCAAGCAGAAGTCGAGAAGCTACAACAATTAAGTGAACGCTTGAAAAAAGACGAACCATTAACAGAAGAGCAGAATGACTATATGTCAACAACCTTGATGTTGATGCAAACACCATTGAAATGGACCGTTATCGAAGCCTTTCTGATGAGCCCTTTGACACAACTGTTTTGGAAAGGGTTCTTAATCGAATGTTGGTTAACGGATGGGAAGACTGCAAAGATTCGATACTATGATGCGTTTAGCGAAAAGGTGGTCGAAGTCGATAAATCAGAAGTTGTTTCGGTTTATGATCATCCAGTATTTGTAGAAATTGAACGGTTGATTGATACACAAAACGCTCTAGAAGAAGAGATGAAAGAACTATTATTGCAAAAGGCTCAATCCGATTTTCTTCGCGTTAGTCCATTTTTGGACCGTTATTTCAGTGATGGAGCTGAGTGGCTAGAGGTACAGCTACAACGAGAGAATTTATTATTAAGCTTATACGAGAATGATGAAACATTTATTCGTCATTTGAAGGATTAGTACCTGTTCAAATAGAGAGAAAACAGTATAATAAAGGTACATGATATAAGGAGGGGTATACATGGAAAATGGAGTTGTAAAATGGTTTAACAACGAAAAAGGGTATGGGTTCATTCGAAACACAAAAATGGATGAAGATATTTTTGTGCATTTCACAGGAATTGCGCAAGAAGGATTCAAGTCGTTGAAAGAAGGTCAACAGGTGACTTTTGAAATTACAAGAGGAGCACATGGCGTTCAGGCGACGCATGTGGTCGTTGTCGAAAATGATTAAAGTCTATACAGACGCGGCCGTGAATGGAAATCCAGGAGACGTAGGGTTGGGAGTCCTCGTTTTGAAAGATGGAGAACAAATGCCATTTAAGATTCCTGTGGAAGAAAAAATGGATAATCATTTAGCGGAATTCACAGCCATTCATTGGGCGTTAGGCTGGTTGCTGGAGAAAGGATACCAAGAAGAACTGATTTTCATGCATACCGATTCCAAAGTAACCGCTGATGCGATTGAAAAAAATTATACGAAAAAAGAAGCGAATCGAATCGTTTTAAAAGAAATTCAAAAGCAGATGAAACACTTTCCACAATTATTTGTGAAGTGGATTCCTGAAAGTGAAAATAAGGGTGCGGATCAATTAGCAAGACAAGCCCTCCAACAAACGATTGGAAAGCTATAAAGGAGCAAACAAATGAACGAAAAAACACTCTATTTTAGTAGTCTGTGTCCAGATACTGTGCCATTTAAAGAGGCTATGGACAGACTTGGCGTAACAGCACGTGAAGTGGATATTACAGCCAGTATGAGAAACTTAAAAGAATTTTTGAGATTACGTGATAATGAAGCGGTATTTACTCCGCGTAAAGAACAGGGAATGGTGGGAGTTCCGTGTCTAGTTACGAATAAAGGAGAGTACTTATTTGAAGTGATCGACCTTGAAGAAAGGTTTGCCAATTAGTGGAAGACTTAAAGAATAATATCATTCCACTAATCTTTTTGGGAATGAATGGGCTGCTTTTTGTGTTGATGGGCTTTGATAAGCTTTGTGCCGTCATGAGAAAGTGGCGCGTTCCAGAAAAAACATTACTTGGGATTGGTTTATTTGGTGGAGGTTTTGGTGGACTACTTGGGTTAGTGATTTTTAACCATAAAAAGCGAAAACACTATTTTACGTGGACATTCCTGTTGAATATCGCAATTTGGGGAATCCTTTATTATAGTATATGGCTTAGAAAGTAGGGCTCATGGAGAAACAAGAACGTTTTTATTTTGATGTTTGGATTGCACTTCTTAGTACGTTAGCGGGAATGGTCAATGTTGTCACACTATTACTATTTTTCACGCCAACAACTCACTTTACTGGGAATATTACGCAATTTGTTTTGTCCTTCAATGAAGAAGAATGGGGGACAATGCTCCATTTACTAGGAATGATTCTTTGTTTTTCTGGTGGCGGAGTATTGTCGGGTTTTCTATTTTCGAAGAAAAAATTTGAACCGACAAAACGGTATGGAGTATTATTAATGATGTTCGGAAGTATGATGCTTCTATTGTTTCTGTTTGGATTACGCGACGAGAAATGGTTATATTTCTTCTCGTTTGTTGTCGGAACACAAAATGGAATGTTCATTTTTTACCATGGAATTATCGTACGAACATCTCACTTTACGGGCTATTTAACGGATATTGGAGTGGTTCTTGGGCGATTGATGCGCGGTCAGATTAAGGATCGTTGGAAAGTGCTCTTTTATTTTACGAGCATGCTATTTTTCGGAATTGGTGTCACGGTTTCATACCAGCTATTTCAATTCTTTGGGGTAGCAACCATTATCGCTGTAGGAATAGGATATATTCTAGTGGGATTGTATTATTTTAGTTTCCGTAAAGCATTTTTTCATAAATAGGAGGAAAATAATGAAAGTTTTAGTTGTAGTAGATATGCAAAATGATTTTGTCGATGGAGTGCTTGGCTCAAAAGAAGCCGTAGCCATTATCGACAATGCCGTTGAGGTGATTGAAAATTTCGATGGAAAGGTATTTTATACACTAGATACTCATAGTGAAGACTATCTTCAAACAGAGGAAGGACGTCACTTGCCAGTCGTGCACTGCGTGAGAGGGTCTAAAGGATGGGAGTTAAATCCACAAATCCAAAAAGCCTTAGAGAGTCGTCATGCAAAAGGCGTTGAAAAACCAACATTTGGATCAGAAAAATTAATGGAACTCATTCAAAAAGAAGTGCCAGATTTAGAAAGTATTACACTCATTGGAATCTGTACAGATATTTGTGTGATTAGTAATGCACTGCTTGCTAAAGCGCATTTTGTTAATGTTCCAGTGAGTGTTGTTGCGAGTGCTTGTGCAGGAGTAACGCCAGCGTCACACGATAATGCTTTAAGTGCCATGAAGATGTGTCATATTGACGTGGTTGAGTAGGGGGTTGCGATGAGGGAACAAGATCCAAAAGATAGAATTAGAGAAATGTCCGTATTGAATCTTATCATGGTCATTGGGATTGCAATCGGATTTGGAATTGGAATGCTTATTGATAATGTTATTGGCGGTATTGCTATTGGGATGTTAGGAGCGTTCATTTGCCGTCTATTATACATTCGTAAAAAGTATAAAGAAATTAATCCTAAAGATAAGAAAGAGTAGGCACATTTGTTGCGCTACTCTTTTTTCGTTGTCATAATGAAATTAAGTGAATGGAGGGATATCATGGAACAATTTGAAAAAGAAGTAAGCCAATTTGTGGAAACAACTGCTGAAAAAGTAGAAGCGTTAATCGCAGAAGGAAAGGAAGTCGTTCTTTTCGTAGGACGTCCAACTTGCCCATACTGCCGTCGCTTTGCTCCAAAAATCAACGAAGTGCGTGAAGCATTAGGAAAAGAAATGTACTTTATCAATTCAGAAGATAGAGCTAACGAAGCTTTAGCAGCTTTCCGTGCGAAATACAATATGCCTACAGTACCTGGTTTATTAGTCGCTCGTGATGGCGAAGTGCGTGTAGTTTGTGACTCATCACAAAGTGTGGAACAAATCAAAGCCTTTATTGGATAATAAATGTAAAGTGAGACTCTCCGTGAAAGTGATTCGCGGAGAGTTTTTGCATGCAAAAAAATAGCTCATTACCATATATGGTAATGAACTATTTTGGGTCTGTGCTCAAATTCGATATTGTGATAGAATGAAATAGAAATAAAAAGGAGGGGTTCGATGAACGAGATTAAATGTCCACATTGCCAAACGGTTTTTACGATTGATGAGAACTCGTATGCAGATATTGTGAGCCAAGTGCGCAATAAGGAATTTGCAGAAGATGTTCATAAGCAATTGGAATTTGCGAAGAAGCAATTTGAGACGGAAAAGGCGCTCGCAAAAGAGCAAGAAAAGCGTCTATATGATGAGGAACGTGCCAGCTTTGAACAAAAGATTCTTTCGCTTGAATTAGCATTGAAGAATGCAGATGTCAAGGAAGAAAAGAATGTGCAAGAAGCACTGCATCAAAAAGAGAAAGAATTTAGCGCGCTCCAAGCAGAATTGGATCAATTAAAACAACAACTTCAATTCAAAGAAGTAGAATTGTCTCAAAAATTCCAAGAAGATTTACACGCAAAAGAACGTACCATTCTTGAACTCAAACAAGAAAAAGAGCTGCAACAAAAGGAACAAGAAGTACAACAAACGGCCCTGAAAGAAAAATACGAATTGGAATTACGTTCGAAGAAAGATCAGTTCGAATTAGAGTTGAAGGCAAAAGACGAAGCCATTGCGTTCTATAAAGACTTTAAGGCGAAACAATCAACGAAGATGGTGGGAGAAAGCCTAGAACAACATTGCGAAATCGAATTTAATCGTCTTCGTATGACGGCGTTCCCGCG
>CAKAPS010000107.1:0-4451 GCA_916719965.1 uncultured Streptococcus sp.
ACAAGAATCGCACCTTCACAGGCTGCTAAACTTCGTGATACTTCATAAGAGAAGTCCACGTGACCTGGAGTGTCGATTAAGTGGAAAATATATTCCGTACCGTCTTTTGCATCATATGTTAATTCAACGGCATTTAATTTAATGGTAATCCCACGTTCTCTTTCAAGATCCATTGAGTCTAATAATTGGTCTTGCATTTCGCGGTCAGCAACAGTATCAGTCGCTTGCAAAATACGATCGGCCAACGTTGACTTCCCGTGGTCGATATGCGCAATAATCGAGAAGTTTCGAATGCGCTTCTGTCTTTCTTTCATTTCTTCTAAATTCATGAATAACTCCTTAATACACTACTACATTAAAATTCAAATCATTCTATCAAACTACAATAATAATGGCAAGAACAATTCAGCTAAGTATAAGAAAATAAAGAATCCTAATACGTCTGTAGCTGTTGTTACAAAAATCGTTGATGAAATGGCTGGGTCTAGATTTAGTTTCTTCAAAAGTAAAGGTACGAAGAATCCGAAGAACGCCCCTACCATTAAGTTCATCGCCATCGCTAAAATAACGATAATCGATAAGAAAAAGTTTTGATATGGGATGTAGAGCGCAATCGCTGCAAAAATCCCTGTGATAATTCCGTTGACTAATCCAAGCCAAATTTCATTTAATACATACTTCTTGTCTTTTTCCCACGTTAATTGACCAATCGCGACTTCTTGAATTACCAGCGCTAATGTTTGAGAAGCTGAGTTCCCACCCATCCCGGTAATAATTGGCATTGCGACCGCGAGAACTACTACTTGTTCAATCGTGCCTTGGAATAAACCGACAACCGCACTCGCCATAAAAGCAGTTATTAAGTTAATTAAGAGCCAAGGTGTCCGTTTTTTAATCGATTCTTTAAAAGGTCCACCGATTCTTTCTGTCCCTTCAACCCCGCTAATTAATAACATATCTTCGTGGTGCTCTTCTTGCAAGACGTGAACGATATCATCGATTGTGATAATCCCAAGTAACACATTTTGCTTATTGACTACAGGTACAACAGATAAGTCATACTTCGTTGAAATACGAGCTACTTCTTCTTGGTCTTCTTCTGGTAAAACAGAGATGATATTCGTATGCATCACGTCATGTAAACTCTCATCTAAATCGTGTGTAAATAGATCACGAATATCAATCCAACCAATTAATTTTCGTTGTAAACTTGTGACGAAAATAATATTAATAACTTCTGAGTTTGGAGAAATCTCTCTTAATTTAGATAGCGTTTCTTCTACCGTTAAGTGTTCTTTCACTGTAATGTACTCAGTGGTCATAATCCCTCCGGCAGTATCCGGAGCGTAATTTAACATAGTTTGGATATCATCTTGAGAACTTTGTTTCATCATATTGATGTAACGTTTACGGATTCCAACAGGTAAATTTCCTAAAATATCCACGACATCATCGTTTGACATTTGTTGGAATAGTAAAGCTACCCGTCTAAATGGGAGTTTCTCAAGCATTCGTAATTGGAATTCAGGTTCAGCAACTTCTAAAATAGAAGCAAGTCTTGTATTTGAGATAGAGAACATGAAATTCTTTAAAACATCATCATCCACTTCTTCTAACGCCAGCGCGATATCAATTGGATAATTCTCATTAAAAAGTTCTCTAATTTTCTTAACGTCTTTATTAGAAACAATTAAAGCAATATTATCTTTCATGACTCTTCTCCTTACTTTTCCAATAGTACTAGTATAGCATAATTACTGTTCTATCAACAATTCACAAGTAGAAAAAGTTACGTTATAATAGTAGAAAATGATGACTGGAGGTCTCCTATGAAAACGAAAGAAGAATGGATTAAAGAATTAGACTTAGAACCACATGTGGAAGGTGGTTATTTCCGTCAGACTTATAAAGCGATTGAAACAGTAGAATTACCAGATAATCGTATCCGTGCACTCTCCACCTCTATTCTGTTTTTATTAACGAATCAAAACCCATCTCATTTCCATTTACTTTCTTCTGATGAGATTTGGTACTATCACTTCGGTCATGCGCTTACCGTGCATATGATTCATCCAGATGGTACATACGAAGCTGTTGAAATTGGGCCTGGAAACGGACAAAAGCTCCAATTTAAAGTTCCTGCTGGAGTCGTCTTTGGATCTACCATTGAATCGGACAACGAAGAAGACTTTGCGATTGTGAGTTGCAGCGTTACTCCTGGTTTTGAATACGAAGACTTCGAACTCTATACACAAGATGAATTATTAGAAAAGTATCCTGAGCACGAAGATATTATTCGTCGCCTTGCAGTCACTTCTAAATAAACAAAAAGAACTTAGCAACCAAATGCTAAGTTCTTTTTAATATTATTCAAATGTATCTTTAAAGGCGTTCTTCATTTTGTCGAAGAAGTTCTCTTCTCCATTATGAAGTTCTGTTCCTTCCTCACTCGCAAATACTTGTAATGCTTGTTTTTGCTTATCTGTCAGTTTCTTAGGAGTATCTACGATGACTTCTACATGTTGGTCACCGTTTCCTGTTCCGCGAAGTTTTGGAGCACCTTTTCCACGTAAACGTAAAATTGTTCCTGATTGTGTTCCAGCAGGAACTTTTAATTTCACTTTACCGTGAACAGTTGGAACATCCACTTCGTCACCAAGAGCCGCTTGAGCAAAGTTTACATGAAGTTGATAGTAAATATCTGCGCCTTGACGTTTAAAAGTCTTGCTTTGTCCAACACGGAAGATGACATAGAGGTCACCATAAGGGCCACCGTTAAAGCCTACTTCCCCTTGGCCTTGAAGACGCATTTGATTTCCATCTTCAACCCCCGCAGGAACTTTGACTTTCACTTTATGTGTTTCATCTACTTGACCATGACCGTGACAAGTTGGACATTTTTCTTTAATTTCTTGTCCTGTACCATGACACACATCACAGGTTGTTTGGCTCATCATACGACCGAATGGTGTATTTCTCTCAACGTTAATCACACCTGCACCATGACACTTCGAACATGTTGTAGGATGCGTACCAGGTTTTGCTCCTGTACCATGACAAGTTTGACATTCGTCGCTGCGGTGATAATGAATGGTTTCTTCTTTACCAAAGATAGCTTCTTCAAATGTTAAATCCATGACATATTGAAGGTCTGCCCCTTGGCGCGGCATATTCGCACGGTCTGCACGACTGCCTCCGCCACCGAAGAAACTACTAAAGATATCTTCGAATCCACCTGTAAAGTTTCCATTACCGCCGAATCCTCCGAATCCATCAAAACCACCACCGAAACCGCCTCCACTGAATCCAGAATTTGGATCGTAAGAAGCATGTCCATATTGGTCATAGGCTGCACGTTTTTGTGCATCTCCTAAGATTTCATAAGCTTCAGCGATTTCTTTAAACTTTTCATCCGCTCCAGGTTCTTTGTTAATATCTGGATGGTATTTTTTAGATAATTTACGATAAGCTTTCTTAATATCTGCTTCAGAGGCATCTTTTGATACGCCTAAAATTTCATATAAATCTCTTTTGGCCACTGATTTGCCCCTCCTTTTCTTTAATAGTTTACAAAGGATATGGGCGTAAGGCCACTAAGTAGCCTTACACCCTATCGTTTTAGCAAATATTAGTCTACTTCTTCGAAGTCAGCGTCTACAACGCCATCGTTATTTGGAGATGCTTGTTCTGTTGGACCTTCTTGTGAAGCGCCTGCTGCTTGTTGAGCTGCAGCTGCTTGTTCATAAAGTTTAACAGTTAAGTTTTGTACCACTTCATTTAAAGCGTCACGTTTTACTTTCATTGCTTCTAAGTCGTTTGCTTCCACAGCTGCTTTTAATTCATCACGAGCTGCTTCTGCTTTTTGAACGTCGCTAGCATCTACTTTACCTTCTAAATCTTTCAATGTTTTATCAACAGTGAAGATTAATTGGTCAACTTCGTTACGTAAATCTACTTCTTCTTTACGTTTTTTATCTGCTTCAGCATTTGCTTCTGCATCTTTTACCATACGTTCGATTTCTTCATCTGATAAACCTGAAGAAGATTTGATTGTAATAGCTTGTTCTTTACCAGTTCCTAAATCTTTAGCACGAACATTTACAATACCGTTTTTATCGATATCGAATGTAACTTCGATTTGAGGCACACCACGAGGAGCAGCAGGAATATCTGTTAATTGGAAGCGACCTAAAGTCTTGTTGTCCGCTGCCATTGGACGTTCACCTTGTAATACGTGTACGTCTACTGCTGGTTGGTTATCCGCTGCAGTTGAGAATACTTGTGATTTGCTTGTTGGGATTGTAGTGTTACGATCGATTAATTTAGTGAACACGCCACCCATTGTTTCGATACCAAGTGATAAAGGTGTTACGTCTAATAATACGATGTCTTTAACGTCACCAGAGATAACCCCACCTTGGATTGCAGCACCCATCGCTACTACTTCGTCT
>CAKAPS010000108.1:0-4358 GCA_916719965.1 uncultured Streptococcus sp.
AGACCGATAATCGCTCCACTGATTTTTGCAGCCCATTTATATCGATTTTCTAAAAAGATACTGATAGTCGCAATCCCAACGATAATCGACCACAATACCCATGTATTATTTGCATCAATCATAAAACACCTCTTCTGGCTTTTTTAATACACACGAAAATTACCATATATGGTAATTTTTTACTAAAAAGGCAAAAGAGCTGTTTCTGTTTGATGTCCTTTTGCCCTTAAATATATTATCTTTGTTCGTCTTCTTCTTGAATAGATTTTAAAAGCTCATCAATATGATTTCCGTAATCCACTGATTCATCGCGTTTAAAAATTAATTCTGGAGTTTTGTACAATGAAAGACGTTTGCCTAATTCACGACGGATTAGGCCTTTTGATTTTTCTAAACCACGTTCAGTCGCTTGACGTTCACTAGCTAGTTTTTGAAGTGTTGTGTAGTAGATAGTTGCAATTTGCAAATCACCAGTTACTTCCACTTCAGTAATTGTAATTTCTTGTACACGTGGGTCACGCACTTTTTTAGATAGGATATCATTTACTTCTCGTAAGATTTCTTGTGACACACGTCCAACTCTAAAGTTTGCCATTTTGTCTCCTTTCCAACGAAAGAGGCACTGCAATCAGTCCCTCTTCGTTCTAGTTAAATCATAAATTTCTTCTTAAATTTGGTCGATTCATAACGAATTTTCTCGCAAAAGCTAAACAGTCGGTCTCACACTATTTGGATAACGGCTTGAAAATTCTGAATCGACGTGCGTTTCCCGAAACATCCGCACGACTATTCTAGTCGCTTACGGTGTTCCGGTCCAACGGTTCGATTCAACCCGAATTTTCTCGCACTATTTATATAACGGCTTGACCTCCTAGCTTTGGCGTCCACTTCGTTAAGCTTCACAAAATCTTTTCGATTTTCCCCTCCTTAACTCCAGTGTTCCAAAGCTAAACAGTCGGTCTCGCACTATTTTCTTTTAATCTCGACCATTTCGTATGCTTCGATGATGTCGTCTACTTTAATATCGTTGTAGCCTTCAATCATGATACCGCACTCGAATCCAAGTTTAACTTCTTTAGCGTCGTCTTTGAATCGTTTCAAGCTTGCTAATTCACCTTCGTAAATAACAATGTTATCACGGATTAAACGAACTGAGCTTGAGCGTTTAACAACACCTTCTAATACGTATGAACCAGCAATTGTTCCAAGTTTAGATACAGTGTATGTTTCACGAACGATAGCTTGACCAGTGATCTTCTCTTCGAATTCTGGATCTAACATACCCTTCATCGCTGTTTCAATTTCGTCGATTACGTTATAAATGATACGGTGTAAGCGAATATCTACTTGATCAGATTCAGCTTGAATTTTCGCTTGTGGCGTAGGTCTTACGTTAAATCCAATGATGATTGCGTTACTTGCTGTTGCAAGAGTAATATCGCTCTCATTGATTGCCCCTACAGCTGTATGGATAATCTTCACGCGTACGCCTTCAACTTCAATCTTTTGTAAGCTTGATGCTAATGCTTCTACAGAACCTTGTACGTCAGCCTTGATGATGACATTAACTTCTTTCAATTCTCCTTCTTTCAATGTAGAGAATAAGTTGTCTAGTGTAATGCGGCTTGAAGCGTTACGTTGTTCGATTAAGGCACGTTTCGCACGTTCTTCACCAGCTGAACGCGCAGTCTTTTCGTCTTCGAATACTACGAAGCGGTCACCGGCTTGAGGTGAAGCGTTAAGACCTGTAATTTCAACTGGAGTCGCTGGTAAAGCAGTTTTCACACGACGTCCTTGGTCATTCACCATTACACGGACACGTCCAAATGTGTTCCCTACAACGATTGGGTCTCCAACTTTAAGCGTTCCTTCTTGTACTAATAATGTTGCGATAGGTCCTTTAGATTTATCTAAACGAGCTTCAATAACAGTTCCTAATGCTAAACGGTTAGGGGTTGCTTTCAACTCTTGAACTTCAGCTACTAAAAGAATCATTTCTAGTAATTCTTCAATGTTTTGGTTGAATTTCGCTGAAATCTCAACGAAAATTGTGTCCCCACCCCATGCTTCAGGTACAAGCCCTAAATCAGAAAGTTCTTGCATAACACGACCTGGGTTTGCTGCTGGTTTATCGATTTTGTTCACAGCAACAATAATTGGAACGTCTGCTGCTTTCGCATGGTTAATCGCTTCGATTGTTTGTGGCATTACACCGTCATCTGCTGCTACTACGATAACCGTAATATCAGTAATGTCTGCACCACGCGCACGCATTGTTGTGAAGGCCGCGTGTCCTGGAGTGTCTAAGAACGTAATTGGTTTGCCATCAATCTTAATTTGGTACGCACCGATATGTTGAGTGATACCACCTGCTTCACCCGCTACAACTGAAGAGTTACGTAATTGGTCAAGCAATGTTGTTTTACCATGGTCAACGTGTCCCATGATTGTTACAACTGGAGGGCGTACTGTGCTTTCTGCGTTTTCAGCAGCTGCTTCTTCAAAGTACACATCTAAATCAGAAATATCTTTTTCGATTTTTTCTTCAGCATCCATACCATAGTCTGCAGCTAATAATTCAATTGCGTCCTTAGATAGACCTTGGTTTAATGTCGCCATTACTCCTAATAGGAATAATTTTTTGATGATTTCTGCTGGTTCACGTTTGATTTTCTTCGCTAATTCAGCAACTGTCATACCATCTGTATACACTAATACTTCTGGTAATTCGTGGAATTTACGTGCTGGAACAGCTGGTTTCGCTTTTTGTTCATCACGACGGTTTCCTTTTTTACCTTTTTGGTTACGATTTTTCTTACTGAAACCATCATTGTTAAAATCATTATAACGTTGTTGGTTTTTTCTGTCGTTATTACGATTGTTTCTTGGTGATTCGAAACGATCGTTATTGTTGTTTGGTTTTTGGTTGTTACGAGGACGCTCTACTTGTCCTTGTTGGTTAGAACGAGCTTCATTGCGTGCTGGTTCTTGCTTAAATGAAGGACGGTTTCCATTCGCATTTTGTGGTTTTTGATTTTGACGTCCTTGATTTCTTTTATCATTTTGTTCGTGACGTCTTTGGTTTTGAGAATGGTTACGTTCTTGATTTTGCTTTTGATTTCCTTGTTTTGGAGCGTGTTCTTCTCTTTTTGCTCCTTCTTTTTTAGGAGCGTGAGCTTTAGGCGCTTCTTTCTTTGGTTCAGCTTTTTTAGCTTCTTGTTTAGGAGCAGGTTTTACATCTTGTTTTGGAGCCTTTGGTGCTGGTTTAGCAGCAGGCTTTGAATTCCAAGCTCCTTTAATTTTTGAGATTTCAGATTCTTCCATAGTAGACATATGGCTATTGTATGAAATACCTACTTCTTTTGCTTTTTCAATAATTTCTTTACTAGCCACATTTAATTCTTTCGCTAATTCGTATACGCGAGTTTTCGACATAGTCTCACCTTCCTATTCGTTCATATCGTTAAATCCCTTCATCTTCAGTAGACTCTTTGTAAACCCTCGATCATCAACTAAAACGATAGAACGTCTTTTGCCAATCGCTAAAGACAATTCATCCGTTTCAAATTGCTGAACAAAAGGAATTTCATAATATTCACATTTGTTTTTGATTTTTTTAACCGTGTTTGCACTACAATCTTTGGTACAAATCACTAAATTTCCTTTTTGTCTTTGAATACTTTGGATGACTTGCTCCTCGCCACTAATGAGTTTACGAGCAGCTGTTGCCATTCCAAGCAAATTCAAAGCTCTTTGTTTAACGAGCTCTTCCATCACTAAACAACTCTTTTCTTGCTTTTTGATGTTCTACATAAGCGAGAAGTTCTTCATAAAAAGCATCTGGAATTTCTATTTCTAACTGTTTTTCAAACAGACGATTTTTCCAAGCTTTCTCAACTAAAGTAGGTTCAAGAGTAATATAAGCACCACGACCGTTTACTTTACCAGTTGGGTCGATTTGTGCAACACCTTCAGCATTACGAACAATACGGACCAACTCTTTCTTCGGCATCATTTCACCAGAAGCGATACAACGGCGCATCGGAATCTTTTTCTTTTTCATCGTGCACCTCCAGTATTCTATTCTTCTTCAGAAGAACCTTCTTCGGCTTCTTCAACGACTGGATTTGCTAAATTTTCTAAATACTCTTCATAAGCAGTTTCAGATTTAATATCAATACGATATCCTGTTAATTTCGCAGCTAGACGTGCGTTTTGACCACGTTTACCAATAGCAAGAGATAATTGGTGATCTGGTACAACAACGATACAACCATTGCTATCATCATTAAATTCAACTTTATCAATCCACGCCTGTTCGTCAAGGATATTATAGATGATTCTACTGTCAATGTAGT
>CAKAPS010000109.1:0-4228 GCA_916719965.1 uncultured Streptococcus sp.
TTCTGTACTGTACAGGACTAAGTCCTTTGCTTAAATTAATTGTCTAACTTTTTGGGGTCAGTACATTCTCTGTCAGTCTTTTTTTATTTCCAAAATGAATAAGAAAATGAATGATTGAAGTCCGCTTTTAGGAGGAGTACAATAGAAGTAGATAGAAGAGTTGGAATGGAGGGATAATGATGAAAAAGCTGATGTTAATCTACTATAATATTGTCGCTGTTTTGACCATTCTCTATTTAGTATTGACAGCTTATTTGATGAACTTTGGAAATTCATTTATAACAAGCCAAGGATGGCACGTTATGATTCTTGGCACACTCATCCTAGTGATTATATTTGGGATGGAAGTTGCGAAGAAGAAGTTTCCAGATGATTTCTTTGAATTTATTATCGAGAATGCTGGGCTACTTAGTATCGCTTGGCTCACTTTAGTCGTTCGATCATTTGGTGTCACTGTTTTAAAACATGCTGCAGATCTTGCTTTAGATGAGTGGATGCAACAAGTTATCCAACGAGCAGGAATCGTACAGATTGGAATATTTGCCATCACCAATGGAATCGTGGTTGCAAAAATCATTCGCTATTTTGCAAGAAAAAGAAGTTTAGCTCATAATGAATAATAACGAAGCGGAGTGCCAATGTGCATTCCGTTTTTATTTTTTTGGAAAAATCGATAAGATAGAAAAGAGAAAAGTAGAAAGTGGGGGTATGATGCGAAAGATTTTACATGTCGATATGGATGCGTTTTTCGCATCAGTGGAACAAAGGGAGCACCCTGAGTGGAGAGGGAAGCCTGTGATTGTCGGAGGGAAACCAAACCATCGCGGAGTTGTGTCGACTTGTTCATACGAGGCGAGGGCTTTTGGAGTGCGTTCTGCGATGCCTACAGCAAAAGCGATGAAACTCTGTCCGCAAGCTATCCTTACGCCTGGACGATATGATTTGTATAAAGAAGTTTCTGCTCAGGTGCATGAAGTGTTTCGTAATTATACGGACCTTATCGAACCACTCTCGATTGATGAAGCCTATTTAGATGTTACGGATAATAAAAAAGGGATGACGTCTGCAACAATGATTGCACACGCGATTCAAAAGGATGTCTATGAGAAGGTCGGATTAACTTGTTCCGTTGGCGTGTCCTTTAATAAGTTTCTCGCGAAAATGGCATCAGGCTATCATAAGCCTTCCGGAGTGACCGTCATTACACCAGAAAATGCTAAAGAGTTTATTCGCACAATTCCTATTGAAGATTTCTATGGAGTAGGAAAAGTGAGCGCAGAGAAATTGAAACAAGCGGGCATTCTAACAGGAGAAGATCTCTTTCCATTATCTAAGGAAGAACTCGAGAAGAAGTTTGGCAACCTTGGCCCACGATTGTACTTGCAAGTGCGAGGGGAGTCTAACGACCAACTGACGCTTCACAGGGAACGAAAATCAATTGGAACCGAACGGACATTAATAAAAGATACAACCGACCATGGTATTTTAACTGGATACTTGGAGGAGTTTGCAGAAGAATTAGAACGAATGTTGAAGAAGAGAAGTCTGGCTTGTAGAACCGTCACGCTAAAGTTGAGAGATTCGGAATTTAATACAATGACAAAGAGTGTTACAATGCGTGATTATTTGAATAAGCAAGAAGAAATCTATTCGATTGCACTGCAGTTGTTTGAGGAAATGATGGAAGAACGCCCGATAAGACTGATAGGACTCACCGTTTCGCATCTAGAAAATACAAATAGACTCTATAAACAATTAAAACTGTTTTAAAAAAATAGTACAGTTTCCATCGATAGACTAATACAGTTTCATTGTGAAAATTAAGAAATCATTTACTGAAAAAATGTGAAAACAGAAAATTGATTGAACAAATAAGAATAAAAGAAGACTTTATTTAGCGTAAGATAGTGGTAGTTTTTTCACAAAGTTAACAAAAACGCTCTATAAAGTCTTCTTTGCTTGCATATTTCACAAAAGTTTGTTAAATTATTATACGATAGCAGAGGGAATAGTACAGTTTTAACTACCTGTTTTGTCTGTTAAGCACAATTTCTTATAGAAAAGGGGAAAAAAGAAGTATGGCAACGAAGAAAAAATTCAATCTCGATGCACTTTTCACACCAAATAACACGAACTTCGAAATGGTTCAAGTGTTAGACGCAGAAGGAAATGTTGTAAATCCTGACTTAGTACCAGATTTGTCTGATGACGAATTAGTTCAATTAATGACTGACATGGTATGGTCACGTATCTTACACGAACGTTCAACTGCATTAAACCGTCAAGGACGTTTAGGTTTCTACGCTCCAACAGCTGGACAAGAAGCTTCACAATTAGCTTCAATCAAAGCTATTGAGAAAGACGACGTTCTTTTACCTGGTTACCGTGATGTACCACAATTAGTAAAACACGGTTTACCATTATCACAAGCATTCTTATGGTCTCGTGGACATGTTGCAGGTAACATGTACCCAGAATCATTAAAAGCTTTACCACCACAAATCATTATCGGTGCACAATATGTTCAAGCAGCAGGTGTTGCATTAGGTTTACAAAAACGTGGTAAGAAGAATGTTGCAGTGACTTATACTGGTGATGGAGGATCTTCACAAGGAGACTTCTATGAAGGTATTAACTACGCTGGTGCTTACAAATCACCTGCTATCTTCTTCATTCAAAACAACGGTTGGGCAATTTCAACTCCTCGTGAGTTACAAACAGCTGCTCCAACATTAGCTCAAAAAGCAGTTGCTGCTGGTATCCCTGGTATCCAAGTAGATGGTATGGACCCATTAGCAGTTTACGCTGTAACTAAAAAAGCTCGTGAATACGCAGTTGCTGGAAACGGTCCTGTGTTAATCGAAACAATCTGCTTCCGTTATGGTCCTCATACATTGTCAGGTGACGACCCAACTCGTTACCAACCAGAAGGAATTCAAGATGAATGGGCTAAGAAAGATCCATTAATTCGTTTCCGTAACTACCTAACAGCTAAAGGCTTATGGTCAGAAGAAAAAGAAAACGAAGTAATCGAAGCAACTAAAGAAGAAATCAAAGAAGCGATTAAAGAGGCTGACAAACAACCTAAACAAAAAGTTTCATTCTTCTTAGAAACAATGTTTGAAGAACCAACAAACGTTATTAAAGAACAAATCGAACACTTTAAAGCAAAGGAGAATAAATAATTATGGCACAAATGACAATGATTCAAGCCATCACTGATGCATTGGCTGTTGAATTAAAACGTGATGAAAATGTCCTAATTTTCGGGGAAGACGTTGGTAAAAACGGTGGGGTTTTCCGTGCAACTCAAGGGCTTCAAGATGAATTCGGTGAAGACCGCGTGTTCAACACTCCTTTAGCAGAATCTGGTATCGGTGGTTTAGCAATCGGTTTAGCTTTAGAAGGTTACCGTCCAGTTCCTGAAATCCAATTCTTCGGATTTGTATTCGAAGTAATGGATAGCGTGGTAGCTCAAGCAGCTCGTACACGTTACCGTATGGGTGGAACTCGTAACATGCCAATCGTATTCCGTTCACCAATGGGTGGTGGGGTACATACTCCAGAATTACACTCAGATAACTTAGAAGGTTTAGTAGCTCAATCACCAGGTTTGAAAGTGGTTATCCCTTCAAACCCATACGATGCAAAAGGGTTATTAATCTCAGCTATTCGTGACAACGACCCAGTTGTTTACTTAGAGCATATGAAACTATACCGTTCATTCCGTGAAGAAGTTCCAGAAGGAGAATACACAGTTCCTCTAGGAGTAGCTGCAGTAACTCGTGAAGGTAAAGACGTATCTGTAATTACTTACGGTGCAATGGTTCGTGAAGCTGTTAAAGCTGCTGAAAACTTAGAAAAAGAAGGGATCTCAGTAGAAGTTATCGACTTACGTACTGTTTCTCCATTAGACTTAGACACAATCTTAGCATCAGTTGAAAAAACTGGTCGCGTAGTTGTTGTTCAAGAAGCACAACGTCAAGCTGGTATCGGCGCAATGGTTATGTCTGAAATTGCTGAACGTGCAATCTTAAACTTAGAAGCTCCAATCGGACGTGTTGCAGCTCCAGATACAATCTTCCCATTTGGTCAAGCAGAAAACGACTGGTTACCAAATGCTAGCGATATTGAAGCTAAAGTTCGCGAAACAGTGAACTTCTAATTCAACAATTTTCATTCTAAAGAGCCTCTCGCTTGAGTGTGCTCTTTAGAGTTTTATAAAAAT
>CAKAPS010000110.1:0-4221 GCA_916719965.1 uncultured Streptococcus sp.
TATTGAGATAGAAAAACCGAGGAATTTCACCTCGGTTTTTTTGATCCTATCTGACTTTTTATGAACGTTTTATTGCAGAATGAACATAAAAAATGGTAAAATAGAGTACTCGATGATGAGTTATGATCAATATTCGAGTTGAAATAGTCAAATAAATGTGGTTATGAACGTTTTGGATTAGTAGAAATGCGGTCTAAAAACAGGAATATTTCCTAAAGAAAATAGAAATACATCAAAACGGTGACCGTTTTAGAGATTCTTCTTGACACCCGTAATTAGGTATGGTAAATACTTGGCGGTAAATAAAAGAAGGATTTTTGAAACGCCATTTTCGAATTTCTTTAGAAACCAAAAATAAGAAGGGAAGACAAATACACATGACACAATTTGATACACCAGAATACTTAGCAAAAGTGGATGCTTGGTGGCGTGCAGCGAACTACATCTCAGTAGCTCAAATGTACTTAAAAGATAACCCACTTTTACGTCGTCCAATCCAAAAAGAAGACGTTAAACTTCATCCAATCGGACACTGGGGAACAATCGCAGGACAAAACTTTATTTACGCACACTTAAACCGTGCTATTAATAAATATGACTTAGATATGTTCTACATTGAAGGACCAGGTCACGGTGGACAAGTAATGGTTTCTAACTCTTACTTAGATGGATCTTACACAGAGTTATACCCACAAATCACTCAAGATGAAGCAGGGTTCAAACAATTATGTAAAATCTTCTCATTCCCTGGAGGAATTGCGTCTCACGCTGCTCCAGAAACTCCTGGTTCAATTCACGAAGGTGGAGAATTAGGTTACTCATTATCACATGCTACAGGTGCTGTTTTAGATAATCCTAACGTAATTGCTGCTGCAGTTATCGGTGACGGTGAAGCAGAAACTGGTCCTTTAGCAGCTGGTTGGTTCTCAAACACATTCATCAACCCAGTTAACGATGGTGCAGTTTTACCAATCCTTTACTTAAACGGTGGTAAAATCCACAACCCAACTATTTTAGCTCGTCGTACTGATGAAGAATTAACTCAATACTTCAACGGTTTAGGATGGGATCCAATCTTCGTAGAAGGAAATGATCCTAAAGAAGTTCACCCATTAATGGCTGCTAAATTAGATGAAGCTATTGAAAAAATCCAAGCAATTCAAAAAGAAGCTCGTTCTAAGAGCGCTGAAGAAGCTACAATGCCACATTGGCCAGTATTAGTAGTACGTACTCCTAAAGGTTGGACAGGTCCAAAAGAATGGAATCACGAACCAATCGAAGGTGGATTCCGTGCTCACCAAGTTCCAATCCCAGTATCTGGTGAAGCTATGGAACACATCGATGCATTAGTTAACTGGTTGAAATCATACCGTCCAGAAGAATTATTCGATGAAAATGGTAAATTAGTAGAAGAAATTGCTGCAATTTCTCCAAAAGGTCCACGTCGTATGAGCATGAACCCAATCACTAACGCAGGTGTTGTAAAACCTATGGATATTACTGATTGGACTAAACATGCAATCGATACATCTAAACCAGGTGCTATCCAAAAACAAGATATGATCGAATTTGGTCGTTTTGCTGCTGACTTAGTAAAAGCAAACCCAGATAACTTCCGTATCTTTGGACCAGACGAAACGAAATCAAACCGTCTAAACGAAGTTTTCAAAGCAACGAACCGTCAATGGGTTGGTCGTCGCGATGAAAGCTACGATGAATGGATTTCACCAGTTGGTCGTGTTATAGACTCACAATTATCAGAACACCAAGCTGAAGGATTCTTAGAAGGTTATGTATTAACAGGTCGTCACGGATTCTTCGCATCTTACGAATCATTCTTACGTGTAGTTGACTCAATGATCACTCAACACTTCAAATGGTTACGTAAATCTAAAACTCACGCTCCATGGCGTAAAAACTATCCATCATTAAACTTGATTGCAACATCAACAGTGTTCCAACAAGACCACAATGGATATACTCACCAAGATCCAGGTTTATTAACACACTTAGCTGAGAAAAAACCTGAATTCGTTCGTGAATACTTACCAGCGGATACAAACAGCTTGATGGCTGTTATGGCTGAAGCTTTAAGTTCAGAAGATAAAATTAACTTAATCGTTTCTTCAAAACACCCACGTCCACAATTCTACTCTGTAGAAGAAGCTAAAGAATTAGTGAGCGAAGGTTACAAAGTAATTGATTGGGCTTCAACAGTGAAAGAAGGAGAAGAACCAGACGTAGTGATCGCTGCTGCAGGTACTGAACCTAACTTAGAAGCATTAGCAGGTATTTCAATCTTGCACAAACAATTCCCAGAATTGAAGATTCGTTTCATCAACGTAGTAGATATCTTGAAATTACGTTCTCCAAAAGTGGACCCTCGTGGTTTATCTGATGAAGAATTTGATAAATTATTTACTACTGACAAACCAGTTGTATTCTGCTTCCACGGTTATGAAGGTATGATTCGTGACTTATTCTTCGACCGTCACAACCATAACGTTCATATCCACGGATACCGTGAAAACGGAGATATCACAACTCCATTCGATATGCGTGTATTATCTGAAATGGACCGCTTCCACGTTGCTAAAGACGCTGCAGTTGCTGTATACGGCGACAAAGCTAGCGAATTTGCTGCGAAAATGGACGAAACTGTGGAATTCCACCACAGCTACATCCGTGAACACGGGGAAGATATTCCTGAAGTTGTGAACTGGCAATGGGAAAACGTGAATAAATAATTCATCTAACAGGGTGCCTCAGAAATGAGGCACTCTTTTTTGTGCTGAGAAGAATATAAAATATAATAAATGATTACTGCGGAACCTTCGGTTTCTGTAATAATCGCGGTAGTGGGGTACCGGTTCGAGCCTCTATGAGTCTCTCACCTTTGGGAGTAAGACAGAAGAAAAAATAGGACTCACAGTGTGAGTCCTATTTTCTTCGTAGTCTTACCCCCACAAGGCTGATTAGGATAAAGCAAATCACGAGTGATGAAGCTTTATCCAATCAGCTACTGCGTATAAGTTTATAAGCGAGTCTCATTTTGAAATATAATATTAATTATATTTTTGTTAGGTATTTTCAAAAAAATGAAAATATATGGGTTGACTTTCAAGAAAATGTATGTTAATTTATTTTCATCAATTAAATCAAATGGTTATTGAACTGAGGTGCGGATGACAAGAGTACAGGAAACTGGAAAGGGGATTTCGCCGAAACGTGAAAACGTTGGGGGCTGGTCATAATAGGTCAGTCACTGTCATGATATCTGCCCAGATACTCATGAAGTGCAATCAATTACCGGGCAAAAGAATGACTACTTATGACTTTTTATGAGGAATCACGGCTTTTGTTCGTGGTTCCTTTTTTGTGTGTTATGAGTGAACCAGTTTGATAATCGAGAAGGAGAGAAAGAAAAATGAAAAAAATTTTAGGCGCAATTGCAGCTTTAGCAATGACAGTAGGTTTAGCAGCGTGTGGAACACCTGCAAGCCAAGGGACAGCAAACCAAAACCAATTAGTGGTTGGGATGGAAGCAGGATACCCACCATTTAACTGGACTCAAAAAGATGACTCAAACGGAGCGGTAAAAATTCAAGGGACTGACCAATACGCAGGCGGTTACGACGTTGAAATCGCAAAACGTGTAGCTAAACAATTAGGAAAAGAATTAGTAATTGTAAAAACTGAGTGGGATGGCTTAACACCAGCGCTTGTTTCAGGTAAAATAGATGCGATCATTGCTGGTATGAGTCCTACAGAAGAACGTAAAGCAACAATCGACTTTACAGATTCTTACTATGATTCACAATTAGTATTAGTGGTTAAAAAAGGTTCTAAATACGCAAATGCTACTTCATTAGCTGATTTTGCTGGTGCAAAAGTAACAGCTCAATTAAATACTTTCCACTACTCAGTGATCGACCAAATTCCAGGTGTTGACAAACAAGCTGCTATGGATAACTTCCCAGCAATGCGTGTAGCACTACAAGCAGGAACAATCGACGCTTACGTTTCTGAATTACCAGAAGCAATTTCTGCTCAAGCAGCAAACAGCGACTTCGTAATGGTTAAATTAACAGATGGTTTCAAAGCATCACCAGAAGACACACAAACAGCTGTTGGTGTTAAAAAAGATAGCCCATTAACAAAAGAAATCAACGAAGCATTAAAAACAATCTCTAGCGAAGAACGTCAACAAATCATGCAAGA
>CAKAPS010000111.1:0-4131 GCA_916719965.1 uncultured Streptococcus sp.
TAAATCGATCTGGGCGTTTTGTAGGAATCGTTGTAGCTCCGTGCTTTTGAAGCCAAACAATATCGTACCAACGGTTGAATTTGCATCCGCATTTCTTGAAGTGCCCGCACACTTCAAACCCTAAATATTTATGGTAGTTTACACTATTCATCGTTAAGTACTCATCTTCCACTTCTGGAACGGCTACGCAGGCATAGATGTTTTGGTACCCTAGCTCCAACAACTTTTCCTCTAAGGCAGCATATAACAATTTCCCATAGCCTTTTCTTTGGTGGTCTAAGCTAATGTAAATACTAACTTCGCAAGACCAGTCAAAGGCAGCACGCGCTGAGAATCGTCCGGCATACGCATATCCGACAACTTCCCCGTTCTCTTCTAATACAAGATATGGAAAGTACTCTAATGTTTTTTGGATACGTCCTTTGAACTCTTCCACGCTCGGCACCACTTCTTCAAAAGTGATAGCTGTCGTTTCTACATAGGGAGCGTAGATGGCTTGAATAGATGTTGCATCTTCAAGGGTTGCTACTCTTAACAATACATTATTCATCGGCTATTGAAAGTTCCACTGGCGGAACTGTAACTCCTTTTAATAATTTATGAATCGGGCATTGGCGTTCTGCTTCTTCTAGAATTTCACGGGCCAATTCTTCGCTGCGCCCTGGCATTACAACGCGCACGGACGGATGGAATAAATAGCCTTCACCCTCACGATCGAATGTCAAATCAATCTTTACCTCGACCTTACTCTTGTGTTCTAATTTTTTTCGTTTTTCTACAAATTCAATCGAAGCATTTAAACAAGTGGCATAGGCTAAGGCAAATAATTGTTCTGGATTCGTTCCAGCTTCTGCACTTCTTGGCGATGAAATCTGTGTGCTAAAGTCTTTGTCTCCATTTCCTTTAGTGTACGCTACACCTGTTAGTCCGTCTTCGTTAACGGCTGTTGTTGTATATAAAATTTTCTCCATGCTCTCACCTCATGCAAGTTTCTTCTTGTAGAATAGCACATTCCTAAAAACAAAAGCTATCCTAACAAACTAAGATAGCTCTTTTTGCATTATAACCATTCATTATATTTTTTAATATACGCTTTTTTAACAACCGTTACTAAGAACATGTATCCTGCGATAATGAGAATTAATGCAAGGAAATAAAGTCCGTTTAGCGGTGCAAGTTTTAACGGTCCTGCTAGTGGTGTGTAAGGAAGAACCGTTACAACAAATAAAGCAAATAAAGATGTCACTAGCAATGAGAATGCTGGTTTTGATTGTACGAATGGTAATTTTGGTGAACGTAACATATAAATCACCATTGTTTGAGACCACATAGATTCAATGAACCAACCTGTTTGGAAGACCATCAAGAAGAATGCTGGATTCGAAGACGTCGCATAACTGCTTCCAGTAATCATTGGTGCAATTCCAAAGAACATAATCGCAAATGTGATAATGTCAAAGATGGAACTCGTTGGTCCAAACCAAGCCATGAATCGTGTGATGGAACTAGCTGTCCATGCGCGTGGTTGTTTTAAGAAATCTGCGTCAACATTATCAAACGGTAATGCCACACAGCTTAAATCATAGATTAAGTTCAATACGATTAAGTGCACTGGAGCCATTGGTAGGAATGGTAGGAAAATACTTGCGAACAATACAGAGAAGATATTCCCGAAGTTTGATGAAACAGTCATCTTAATGTATTTTGTCATATTCGCATAGACTTTACGCCCTTCAATCAATCCTTTTTCAAGAACAAGTAAGTCCTTATCTAAAAGAACAACATCTGCGACTTCTTTGGCAATATCCACGGCACTGTCCACAGAAATTCCAACGTCGGCTACTTTTAGGGATGGCGCATCATTGATACCGTCGCCCATGTAACCAATCTTGTGTCCTTTTGCTTTTAGTAAATGAATAATGCGTGCCTTTTGTTCTGGAGATAGTTTTGCAAAAATGGTTGTTTCTTCAGCTACTGCTGCTAATTCTTCATCGCTCATATCTTCAATTTCTGTACCAAGTAAAACTTTATCTACTGGTAGCCCTACTTTTTCACAGACCGTTAGCGTTACTTTTTCATTGTCACCAGTAAGAATCTTCGTCGTTACCCCATGTTCTTTCAACGCTTGAATCGCTGGAGCTGCAGAAGGTTTTGGTGGGTCAAGGAAGGCTAAATAACCCATTAGAATCATATTCGATTCATCTTCAACCGTGAAGGCATGGTGAGTATCTTGATATTTCTTTTGGCTCACGCCAAGAACGCGAAGCCCTTGTTCATTTAAGCCACTCACTGCTTCTAGGATTGATTCGCGAATTTCATCCGTAATTGGGTGAACCACATCTCCGTCTTTTACATGAGTAGAGATGCTAAGCATTTCTTCGAGTGCTCCTTTTGTTACGAGCACTGCTTCATCGTCTTCTTGCACAATAACGCTCATACGACGACGTTCGAAGTCAAATGGCAACTCATCAATCTTTTGGTAGCGTGTTGCTAAATTTTGTAAATCTTCGTGTTCGTCGGCTTCTTTTTCCGTACGTGTAATGATGGCACGGTCTAATAAGTTTTTAAGTCCTGTTTGGAAGTAGCTGTTTAAATACGCAATTTTCAATACGCCCATATCCAAATTCGCATGGATATCTAACGGATATTCAAGAATAATTTCATCTTGCGTGAGCGTACCTGTTTTATCAGTACATAAAATGTCGATAGCCCCTAAATCTTGAATCGCATTTAGTTTTTTAATAATCACTTTTTCTTTGGCCATGATAACAGCCCCTTTTGCAAGGCTGGCTGTAATAATCATTGGCAACATTTCTGGAGTTAATCCCACAGCCACACTTAAGGCAAATACCCCTGCTTCTAACCAGTCACCGTCTGTTAATCCATTAATCAAGAATACAACTGGAACTAAGACAAGCATTAAACGAATCAAAAGCCATGAGATTTTATTCATTTCTTTCTCAAAACTCGTTTGTTCTTCAAAAGTATTGAGTGTTTTTTCAATACGACCAATCATCGTATCATTACCTGTTACTAAAATAACTGCTAAAGCACTACCACTGACAACGTTTGAGCCCATAAAGACGAAGCGTTCGCTCTCGAGTGCTTGTTTTTTCTTTTCTTCTTCATCTGGAACCCAGATTGATTTTTTCTCAACAGATTCACTTTCACCAGTCAAACTGGATTGTTGAATAAAGAAGTCACGTGTTTCTAATAATAATGCGTCTGCTGGTAACATATCTCCAGCACTTAATTTAATAAAATCTCCAACTACTAAATCTTCAATCGGAACTTCCATCTGTTCGCCGTCTCGAATAACCGTTGCTGTATTGACGATTAGACTAGATAAGTTACTAGCCGCCTTGTCACTCTTCATTTCCTGAACAAATCGAATCGTTCCTGATACAGCTACGAGTACCACGATAATGATAGAAGTAGTAGGGTCGGCTTCACCAGGTTTTGCAAGAATCACATTCGTGAATAATGAGATTACCGCAATCACTAATAGAATTACCGTAAATGGATTGATAATAGACTCATAAATCTTTTTCCAAATTGGATCTTCTTTAGCCTTTGTAATTTTGTTTTCTCCATATGTTTCACGGAGTGTTTCTACTTGTTCTTCATTTAATCCTTTTACAGATGTGCCTAACGCTTCTAGAACATCTGCCATTGGATTCATCAATGCTAAGTCGATTCTTTCTTTTGCTGTTTTCATAGTCTTCACCTCGTTTTTAATATAGGCGAAGCTCCGGGTGATCATCACACTCTTCCCTTCGCTCATTGATTTGTTTCGTTTGACTCTCCGGTCCTGGCATATGATCACCCTCTTTCTAAAAGTTTTTATGGCAAATGAAAAAGCACCTTGTCATAGCTTAAACGCGACAAGATGCTTACCTAATAAACAATTCTCATTTTTTCGTTCAAGCTTTAACATCATGGAGCGATGAAATGACATTAGTCTCTGCCTTCACGACAGAGGCTGCTAACCAACGCATAGTGTCTCCACTATTTTGCGGTAGTCATCCGTATCTCCATGGTAGTCTCACCTACCGATTTACATTCTTACCTTACCCCAATATGCCCCCTTTGTCAAAGAAATGTACTTTGTATCTATATTAAAATATGAAT
>CAKAPS010000112.1:0-4060 GCA_916719965.1 uncultured Streptococcus sp.
AGCTTCAAACTGACTCTACGGGTTATATCCTAGAATCAGTAATTCACATTGGTTGCACTTCCCAATTACGACTATTATAGAATCCGGGAATCTTCCAGATAGACCATTTTTATAAGCATACAAAAAAGAGGGGTGCCGCCTTTGTATGTTTATAAAAATGGGTCTTCTTTTCGTGAAGGGAAAGGTGCTCGGGACTTTGGGAAGTTTTGTGCATGATTCATGAGGATGTTTAAACCGATAGAAAGAAATGTTATACTTTCAATGAGGAGGTGGGGTTGTTGAAAATCATTTTAAAAGAGGACATTGAGCTGTATCGTTATTTGATTGCTAAGGCGACATTTTTACAAACGCATAAAGAGTACCGTTTGGTGGAATCTTTCTTAGATAGTAATTGTTTTTTAGTAGCCAACCGCAAAACAAAAGAGAAAGTGTTTGTCTCACTGTTTAAACAACCGACGAAAGAACCGACTGACTTAGAGTATAAAAAGGTTGTGTATATTCAAAATGCGAATACGAAGATTCCGGAAGGGTTTGACGTAGAAAGGGCGGATAAAGAGTTCAATGACCAACTCGCCAAGAATATCCGACTGGGATTTCTAGCACCAGATCAGTTAGTCGAGCAGTTTCAAGGGGTATTTAAAGAAGATGTTGAGACGTATTTTAAGAAGGCAGAAGCATCGATTCGAGAAGAGCGACAAGTTTTTGTGAAGTACTATGCCAAGGAAACGATTGAGAAGAATCCGTATCAAGTGGTGGAAGGAAATGTGTCGTTTAGTCATCCGAAGCATTTCAATGACCCGTTTGACTGTAATTGCTACTACGCGGATGGTCATTCGATGATGGATTTCTTTCGTGTGTTTTGCTTTACGCACGCCGCAGATAATATTTTAATGTGGTCTTATTACGCCAATAGCCACGCAGGGTATGCGCTGGAGTATTCGTATGCGAGTCTTTTGGATAAAATCCATTACTTGAAGGTAGACGGACTCTGTGTATACGGCCCGGTGGAATATATTGATAAACGTCCGAACACGAGAAGCAATAGCAATCAATTCTCGTATTCGAATCTAAACTTCTATATTAAAGCGACCTTTGCAAAATTCAAAGAGTGGCAACACGAGAGAGAATACCGCTTCGTGTGTATTTTGGATGAAAACACAGAGGGCGCGCAAGAAGTTCTCGGAGATTGGGTAGTCATTCCGCAAGTGGATGTCGTGCAAGGATATGCTGGATGTAACAATCAAAAAATAAAGGTGAAGGCGCAGTACCCCGTCCGAAAATTAGAAAAAGATATATTAAATTACTTGCTGAAATAAGATTAGATATTTTATTTAAGTGAATGATGACGTACGGCTTAATCCGATGCCCCATTATCGCTACTATAAAGATATCCGTAAAGATTTGAAGGAATCATTCTAAACCAAAACAGACTTAAAACCATTCTTTTACAAGAGTGATTTTAAGTCTGTTATTATTTTTGTAGCATTTTGAAGGGATTTAACTTCTCGAAGAGTGGAATTAATAGGATCCAGAAGACGACATTTCCGATAGCGTGATACGTATCGAATAGAACGCCGTTTAAGTAGTAAATCCAGAAGTTTAGACCGGGCATGCTGAATACCCAGAAAATCGAGATGATAAAGCCGTATAAATAGCCCATCAGTCCTGCAAAGACTGGGAAAAGAATCCAAGACAAGCGCGGGAATTGTTTTCTTTTTCGCCACAGTGGACGAAGAAGTAACGCACACACGCAGACGAGGGCAAAACTTACCATCTGGTAGAGTGTCCACGGCCCCATGCTTACTAGAAGGTTGGAAATCAAAATGGAGATGCTACTGATAGCAACGCCGTACAAAAGTCCAAGTTCTAGCGTAATCCAAATGACCACAACGGTAATCGGTTGAACATTTGGAAGTGAGAGAAGTCCAAGTCTTCCAATCACGCAAAAGGCTGATAGTAGGGCGATAAGGGTAATTTTTTTAGTTGAATTGACCATAGGACTATTGAAGTTTATTGAGTTTCCAGTCGATGACGTCGCCTGCTTTTAGGATGACTTCTTTTGCACCGACAGGGCTCATCGTACCGTTCACGTCGAATAACCAGTATTTGTTTTCGGCTGGGACTTGTTCCACACCGTTAATAGAAGAGATAAAGCCGTCTTTCTCAACGATTTTTAGTTGTGCTTTCATCACGTCTAGAAGATTGTCGCCTTCTTTGAAAGTGAGGGTGAACGGGCTCCCTTCGATGGCTTGACCGTCTTTTGTAACATTTAGAGTAACACTAGTGGTTTGGGCAGCAGTAGTCGTTTCAACACTTGTCGTCGTTGAGTTCGTATTTGCAGGTGTTTGTCCACATGCGGTTAAGAATATAGCTGCTGTTAAAATTCCAAAAATTTTCTTCATGAGAATCTCCTTTAGGCTGTTTTAATCAGCCCTCATTCTAACAATCTTCAGAAAACTTGTAAAGTAATTTTTGACAAAAAAGATAGAAAAGACTTTGCATTTGTGATAAAAATGGTATACTAAAGTGTAATTAATTTTTAGGAGGAATGTTATGGAACACACGAGTGAGTTCAATACAAAACTTGAAAAAGCATGTCAAAAAAAGGAGGCGCTTTTTGACGAGAGTAAAATGCGTTATGCACTGCGTTCAATGTTTGCAGGAGCATTTTTAACGATGAGTACAGCCGCAGGAGCTCATGCAGCACAAATTATTGCTGGATTAAACCCTGCGCTAAGTAGATTTACTTTTGCATTTATCTTCACTTGGGGATTAGTTTATGCTGTATTTTTAAATGGCGAGTTAGCTACTTCAAATATGATGTTCTTAACAGCGGGAGCTTATCAAAAGCATATTAAATGGTCTAAAGCAATTGCTATTTTATTCTATTGTACTCTATTTAATTTAGTTGGGGCCATGTTTATAGGAGCGTTATTCGCAAATAGTTCAGCATTTAACGGAATCAATGCAAATGAATTCATAGCAAAAGTTGCTGAATTGAAATTGTCTCGTTCAAACGAACTAATTTTATTAGAAGGTATTTTAGCAAATGTCTTTGTTAACGTAGCAATTCTTTCGTTTATTTTAATCAAGAGTGAAGAAGCTAAATTATGGATTGTTATTTCTGCAATTTTTATGTTCGTTTACCTAGTAAATGAACACGTAGTGGCGAATTTTGCATCGTTCTCTATCGTGAAATTCTCACCAGTTGGAAACTCAATCGATGCCTTGAATTGGCTCAATATTATCCGTCATTGGTCAGTATCATTTGTTGGGAACTGGATTGGTGGAGGAATCTTAATCGGGCTAGCTTATGCATTCTTAAACCGAACAAAAACTCCATATGTTGATTAATAAAAAATGAATCATGTAAAGGAAAAGAACCGCCAGATGGCGGTTCTTTTTTGGTGTATTTATCTTTTTGTCTCACATCCGGAGTTGAACTCGGGCTCACATCCTGTGAAGTTGAGTTCGCCATCGCAGAAATGGCGTGCGTTTCCCGAAACGTCCGCAGAACGTTTCACGTTCCTTTTCTTTTGTTTCAAATCCTTCGCACTGTGAAGGATTTTCCAACGTTCCATTTCTGGGCGCGATGTCTCACATCCTAAAAAGGTCTCTTATTTTTGTTTTCGAATCCTAATAGGATGTCTGGGAATTCTTGGCTTACTGCGTAGAAGAATGGTTGTAGTAAGTCATCTGTTTCGTCACCGACGTTGTTAATTACAAGGCCAGTTTTCTTTCTACGGTATGATTTGTCGTTTGTAATCACCATTAATTGTGAAGTACGGCTAACCGTCATTCCGTAAGATTTTTGAGTGTAGATATAGTGGTAGATACGCTCAGCTTTTGTTAAGTCGTATACTTGGAAATTCTTGTATGTCGCAAGTAGGTGGTGTTTGTATAAAACGATTCCTAATTGATTATCAACATAAGTAGCATCTTCTAATACAGAATCCATAGAGTAGTTTAATTCTGGATAAGCACTGTATAATTCGTTATACGCTTTGTCTTCCCCTTTACGTGTTGCAAAAGCACTGTAGAAGAATACAAGAGCAATAAT
>CAKAPS010000113.1:0-4050 GCA_916719965.1 uncultured Streptococcus sp.
AGTGCAGTCTTCCCTCGTTGAACCTTTCCGCACTAAAAAAACTGAGGAGCACCCACTCAGTGCGCTATTTTCCCTTCCGAGGCGAGTGAAGACTCAGAAGCAAGCGAAATTTAGAAAGCACTAGCCTCCCAGCGAAATACCCTGATGTGAGCACAAAAACCAACCAGCACACTTACTTATTATAAGAATAGAGATCCTTGAGGATTACGGAGAATACTGCGGATTCCATAATAACTGTAATGGGGAATCGCATTAAAACGAATAAGAGGGCGTAAGGAATTTATTCCCTACGCCCTCTTTGAGGCTTTAAAGGTGAGAGACTTCGGCTCGAACCGGTGCCCCATTATAGTTTTTATGGATAAATCCGCAAGGATTCAAAGTAATCCGATAGGATTATTGTACTCAATATTATTCCACAGATAATAAGTAAGTGTATACTGGTTGGTTTCCTTCATGGACTTCAACCTCTACATCAGGGTATTTCGCTTCTACCGCTTCAGTGATTTCTTCCACTTCGCTTGCGTCTGCGTCTTCACCATAGATGATTGTTAGGATCTCTGAATCGTCGTTGATCATTTTATCGATTGTCGCAAGAGTTGCTTCCTTACGGTCCGCAATACTTACTAAAATCTTGCCATCTACAATACCCATGAAGTCGTCAGTTTTGATTTCAACGCCATCAATGTTTGTATCACGAACAGCGTTTGTAATTTGACCACTTGATACAAGAGCCATTTGTTCGCTCATTGCAGCTTGGTTCTCTTCTAAGCTTGCTTCTGGATTGAAGGCTAATAATGAAGCTAACCCTTCTGAAATCGTACGAGTTGCAACGACAGCAACTGCAGCATCTTCTGATACTTCAGCCGCTTGGTTTGCAGCCATTTGAATGTTCTTGTTGTTTGGTAACACGATAACTTTTTCAGCATGCGCTTCTTTTACCGCTTGAAGAATATCTTCAGTACTTGGGTTCATTGTTTGACCACCGTTGATGATTGTCGTTACACCCATGCTCTTGAATAATTCTTGAATCCCTTCACCTGCAGCAACTGCTACGATTCCGTATTCCGCTTTTTGTTTTTGTGCTGCTTCTTTAACTTTTGCAGTGTAGTCAGTTTTTAACACTTCTTCGTGTTGCAAGCGCATGTTGTCCACTTTCACTTTCATTAATGAACCGAAGCGTTGTCCGTAGTTCATCACTTCACCTGGACGTTCTGTATGCACGTGTACTTTGATGATTTCATCGTCAGCTACTACAAGTAAAGAATCTCCAAGTTCGTTTAAATAGTTACGGAAAGTATCGTAGTCGAAAGTATCTACGACTGTTTCGCCTTCACCAATTTTCACCATAATTTCAGTACAATAACCGAATTTGATGTCGCCTGTTGATACGTGTTCGTAGTCAACGCCTGCTTCGTGGTGAGCCACTGAAGTTAAATCGATTTTATTGCTTTGTAATGATTGAACAGGAACTGCTTCCCCTGTTAATGCTTCGAAGAATCCGTTGTAAATGAATACAAGACCTTGACCACCTGAGTCCACTACGCCAACTTCTTTTAATACTGGTAATAAATCTGGAGTTTTCGCTAATGCTTTTTCAGCACCACGTAAAACAGATCCCATTACTTCGATGATGTCGTTTGAAGTTTCTAATTTACGAACGCCACGTTTAGCTGATTCACGAGCTACAGTAAGGATTGTACCTTCTACAGGTTTCATAACCGCTTTATAAGCAGTTTCCACACCGTTCGTAAATGCTTGCGCTAATTCTTCACCAGTGATTTCTTCTTTACCGACAACGGCTTTAGAGAAACCACGGAATAATTGAGATAAGATAACCCCTGAGTTCCCACGAGCACCCATTAATAATCCTTTTGCTAAATCTTGTGCTAAATCACCTACAGTTGTTGCTGTAGAGTTCGCAACACGTTCCGCCCCAGATTTGAATGAGAGCATCATGTTTGTCCCTGTGTCTCCATCTGGTACTGGGAATACGTTTAATGAGTTTACGAATTCTGCATTTTCAGATAAACGCATTTCACCGATTTCCACCATTGCGCGGAAATCTTGAGCCGTAATAGTTTTCATAGTTGCCATATTATTCTTACTTCCTCCTGACTAGAATCAACAAGCATTACGCTTCGATGATTTTAACTCCTTGAACATAGACATTCACTGTTTTTGCAGCAAATCCTAACATTGTTTCTAAGTTATATTTCACTTGTTCTTGTACGTTTCTACAAATCGCAGAAATTTTTGTACCATAACCTACAATAATGTAGACATCCACTGCAACACCATCGTCTTCTTGACGAATCACAACTCCACGAGTGAAGTTTTCTTTCTTCAAGATTTCATTAAAGTTGTCGCGAATTTGATTGCGGCTTGCCATACCAACAACACCATAGTTATCCGTAGCGGCCCCACCAACAACCGTTGCAATCACTTCATTGCTAAGTTCAATTTGTCCATTTTCTGTTTGAATTTTTACTGTCATACAAATACCTCCCTTAAATGTATAAAGGTGTCTGTCTAATTTTTAGACAGATTGACACATTATTTCTATACTATAATATCATATTCCAAGCGGTTTACCTAGCCTTTTACCACATTTTTAACCTCTTAGAAAACTCACTAACCAGTACGCTTGCATTCTAGGGTCAACTATGCTAAATTATTTAGGTATATGATTTAGTTCAAAATTATATCAGCTGATAATGAATTAAATAAAGGAGGAGAATAACAATGGCTAAAGTATGTTATTTCACTGGACGTCGTGCTGAAACAGGTAACACTCGTTCTCACGCTATGAACGCTAACCGTCGTACTTGGAAACCAAACTTACAAAAAGTTCGCGTTTTAATCGATGGCAAGCCTAAAAAAGTATGGGTTTCAACTCGTGCATTAAAATCAGGTAAAGTAGAACGTGTTTAATACAGAGCACTATTAAAAAGAGCTTAGGCGATATCCCTAAGCTCTTTTTGTTTTTCTAAAAATAAATAAGCCGAAGGCTTGAAAAGAGAATTGAAACTGCTAAAAGACATTCAAAGATATTTGAAGGAATGCATAGCGGAATTTAGTGTAATGGTACCGGCAGGAGCCTGTGGTCTCCTTGCCTACCAAGCTTCAAACCAAGGATAAGCGACGAGTCGCTAACCCTTGGTAATTCACATTGGTCACTTATTCATTACACTAACCGCTATTTCCTCAAATATCTTTTTCTGTCTCTAGAAGTTTTCGCTCTTTTCAAGCCTCTTATAAACCAAAGAGTTAGGATTCGCCACTCTTTTCAACTCTACTTTACCTGAGATTAATGCCAGGAAACCAAGGGACCATGGGTGTGTGGTGATATTTTTCTTTATCTTGATTAATTTATATCTAATGTTTTTATTTCTTCTTAGTTGCTCTCGCTTTATAACTAACCATGTTCTATCACAAAAATGCGAAAAAGCCTTACAAGAAAGGCTTTTCATTATCCATTTTGTTACAAGATTTTTATGCTTTTACCAGCAAAGCTACACTTTCAGCGTGTCGAGATAGCAAACTTCTATATTATACGAAAGTGATAGAGTGTTTTATAAAACTGTACTATAAAATAAAAAGAATTACACACTCAACTCAAACAACTTATAAAACTCACCTCTCCTATCCATCAAGTCACAAAAAGAACCATCTTCAACAATGACCCCCGCTTTCATAAAGAGAATTCTATCGTATTTTTTCAAAATGTTCTCATTCAACTTGTGGGTTACTACAAGTGCAGTCAAATTTTGAATATCCAAGATTGAACTTTCAATTTCAGTAGTTACTTGATTATCCAAAGATGAAGTAGCCTCATCCAATAATAAGATTGGTGTTTTTCGAATCAAGGCACGCGCAATACTAAGTCTCTGTCTTTCTCCACCAGATAGATTTGATCCATTCTCGCCACATAAAGTTTGTAAGCCAGATTCATTTTCTAAAACATAACTTTCTAAACCTGACTGATGTACAGCTTGCTTTATTTCCTCATCAGTGAAGGATTGATTAAGAGTAATATTTGCTCTTAAAGTA
>CAKAPS010000114.1:0-3814 GCA_916719965.1 uncultured Streptococcus sp.
GCCCCCTCTAAAGTAGTTTACTTTTTTAAGTGTCTACTTTAGAGGGAGCATATCAGACGGATTTCCGTTCTCCTTTTTCTTTTAAGATGATGTTTATAAAAAGGATGTATCTTACCTTATGAATGTCAAAAATACTTTTTTCTAGAGAAAAACTAAGAAGTCATAACAATTTCGGAGATTTATCTACAAAAATGGAGTTTATTCGGGATTTCAATCGATTCAGTTATTGCTTTTTTTCACAAATATCCTATACTGAAGTTAATAATGAATATAAATGATAGTTTAGAGTAGAAGAATAACTCATAAATTTGATTAGAATCTTTTTTGTTGGGAAGTGAAATCATGGATTATATGAAGAAAATTTTGGGGTGGTTACCACGCAAATACTTAGTACCTATTGCTATTGGTATGTCTTTAACAGCTTTAGACGGTATTATTATTCCTTCTTTTATTTCAGGATTAATAGATGTTTCATCAACTCAAAAAGTTGAGGATTTAGTAAAAATTTCAATCATAGGTATTCTTAGTTATTCGCTTATTCGGCTTGGATTATTTATATGGGAAGATTTTCAACAAAGAATGATAAAGCAATTAACAGTAACGCTTAAAGAAAAAATCATTACAGCATTCTTTTATGGAAAGTTTAACCAACAGGAAGTAGAGTCCATAGTGCTTAGTGAATTAAAACTATTAGAAGAACAAGGAATTAAGTCTGTCATGGGATTTTTCTATTGCCTCGTTTTTGCGTTGGTTACCTTGTTGTATGTATCTGCCATAGATTTAAAGTTAGCAGCACTCTTTATAACATTATCGTTCTTACCGATATTAGTCCCAAAATTATTTGCTAAATCTATTCGAAAGCACTCAAAGGAATGGGCTGAAGTAAATCAATTAAGCATCTTGCAACAACAAGAATATTTGAAAAGTAAGCCGATTATTAAAAACTTTTTTGTTGAAAAAATCTTCTTGAATAAGTTGATGGGAACATTGAATCAAACAGAAGAAGCCTATTTTCAAATGAATCATGTACGATTTACATCGAAGTTACTAGCAAACTTACTTTCTGGATTAAGTTCATTTGTACCGCTAGCCATTGGGGTATATCTCGTTATTGTTGGGGACACTAAGTTAGCCACAGTTATTGCAATTTATTTAGCTAGCGATCGTATTGTTGGTCCTTTACTTAGTGCAATAGATTATTATCAAAGATTTAATTCAATTATTCCTGTAATTGAAAGAGTAGAAAAGTATACAGAGTTTGAATGTGATAATTCTGAAAGTAAATCTAGTATTAGTACAGTATTTCCGATTGAGTTACAACAGTGTAATGTTCAAATTGAAAAAATGACTATATTAGACAAAATTGATTTAGAAATTAATGAGAATGACAGGGTACTGATTATGGGACCATCAGGCTCTGGAAAATCTACACTCTTGGAATTAATATATGGACTCTATGTATCTAAAGATGGAGTGCAAAAGTATAATGGAATTCAGAGACAATTAGTTTCAGGAGATGATTTAAAGAAACACATTGGATTCTTTACTCAGGAATCAAGGATTTTCTATGAGTCGTTAAAATTTAATATTTCTCTAGGAGAAGATTATTCTGATAGTGAAGTTACCTCTGTTATTCAAAAAGTAGGGCTAGGTTACTTAGTCGATAGAATAGGGCTACATAATGCTGAAGTAAATCTTGATGAATTACTTTCTGGAGGAGAAAAAGCTAGAATCTGTCTAGCACGTCTATTACTTAGAAAATACCAATTGCTGTTACTAGATGAGTTTTCTTCTGCTATTGATGAAGATACAACGATGATGATTAGGAAGCTTCTCATTAATGATAATATTCCATTTGTTGAGATAGCGCATAGAGTACCAAAAGATATCGACTTGTACAATAAACGCTATACTTTGGAGTCTGGTCGATTAATACACTAATCATTTATAAAAAATTACCTAGAAACCTTGAAGTTTTTTGCTAAATCGCTATAAAACATGCTATACTACTAATGATATTATGTGTGAAAACTGTAAATATATATTTGGAGGCTATAGCATGGGATTTGTAATCTTTCTATTGCTAATTGTGGTACTTGGTGCCGCAGGTTATGCAACAGCAATATTCATGACAAAGAAACAAACTAAAGTAATTGAAGAATTATCAGAGAAAAAGGATAAGTTAATGGCAGTGCCGATTGCGGACACGTTCTATACTTTGAAAAACTTGAATTTAACAGGGCAAACAAAGAGAACGTACGAAACATGGCAAGCAACATGGCAAACAATCACACGATTCCGATTCCCTGAAATCGAAGCTGCATTAGTAAGTGCAGAACAATATATCCAAAAATTAAACTTCATCAAAGGAAATCAAGTGACACAACAAGCTGAAAACTTGATTGAAGAAACAAAAGCTGAAGTGGATAAAATTTACTCAGCATTACAAAAATTATTGGATAGTGAAAAACAAAACCGCGCACAGCTAGACTTATTACAAGAACGCTATGCTTCAATGCGCAAAGACTTATTAGCACATAGTTTCTCATTCGGCGAAGCGCTAGAAACGTTAGAAAAACGTTTAGCTTATTTAGAATTAGACTTCGCGAAATTTAATACATTAACAAACGAAGGCGACCACTTAGAAGCCAAAGAAGTACTTGGACGTATCGATAAAGAAATGAAAGAATTTGAGTCAATCGTTGAACAAGTTCCTCAATTCTTAAAAGAAATCGAAACAGAGTACAATGAACAAATAGAAGACTTGAAACAAGGATATGCTCGTATGGTTGAAGAGCATTATCAATTCCCTAAAATTTCAATTCCTGAAGAAATTGAAAAGATTGAAAAAACAATAGAAGTGGCACGTGCACACATTGCTGCTACAGAATTAGAAGAAGCTCGTCAACAATTAGATAAAGTGGCTCGTGAAATTGACCAACTTTACGATGTGATGGAAGCTGAAATTGAGGCGCGTGAATTTGTATACCGTAACAAAGCTCAAGTTGAAAAACGCTTGAACCAAGTATTACAAAGCAACCGTTATGTGAATATCGAAGTTGACCGTGTTTCTCAAAACTATATCTTGTCAAATAACGAATTCGTTCGTGTACAAGAATTTGCTGAGCAATTAGAAAAAGAACAAGAAGCCGTTCAATACTACAGCAAGGCGATGGAAAACCATCAAGTGCCTTATTCAGTAGTGAAAGAACATTATGAACTTGTTCTTGATAAATTAAACAGCATTGATGAAGATCAAACTGATTTAGTCAACACATTATCTGATTTACGTAGCCAAGAAAAAGCGATTCGCGACGGATTAGATGTCTTCGAATTAGACTTACGTAATATGAAACGTACGATTGAGAAGTACCACTTACCAGGTCTTCCAAAAGAGTACTTAGAATTGTTCTTTGCAACAAGTAACCGTATTGAGCAATTATGGCAAAAGATGGATCGTGTGAAACTAGATATGAACGAAATTAATGCGGCAAACAATGTGATCGAAGAAGATGTTGAAAAATTAGATATCTTCACAGAACAAATTGTTGATAATGCACAATTAACGGAGTATATGATTCAACATGCGAACCGTTACCGTTTATCACATCCTGAAATCGAAACAGCGATTGGTCGTGCGCTTGACCTATTCAACCACACCTTCAAATACGATGAATCATTACAAATTATTGAGTCAGCGTTAGAACAAGTGGAACCAGGTGCTGGTAACCGTGTCCGTCAAAACTATCAATCAGAAAAGAATAATAGCTTATTCTTCTAATAGATAAATGATTAAGCCACGTGGGTTTTCACC
>CAKAPS010000115.1:0-3683 GCA_916719965.1 uncultured Streptococcus sp.
TGTTTTCTAAGATATAATCCACAATTCCTTGGGTTGTCATAAAGCTTTCAAAAAGGTTATTATAATTGTTTTATATAGTTTTTAAGAACATAAGAGCCTTTAAAATAAAATTATAAAACTGAAAAATTCTGTTAATTCTAAAAATCTAGAGTTATTTGTTCACTTTTTTGAAAAAAAGTGTATAATAGTGAACACAGGGAGGCGAATTAGAATGATTTCAAATCATCAATTTAACTTATTAGTATTTTTAAAAAATCAAGAATCAAAAGTGACACAGCGAGAAATCGCAAAGGGACTTGATCTTTCTCTTGGAAAAGTGAATCATTTAGTAACAGAAGCGGAACGACTTGGTTGGATTAATTCGGACTATTCTCTCACGGAAAAAGGAATCGCTGAATTAGAACCATATCGTGTTCAAAATGCCATTATTATGGCGGCAGGAATGAGTACACGTTTTGCCCCGCTTTCGTATGAATCACCAAAAGGTCTACTTGTTGTTAAAGGAGAGCGTTTGATTGAACGTCAGATATGTCAATTAAGAGAAGCTGGAATTGATAAAATTACAGTTATTGTTGGCTATATGAAGGAAATGATGTTTTATCTTGCAGATAAATTTGGTGTAGATATCGTCGTGAATGAAGATTATTATCGTTATAATAATTGTTCGTCGCTTATGCTTGTTCGTGAACAATTAGGAAACACTTATATTTGTTCCTCAGATAATTATTTTACGGAAAATCCTTTTGAAGAATACGTATATCGAGGTTATTATGCTACAGTTTTCGCTGATGGAGAAACTGATGAATATTGTGTAGAAAAAGAGACAAATGGTTTCATTTCAGAGGTGACTGTTGGAGGAAAAAATACATGGTGCATGCTTGGTCATGTATATTTTGACCGTGAATTCAGTAAAAAATTCGTTCGTATTTTAGAAAATGAATTCCAACATGCAGCATTTAAGGAACAGCTATGGGAAGAGTATTATTATCGTCATTTAGATGAATTAAAATTAGAAGCGCGTCATTATTCAGCGGATGTAATTAAAGAATTTGATTCTTTAGCAGATCTTCGTGAATTTGATGAACAATATTTGATGCATACAAATTCAAAAATATTACTAAACATTTGTAAGATATTGTCAGTAACACCTGCGGAGATTACTCATATTAAACCGATTAAAGACGGATTAACAAACACTTCCTTCCGTTTCGAGTGTAATGGTGAGTCTTATGTTTATCGTCATCCTGGAAAAGGAACTGAGGAATATATTAACCGACTCAGTGAGGCAGCTTCAATGCGCGTTGCTGCTGAACTAGGGATAGATCAAACTTTCGTAGCAATGGACGAAAATGAAGGCTGGAAAATTTCAAAATTTATAGAAAATGCAAGACTATTAGATTATGAAAATGAGGAAGATGTTGACAAAGCGATTGACTTCATTAGCCGACTTCATCGTTCTGGTAAGACAACACCTTATGAACTAAGATTCGAAAAAGATTTAGAAGAATTTAAGGAGAAATTACAAAAACGCAACCGTTTTGAGTTTGAAGATAAGGAAATATTAGAAGAGCTTGTTCGTCAAGTCATTCAATATTTACATAAGGATCCTGTGGAATTTGTTCTTTGTCATGGTGACTGTTATAGTCCTAACTTCTTGGTAGATGAAGAAGGGAATATGAGTTTGATTGACTGGGAGTATTCTGGAATGGGAGATGCTGCGAGCGACATTGGCTGTTTCCTATGCTGTACAGATTACACTTTAGAAGAAGCAAAAGAGTTTATTAACAAGTATTTTGATAAGAATCCAGGAGTTGGTAGTCAACAGCATTTCTTAGGAATGGTAGGATTAGTTTCATACTATTGGTTCTTATGGGCACTTTTCCAAGAAAGTAATGGTAAACGAGTGGGCGAATATCTTTATAAATGGTATCGTCACACGAAGATGTATTGTACTGAAGCTATAAGAATATATCAGGGAGAAGAGAAGTAGATGAAAAATGAAGTCTCAATCGAAAAGCTAATTAATGAAGAAACAAAACGTAGGCTTGATTTAATGGAAGAAAAAGATTATGAGTTTCCAGAACGATTTTCAAAAATGGACTATCTCTGGGCAGGAATTTGTGTAGGAGTTAATCTAATCCTCATTATTTTGGCAATGAGTGGGGTGATTCAATAATGAGCGCAACAATGAATGATTATATTCAACAAGAAACGATTACTGGTGTTGTGCCAATGACGAATGGCGACCGTCAGTATTCATTCTGGGATTTATTTCTATCCACTAGTGGATTTGCGATTGCAACATGGTGTTATACACAAGGGGCCTATGTCGCACAGTATCTTTCTTTTAATCAAATGCTTATTAATATTTTTAGTTTTAATATTATTTGGGTCTTTATAGAATGTTTACCAGTACTATTTGCCGTTCGTTACGGAATTGACTTATGGATTTGGCTTCGATCTGTTCTTGGACAAAAAGGAGTTGCACTTTTGTCAACAGTAATAAGTTTAGCAAATTTTGGTTGGTATGCAGTTACTGCAAATCTGTTTGCGAATTCCATGATACATTTGGCAAATAATTTTGGCCTTGTGTTAGATAAGGCAATATGGGCACCGATACTAGGCACCCTTTGCGTTTTGTTAGGTACCTTAATTGCTCTTAGTGGGCCTGAAACTATAAAAGGAATCAATAAATACATGGTTGTAGCTTTGTTATTTGTTGGTTTGATTATCGCTGGAATTTGTTTTTTTGCGGTTCCGATAACTGAAATTATGAATGTGCAACCTGCTGTTCAAAGTGATTTGACACCACTTGAAAGATTTATGATTTCAGGTGAAGGTAATGTTGCTGTGGCATTTTCTTGGTCAACGCAAGCGTTCATCTTACCACGTTTAGCTAAATCAGAACGCAGTGGCTATTGGGCAACTTCCTTGGCATATGGTGTTGTAGCACCGTTTTTTGCAGCCACGGGAGGCGTAATGGCACTTGCTATGTTCGTAAAAACTGGTGTATATGAAAGCGATCCAACAACGATGCTAGCAACTTTGAGTACTCCTACCTTTTCACTTCTTAGTCTTCTGTTAGTAGCATTTGCAAATATAGGGACTCAAGGAACGGGGTCATATGTTAACTGTATGATTGTGAAAAGTGGAATGCCAAAAATAAGTTATAAGTTAATGGTATGGATAGCTTTTGTCTATGTAAGTTCTTTAACCATTTGGGGAGGAGTAGATGAATATTTTGGGTCATTTATTTCTCTAGCTGCTTATCTTCAAGGACCAATTATTGGAATGATTGTCGTTGACTTCTTCCTACTCAGAAAGCAAAAATTGTCTCTTCGTTCAGCATATTTCTTAGAAGGACATAAGGCATACGAGTATACAAAAGGATTTAATATCGTAGGAATGGGCTGTGTGTTCATCTCATTAATCGTTGCAGTCCTCTTTGTATATAACCCAGTGACGAAGCACATTCAAAGTCCAATCTTCTTATTTACTACTGGAAGTGGTTTTACCGCTCTATTTGGTGGGGGGTTATACTGGCTTGCTAGTCTTACTCCATTAAAAGCCTATATGGTTCGTGATAGAGAAGAAATTACAATTTAAAAAATAAAAATCCGGCAGGAATTCGGGACTGACCCCAAAAAGTGAGAATTTAATAAAAACACCCTAGGGCTACCGTC
>CAKAPS010000116.1:0-3590 GCA_916719965.1 uncultured Streptococcus sp.
ACAGAACTAAATCCTTTGCTTAAATTAATTGTCTAACTTTTTGGGGTCAGTACATTGCGAGTCGTTTTTCTATTTATATAGCCTTATTAGGTGCGAGAGGGACGAGTGCGGATATTCTGGGAAGCAAAACTTCACAGTGCGAAGTTTTGGGCCTGTGAGCTCATTTTTCAAGCACAAAAAAGCAGGCATCTCAGCCTGCATATTTTTTATTATTCAGATTCTGGTAATAAGAACCATAATAGTACGTATAAGAAACCACCAGCACCAGCTAATAAGAATGAAAGAGCCCATCCAAGACGAACCATTGCTACGTCTAGTCCAAAGTAATCAGCTACACCAGCACATACTCCAGCAATTTTCTTTTCATTCACTTTACGTGTTAATCGTTTTTCTGACATAAGAACACTCCTTATCGATGTTTATATATCGACTGTAGCATATGTTACATATAAAAAATAGTATAAATTAAGCAATTCACAAAAAGAGACTAGATTATTCTTATTTAAAAGTGAAATAAATTATAATATCACGATAAATTCACAATCACTCATTCCTTTGTATGACCATCTCTAATTTTCGTTGAAAAAATTTTTTATCATTATAACGTATACATTATAATAATTTTTTTATTTTTTCTTTTAGAACATTCTAATATCAACGATTGTAGGCCTTTTTTTATTTAAGTAGAATAGATTTTTTTGTAAGCAGATAAATTGCTTTAACGTTTAAGTGATGATAATCTAATGACAGTTCCAAGAGAGAAGACGTCACTTTCTTGGCTGAAAAAAGATGAAAAGAGGATATGAATATGAAAAACATCTTATTTGTAGTAGGTAGCTTACGTAAAGGTAGCTTCAACCACCAAATGGCTGAAAAAGCAGAACGTATTTTAGAAGGAAAAGCAACAGTCACTTACTTAGATTACTCAAACCTTCCATTAATGAACCAAGACTTAGAAACTCCAGTATTACCTGAAGTACAAGTAGCAAGAGACGCATTCGGTAAAGCAGATGCAGTATGGATCTTCTCACCAGCATATAACTTCGCAATTCCTGGAACAGTGAAGAATCTATTAGACTGGATGAGCCGTGCGTTAGATTTATCAGATACAAAAGGACCATCAATCTTACAAGATAAAGTAGTTACAGTATCAGCGATGGCAAACGCAGGACACGAACCATTATTTGCGGCTTATAACGCATTATTACCATTTGTACGTATGCAAGTAGTAGGTGATTTTACAGCTGCAACAATTAACCCTGAAGCTTGGGGAACAGGCGTTGTTACATTAAGCGATGAAGTAGTAGCAGGCCTTGAAAAACAAGCAGAAGCATTATTAAATGCATAATTAAATTTCAAACTTAACTTAAGGAAGCAGTCTCTTTCGAAGAGGGCTGCTTTTTTTGAACACTATACGAACAGACATTTGCCCTAGACCTTCCTGTTATGCTAGAATTGTACTGATATAGACATAAAAAGGAGCATCATTCATGTATGAATATTTAAATGGAGAGTTAGCGCATATCTTACCAACAGCAATCGTTGTCGATGTGCATGGCGTAGGGTATCAAGTGGTCTTTGCCAACCCATATCGCCTACAAGATTCTCTGAAGAAACAAATTAAAGTACTAGTGCAACAAGTCGTTCGTGAAGATTCAATTACGTTATACGGATTTATCTCAAGCGAAGAGCGCGAATTATTCCAACGTTTAATTAGCGTTTCTGGTATTGGACCAAAGAGTGCGATGAGTATTTTAGCCAATGACGATACAGAAGGGTTCGTAAACGCAGTAGAAAGTGGCAATGTCACTTATTTAACGAAATTCCCTGGTGTTGGTAAGAAAACAGCACAACAAATTATTTTGGACTTGAAAGGGAAGTTTGAAGCTGTCCCAGAAGAAACGACGAAAGCAGTTGTTTCAACAAACCAAGCAACACTGGAAGAAGCGAAAGAAGCCTTACTGGGCCTTGGTTATTCTGCAAAGGAAATTACAAAGATTTGGAAGTCGCTGGAAGCAGCTGCTCCAAGTACGACGCAAGAGGCATTAAAAGTAGCCTTTAAACTATTAATGAAATAATGGAGGATTATCGTGGAGGAAGAACGTTTTATTGACGGAAACCCGCTAGACGAAGGGGAAGTACAAGCCGAATTATCACTAAGACCACAGACGTTGCAACAATATATCGGTCAACAAAAAGTAAAAGAAGAGCTTGCCGTCTATATTCAAGCGGCTCGCAGTCGTTCTGAAGCCTTGGATCACGTGTTACTATACGGACCTCCAGGACTTGGGAAGACGACACTAGCGATGGTCATTGCTAACGAATTAGAAGTCGGCATTAAGACGACGAGTGGACCAGCGATTGAACGTCCAGGAGACTTAGTGGCGCTTTTAAATGACTTACAAGCAGGAGATGTCTTATTTATCGACGAGATTCACCGCTTACCACGTGTGGTGGAAGAGATGCTGTATTCAGCGATGGAAGATTTCTTCGTGGATATCGTGGTCGGACAAGGACCAACTGCGCATCCGGTGCATTTCCCATTGCCACCGTTCACGTTAATTGGTGCGACGACTCGTGCAGGGGCACTTTCTGCACCGCTTCGTGACCGTTTCGGGATTGTGGAACATATGGAGTATTACGATGAGGCATCTCTAGCTGAGATTGTTAAACGTAGTGCGAATGTTTTTGATAGTGAAATTAAAGAGGAAGCCGCCCTTGAGATTGCGCTTCGCTCTCGTGGAACACCGCGTATTGCGAACCGTCTCTTGAAGCGTGTACGTGACTTTTCTCAAGTATACGAAGAAGGCATGATTTCAAAAGAAATTACGCAGCAAGCATTGAAGGTCTTGCGTGTGGACGCTAAAGGGCTAGACCATATTGACCGTAAATTGTTGACGGCGATGATTGATTTATACGACGGTGGACCAGTTGGACTTGGTGCGATTGCGGCGAACATTTCAGAAGATGCGGAAACTATCGAAGATATGTATGAACCATATTTATTGCAAATTGGATTTTTAAAACGGACATCACGCGGCCGTGTGGTGACGCCAGAAGGATATGCTCACTTAGGGCGCTTATATCCCATGTCGTAAGGAAGGAAATATAAATGAACTATACAACGAAAGATTTTGACTTCGATTTACCCGAAGAACTAATCGCTCAAACGCCATTGAAAGACCGTACGTCTTCACGTTTATTAGTGGTGGATAAAACAACACATAGCATTGAAGATAAACATTTTTCTGATTTACTAGATGAATTAGAAGAAGGAGATACACTTGTTGTGAATAACACGCGTGTACTTCCAGCACGTCTTTATGGAACGAAAGAAGAAACAGGAGCTCATATTGAAGTCTTACTATTAACGAATACGGAAGGCGATAAGTGGGAAACGCTTGTGAAGCCTGCAAAACGGATGAAAGTCGGTAGTGTTGTTTCGTTTGGAGATGGCAGACTTAAAGCAACGGTTGTCGAAGAATTAGAACAAGGTGGACGTATCATCGAGTTTTCATACGAAGGAGTATTTCTAGAAGTGTTGGAATCTCTTGGTGAAATGCCATTGCCACCTTATATCAAAGAACGTT
>CAKAPS010000117.1:0-3489 GCA_916719965.1 uncultured Streptococcus sp.
GCAAGACGTATGGGGATTTCTCGTACAGCGATTCGTATTGTGAATGGACGCTTCGATATTCCGCATGGCGACCATAGTCACTCAATGAATATCGTCAATAAAGACGGCATCGAAGCCTATGAGAAAAATAAACTTCCAGTCATCGTTCCGCCATTTGTGGCAGGAGATGTAAACGTGGATGACGTTTTTGCAAAAATCGATGAAGTCAAAGCGCGTGCCAGTGAAAAATACAAAGATGATCCAGTGACATTGAACCGTATTTTAGTAGCCTTGAACGAATATAAAGAACAAGTGCAATTAAAAGGGAACTCAACAGAAGGCTTCGTTAAAGGATTGGAACGCTTCGAGGCGCAAACGATTAATCACGAGACAGTCGCTGCAGAAGAAGTAAGTCCTGAAGAACAAAAGATGAACGCGACTCACGAAGAAACGGTTCGTATGGTTGGTGAGTTGAACTTACAAGACTACGGCGTAACGGCTGACGAGTTGAAAGACTTAGCTTCAAAAGCACGTGCATCAAATACAGAAGAGCAAGTGAACGCGATTCGTGCATTAGTACAAGCGTTACGTGATGCCAACGACCGTATTAGTATTGAAGGAATGCGTTACTTATACTTCTTAACACAACACGTTTTAGACCAAGAATTACCTGCTACGCTTCGTGAAGAAGTGGCAAGCTTAATTAAGCGTTATATGGGTTCACGATTGAACTTTGCGACGACACCTGTTGAATCGCTCATTATTGAATCTTATCGTACGAAATTAGCGATTAAAGAATCTCATGCGAAATTCGATGGAAAAGTCGATGCGACAATCGGAAAGAATCTGAAAGAAATTTTAATACCGGCTTCTGAAGAAGAACAAAGTATTTTCCAAGAGGCAAAAGACTTCGCTGAAATGGCGCTGGATGAATCGGATAAAGATAATAGCACTCCGAAGAGCTCTATCCTAGATGTGAAACCTTCAGAGGAAAAACCAGCCGAAGAGACTACAACGACACAAAGCGAAACGACAGAAACGACAGAAACAACAGAAAAAACAGAAACTACAGAAAGTACGACAGCTTCTGTAGAGACCACAGAAGCAACAACGGCTACAACAGAAGCCGCTACAACAGTAGAAACAACAACTGTTGAACAATAGAACTTTTAAACACGTAACTCTTTAATAAAGAAGAGTTGCGTGTTTTTATTTCCTATGAATAGAAGGTTTAGCGGTATTTATGGTATACTAATACAGCATTCTAGTGGAAGGAGGGATTTAAATGGCAGTCATGCATTTTGGCGAAAACAATACTTGGATTAACATTAATTCAGATTTAATCAGTGAATATTCATCGATTTACGATACTTATGAAATTGATGATGAGATGATTGAATACGCGCTGGATAAAAATGAACGTGCACATATGGAGTATAATCGCCGCACGAAGACGCTCGTTGTCATTTATAATGTCCTCAACTTATCGCGCGAAGAGAATCACTACGATACGATTCCTTTGACGTTTATCGTGAGACAAAATCAAATCGTTACGATTTCAAATGGGCTCAATGAATATATTATTGATCAAATTCGTGAAGAGCTGGAAGAAAATATGCATTGGAGCGTATTTAATTTCTTATTACATAGTTTATTTGCGATTTCGGAAAACTATTTCCCAATTATTGAGACATTAAATAAAGAGCAACAAAATATTAGTAAATTACTCCGAAAGAAAACGACAAAGGATAATTTGTTCCGTTTGTCTGACTTGGAGATTGAGGGAATGTATTTAGTTTCAGCAACGAAGCAAAACGCGGTTGTACTCGAGCAATTGAAGACGCAACAAGCCTTCAAGGCGCTCGACGATTTTGAAAGAGAGCAGTTGGAAGATAACATCATCGAAGCGAATCAATTAGTAGCGATGACGGAGTTACATCTTCAAATCTTGCATCAAATCGCGAACACATATAACAATGTATTGAATAATAACTTGAACGACACGATGAAATTCTTAACAGTCATCTCGATTTTAATGACGATTCCGGATATTGTGACGGGATTCTTTGGGATGAATGTGCAGATTCCGTTTACGGAGTTTAGACACGGATGGGCGATCATTCTTTTGATTATCGCATTCGGTTGGATAGGCGTGTCGCAGATTATCAAGCGCATTATGAAAGATTAACCAAAAACACCTTCCTACTTGATAGGAAGGTGTTTGTTTGTGTGCTCGTAAAAGTGTTTCTTATGATGCTTCTGATGTGCTCTTTAATACAAATAAATGATTACTTCGAATCCTTGCGGATTTGTTTATTGTAGCTGTAACGTTGCACCGGCGCAAGCCTTGGTCTTGCGACTTTAAAGCCTCAAAAACGGGCGTACGGAATAAATTCCTACGCCCGTTAATTCGTTTTAATGCTTTTCACGTTACTGCTACAATAAAATCCACAAGATTCTCCGTAATCATTTGCTGGGTAAGCACGAAAAAAACTACTTCCTATCCAGTAGGAGTGTTTTTGGAAATCTGAGAACAGGGACCTATCTAACCTCATTTGGTGATGGGAGGTTAGATTAGTTTTTTAGCTTTTTCGGTGTTGGCGAAGTGGAGTTTGGCCACTTTGCCAAGGAGTTCCATGCCGCCGTGTTTTAAAATAGTGGCTGCTGCTTTATCGACGTTCGCGCCGGCACCGCTTGGAAGTTCATAACCATATTCGGCGCTAAGTGAATCGAGGCCATCGAGGAAGGCACATCTAGCAATCATAGAAGCAGCCGCAACTGCGATATGGTGACTTTCGCCTTTTGTAATAAAGTATGTTTTGTCTTTATCCACAAGGTCTTGACCTTTGAGATAACGGTAATACAAGTCTGGTTTACAGAATTGGTCGATTAAATACGCTTCTGGAACCTCAGGAGCGAGTTTTTTGGTTAAGAGACGGAGGGCTTGGTTATGAAGCAACGCCTTCATCTCGTTTAGATTTTTCACTTGTTGGACTTCGTTATATTTCTCTGGCCAAAGCGTTAATAACTTATAAGGTACAGCTTCTTTGATTTTTGGAACGAGAGTCTTAATTTGGTCGTCCGTCATATCTTTAGAATCGCGAACGCCCATCGCTTTTAATGTTGCGATATTTTCTTTTGAAACATAAGCCGCCGCAACTGTCAGTGGTCCAAAGTAAGCGCCGTTTCCGACTTCATCGCTTCCGATGACACTCCAAGTCGCAAAGTCTTCTGGAAGAGTAGAGTCTTCGAAGGCTTTCTTTGAAGCTGCGTCGATCGATTGTTCGAGGTGGTTCTTTTGGATAAAGTCTTCAATGCCTTTGCCTTGGAAAAGAACCTTGCCCGATTTATAGGCCGTAATCGATAAACCGTCGACCTTTAGACGCAATGTTGCGTGTGGTGGAGGAGATTGCGTGTAGGAAGCATAGGTCGCTCCTAGCTTTGCAATTTGCTCTGGTGATAAAATTAAAGTTAATGAATTCATGTCGTTCCCCCTTTTCTTTTTAGCAT
>CAKAPS010000118.1:0-3424 GCA_916719965.1 uncultured Streptococcus sp.
AAATGAAAAGTAAAGCGAGAGACGCACCACCGTCCCTCGCTTTTTTCGTCCCCTCATGAAGAACTACCCATTATAAAGTATCCCCATTTCTCAACCGCACCACGAGAAGCAAACCCACCGCCTCCTCCCGCTTTTTATTTTGAAACTGTCATTTCATTCGATTGACGCTGATTCCGAAGAATCTAGCGGATTTTATAATGGCAGTAATGGGGGATAGCATTCAAAGTGAATTACGTACTCTTGAAAATTTATTTTCTAGAGTACGTTTGAATCTTGAAAGAGCTTGAGACCGTGGCTCAAGTCGGTGCCACATTACAGCCATTATAAAAAATCCGCAAGGATTTGAAGGAATCAGCACTCAATCAAAAACTTGTTATAAAAGCATTTTTAAAGAATAAAAAGCAGGAGTCAGCGGTCTGTATTCTTTGCATTCTCGCTGGATGCATGCTATAGTATTCGTTGAGTTGAGAAATGTACACACATTTATAATAGATAGTTTGAAATTTAAACGATTGTAGAAGTCTGGTGCTCTTACGAAAAGCTCCAGGCTTTTGTTATGAAGGGAAATCCCTCGTGTGCTTCTCACCGAAGTATCCAAGGAGGAAAATATGAAATTTAATGAATTAGGATTGGATTCTGCCTTACTAGAATCTATCGAAAAAATGGGGTTTGAAGAAGCAACTCCCATTCAAGCACAAACCATTCCAAAAGCGCTGGCAGGTTTAGATGTGATTGGACAAGCGCAAACAGGGACTGGTAAAACAGCCGCATTTGGTTTGCCAATGCTTCAAAAAATCGACCCAAGTAAAAAAGGCGTACAAGGACTTGTGATCGCACCAACTCGTGAACTTGCGATTCAAACACAAGAAGAATTGTTCCGTCTTGGACGCGACAAAAAAATTCGTGTACAAGCTGTTTACGGTGGAGCGGACATTAACCGTCAAATCCGCCAATTAAAAGAAAATCCACAAATCGTTGTGGGAACTCCAGGTCGTCTGTTAGACCACATTTCACGCCGTACATTGAAGCTTGCGACAGTGGAAACACTAGTCTTAGACGAAGCGGATGAAATGTTAAACATGGGATTCTTGGAAGATATCGAATCGATTATCAAACAAGTTCCAGAAAACCGCCAAACGCTTTTATTCTCTGCGACAATGCCAGACGATATTAAACGTATCGGTGTTCAATTTATGAAAGATCCAGAACATGTTCGTATCAAATCAAATGAGATGACAGCGACATTAATCGATCAATATTTCGTAAAATGTAAAGACTACGAGAAATTCGACATTATGACACGTTTATTAGACGTTCAAACGCCTGAATTAACCATCGTATTCGGACGTACAAAACGTCGTGTAGACGAATTAGCACGCGGACTTGAAATGCGTGGCTACCGTGCAGAAGGAATCCACGGAGACTTAAGCCAACAAAAACGTATGAGCGTTCTTCGTGACTTCAAGAACAACCATTTAGATATCTTAGTCGCTACAGACGTGGCGGCACGTGGACTAGATATCTCAGGCGTCACACACGTCTATAACTACGATATCCCACAAGATCCAGAAAGCTACGTACACCGTATCGGACGTACAGGCCGTGCTGGTCAAGAAGGAATGTCTGTAACATTCGTGACACCAAACGAAATGGATTACTTACGTGTGATTGAAGAATTAACACGCAAACGTATGACAAGCCTTCGTCCACCAACGCAAACAGAAGCCTTGGAAGGACAAACAAAAACAGCCATCGAGTCTATTGACGAAATGATGAAAACTGTGGAACCAAGACGTTTCAAAGAAGCGGTATCTTACTTATTAGACGAGTACGAACCAGAAGAATTGGCAGCTCTATTACTGAAGAGCATGATTAAAGACCCAACTGAAATTCCAGTTAAAATCACGCCAGAACGTCCATTGCCAAGTCGCAAACGTGGCAATAACCGTGGAAACTACAACCGTAGCGATCGTAAAGACAACCGCGGACGTAACGGAAAAGGAAGCTTCAAGCGCAAAGAAGACCGTCGTGGCCGTGGCTTAGAAGACGAATATACACGCGGATATAAAGGGAAAGATTCTCGCCGCCGTAACAACAAAAAGAAATCTGACAAAGGATTTACCATCCGTCAGAAATAATGACTGAAGCAGACTAGTGAAACGCTAGTCTGCTTTTTTTTTAGAATCTCATATTGACAGTGTCTGCTATAAAACGGTAATATAAGGAAAAATCATGTGAGGTAGAAGTAAATGGGTGCTCGAATGAAAAAACCGCTTTGGGTTCTATTCTTTTTTGTAGCGAATATTGTCATATCAGGTGGAATTAAATTTATGTTCCGCAAGAATTTGTTGAATCTAGATCGGCAAGCGAATATGTGGAAGTTCATAGTTACGATTGTTTGCGTTGGTATTTTGTTCATTTTTATGTACCATGTACACACAAAATTGTTTAAGCCAAAAGTAAAAAGAAAAATTCAACTGAAGGATTTAATTTTTGTGTTTGTAACGTATATTGCTGTTAGATTTTCAGATTATTTGATTTATAGTTTGTGGAGTTCAATGGCGTATGGGACAAATCGAACAAAACTAGTTGATTTTTTCTTTAAGGCAACTCGAACAATAACGGCAGACAAATTTGTTTTTGCTTTAGACGCACTAACGCTCGTTTGTATTGCACCTTTGATTGAAGAATTTCTTTTTAGAGGTTTTCTGAATAATTTGCTCCGAGAAAAAGTGAATGCTTTTGTTAGAATGTCTATCGTTTCAATTTTATTTACAGTTGTTCATATGCCGTATATTCATAATTGGATACAGTTTTTAGCTTATCTTATTGGCTCTATTGTTCTTTTTCTTATATATGAACGAAGAAGAAGTTTGTTTGACGCAATCCTATTACATAGCCTTTCTAATGGACTTCTTGTAATCTTGTTCCTCGAAATACCGAAACGTTTCTTTTAGAAAATTAGTCAGTGACTTCTTATTAGGAGTCACTTTTTTTGTAGAAAATTTTTTTATTTTAGGTTCATTTTAGTTATAAGGAGTATTCTCTTATTAAGGAAAACGTCAAAAGAAAGAAGAGGTTTTCTTTCAATAGAACAGTGTTTTGATACAATAAGGAAAAGAGGGATACAATCATGACAGTCTTAACTAAAATCAGACCAAAAGAACCATTAAAAACTTTAAAGTGGGTTGACATCCTCATCGTGACGATTATCATGTTCGGGGAGTTTATCATCCGATCCACACAACAATTTTTACAGAGTTTACAACCAGTAACAGAAGCGGTCCAACCGTATACCGAGACGACAACGTCCTATAGCGACGGGGCAGCGTATTCAAGTAACTTTACCTTACAGGTGATTTTACTAGTGATTGCACTCTTGTACTTAGTCATCCGTCATTACGACTTCAAGCAGTTGAAGATT
>CAKAPS010000119.1:0-3420 GCA_916719965.1 uncultured Streptococcus sp.
ACTTGTAGAAGTTCGCTCACGCCACAACTTAGCAAAAGTCGTGAATATGAATCGTTAACATACAAAAACTCCTCCATCTGGAGGAGTTTTCTTTATATACTCTTATAACAAAACAACTCCGAGAGTAAGAACTCTCGGAGTTAATTTTGTTATTCGCTCATAAGAGCCTCAAGTTGTGCTAAGCGTTTTTCGAATACGTCGAATGCGTCGTATAAGTAGTCTTTCTTCGTCATGTCTACGCCAGCTTTTTTCATTACTTCGATTGGAGCGTCGCTGCGTCCTGCACGTAAGTAGTTTAAGTAAGCTTCTAAATCTTCTGGAGTACCATGTAAGATTTTATCTGATAAAGCAGTTGCTGCAGCCATACCAGTTGCGTATTGGAATACGTAATAGTTCATGTAGAAGTGAGGGATACGTGCCCATTCGTATGCGATTTGTTCATCTTGGATGACATTTGCATAGTATTTCGCGTTAATTTCACCATACACTTTTGCGATTGATTCTTGTGTTAATGGTTGGCCTTCTTGGTCCATTACGTGAATCTTATGTTCGAATTCCGCAAATTGTGTTTGACGGAAAATTGTTGATTTGAAGCGGTGTAAATAGTTGTTTAAGATGTATTTTTGCGCTTCTTTATCTGTATGTTTCTTCAACAAGTAATCTGTTAAGATGTTTTCGTTTGTTGTAGAAGCAATTTCTGCTAAGAAGATTGAGTAATCTCCGTATTGTTTTGGTTGAGTATTACGAGTGAAGTAGCTGTGTGCACTATGTCCTAACTCGTGAACTAATGTGAAGAAGTTTGATAATTCATCATGCCAGTTCAATAGGATGTATGGTGCTGTTGAGTATGCTCCACTTGAATATCCACCGCTGCGTTTACCGATGTTTTCAGCAACGTCGATCCAACGTTCGTCGTAAGCTTTCTTCAAGATTTCGTGGTACTCTTCGCCAAGAGGTTTCAAGGCTTCCACACTTGCTAGTGATGCTTCTTGGTAGTTGTATTTAATTGGAGCGTCGCCTGTGATTGGTACGTATAAATCATACATATGCAATTCATCTAAGCCTAATGCTTTTTGTTGTAATGCAGTGTAACGGTGTAATAATGGTAATTTTTCGTTTACCACTTCTACTAAAGCATCGTATACTTCTTCAGGAACTTGGTTTGAAGCAAGTGCTGCTTGGCGAGCTGAGTCATAGTTATGAACTAAAGCGCTGAAGTTATGACCTTTCACTTCTGTACCAAGTGTGCTTGCGAATGTATTTTTCAAGTTGATGTAAGGTTTGTATAATGTTTCGAATGCTTCCTTACGAACATCTTGGTTTTTAGATTCGATATATACTGAGTAGTTACCGTTTGTCAATTCAACTTTTTCGCCATCTTCAGTTGTGATTTCGTCAAACTTGATGTCAGCGTTGTTTAATAAGTTGAAAGTTTTGCTTGCGCCTTGGAATACTTCACTTGCTTTAGATAATAAAGCTTCTTCTTTATCTGAAAGCACGTGACCTTTTTTAATACGCGCTGTTTCTAATAAGACGCGGAAGTCTTCTAGACCTGGTTCTTGTTTGAAATACTCTTCGAACTCTTCATCAGATAATGCTAAAATTGCTGGAGCAAACCATGCTGAAGCACCTGAGAATTCGATGTATGTTGAGAACGCACGTTGATTTAAGACTTGGTTTTCATTGTTAGAAGTATCTTGGTCAGCTTTTAAATGTGAGTAAACATAAGCTGTTTCAATCTTATCGTCTACTACGTTTAAAAGATTTAAGAATGCTAATAATGATTCCCCGTCTTTAAGTGCTGTATCTTTTGCAGCGGCAACTGCTGGAATTTGTGATTTAACAAATTCTAAGTCTTTTTCAAATCCTTCGTTAGATTCGTAAATTGCGGAAAGGTCCCAAGTTAATTCCACTGGAACTTCTTCACGTCTTAATGGTTTTTTATTGGCCATTATAATCCCTACTTTCTAAAAAGTTGATAGTCCTAGTGTACTATGAAATGGATGCTTTTAAAAGGGTTTGAACCCATTTTTACTCAAAAAAGAGACCAAATGAACCCTTTTTGATTCATCTGGTCTCTTTGATTAGTCTTCAAGGAAAGTCGCTTTATCTAAGCTATCAGTGCCGATAATCGCTACAAGAACAACATCTTCACGAATTAGGAAATCCGCAAATACCTTTGTATTGAGAGATTCATCCTTTCCTTCACGATATCCGATTAAGTTTAAATCATAATCTTTACGTAAGTCTAAATCACTAAGTTGTTTTCCAACCCATGATTTTGGAGGATAAAATTCCACAAGAGAAATATTGCCATCGAGTGCAATCACTTCAGCCAATTTATGGTGAAGGATATTCTTCACGAGACGAATTCCAGTTTCTTTTTCTGGGTTCACGACACGTTGCGCACCCATCTTCGTTAAGATTTCAGTCGTCGTACGGCTTTTTGCTTTAGCAATAATTTCTGGAACCCCAAGACGCGTACAATGCATCACGGCTAGAATACTCGCTTCTAAACTAGAACCTGTAGCTACCACTACTGTATCGCAATCGCCAATTCCGATTTCTTTTAAGACATCTTCGTCTGTAACATCGCCAATCACGGCCTTTGTTACAAGCGGTTCGATACGATTCACGTTCACTTCATCACGGTCAACGGCAATAATGTCGCAATCATATTCACTAAGCTGTTTGGCAATCGTCATCCCAAACACACCTAGTCCTAAAATACCAACTGTTTTTCTCATCACAATTCCTACTTTCTATCCAATTAATAATGGTGCTTTCGCATACTTCATGTCGAGCGCTTTGTTCTTTCTGTTTGAGAAACTTAATAGAACGGTTAATGGTCCGATACGGCCAATAAACATCAACAACATAATAATAATCTTTCCTAGGAAGGATAAGGTTGGTGTTAAATTCGCCGTTACCCCTACTGTACATACCGCTGAGATCGTTTCAAATAAAGTATATAACAGTGGCGCATCTGGGTCCGTTAAACTGAGTAAGAACACACTACCTAAAATAAGTGTTGTAAACACGATAAAAATCGTTAACGCTTTTCTGGCCATCTCTTGCGAAATACGGTGGTTTCTAAATTGAATCATTCTTTGATCGTACACTTCTGATCGAATGAATAAGAGAACCACTAAGAAGGTTGTCGTCTTCACCCCACCGGCAGTCCCACCAGGAGAACCTCCGATAAGCATTTGGATGCAATAAAGAAGAAGGCTCGTTGGATGTGCGGTTGTATAATCGATTGTCGCAAATCCAGCCGTTCTCATTGTTACCGTTTGGAAGAAGCATACGAGTACCTTATCGAAAAATGGAAGATTCGCAATAGTATCAGGATTATTCCATTCGGTTAATAACGTTAAAACCGTCCCGCTAAGAAGAATAATCCCCGTCAACCAAAGAACA
>CAKAPS010000120.1:0-3395 GCA_916719965.1 uncultured Streptococcus sp.
CGCGCTACTTATCCAGAAAAAACAGTGTATTTATTAGGTGAAATGCCAAGTTCACTAAGTTATATTGGAGAAATGGATGTAATTACACAGGAACAATTCGATGCTGCACTGATTATTGTTTTAGACTGTGCAAATACACCACGTATTGACTGCCCATTTGAAGTAGATTCATCGAAAGTAATTAAAATCGACCACCATCCAGATAGAGATGTTTATGGTGCCATTTCATTTGTAGATACGAATTCAAGTAGTACAAGCGAAATTTTATGTCGTTTTGCGTTTGGTGAAGAAAGTACTTGGAAAGTCTCTAAAGAAGCAGCAAATGCATTATATGCAGGTATTGTAGGAGATACAGGTCGCTTCCTATATCCAGCAACGACAGCTGTAACATTTGCAATGGTATCTAAATTATTAGAATTCGATGTAGATATTTCAGGCATTGCTTATCATATGATTACAAACCCCGTTTCAGTTAGCCGTTTAGCAGGTTATATTTACCAAAACATGGAAATTTCTGAGAATGGCGTTGCAGCTACTATTTTAACGCAAAAGGATTTAGAGCACTTTGGAATTGAAGAAGATCAAACACATGGTGTTATTTCACTTCCAAGTACGGTTGAAGGCATTCATTGCTGGGCGTTATTTGTTGAGCAACCAGATGGAAGCTACCGAGTAAATCTTCGTTCTAAAGGCCCAATTGTGAATGTAATTGCTCAAAACCATGGTGGTGGAGGACATCCATTAGCATCAGGTGCGATTGTTCAAACTCTTGAAGAAGTAAACGAAATCGTAGAAGAATTGAATGCATCTTCAAAAGAATATTTAAGTAAATAATAGGGAAAGAGTCGGTTTATCCGGCTCTTTTTTCTTAAATTGGGTTTTCAAATGTGAAAAAAATTCTTTTTAAAGGAAGAAAATTGGTCTTGGTTCTTTCTTGGTTAACTCACATTAATACAGTATAATATATATGAATTTTTATTGAAAAATATTTTTATAAAAGAAGGAGAGCGGAATGAAGAGATTTATTCATAAATTATCAACTACATTATTAATATTCACATTATTAACGAATCAAGTAGCGCCAACTTTTGCTTATGCGCAGGAGGTTAGTGAACCTACAACAGTAGAGACAAGTAATACAGAAACTACTGAAACTTCAGCAGTTGAAACGACGGTGAGTACAGAAAATACTACTTCTGAAGCAAACGAAGTCACAGCTACAGGTGTTTTAGGGGTAAATGCACAAATCGGTCAAGTAAAAGTAACTGCTACAAACTCAACAGGTAGTGACGCGCAATATACAACAAAGAATCGTCAAGGAGATGTTCAATTAGATGGTTCAAAAGTAGCTAATCCTATCATTGGAGGATATATCGAGTTTACTTATCCAACAGAGTATATCGAGAGTTTTACAGTTGCGACTGGTGGACCAGTGAAGAGCGTAGATAATTCGACACCAGGTCTATTAAAAGTATACTTGTCAGACATTACGCAAACAACCACAGCAAGTTTTCCTTTTACATTTGAATTTAAAGACCGTGTAACTCCAGAGGGATATACATTCTCTCCGAAAATCGTGTTAAAAGATAGTACTGGAAAGACGTTAAAAGAAGTAACAGATTCATTAGTTTATAAAGTAAAAGTCGATAAACAGTCATTATTTAAATATAACGGAACAAATACTACACAAGCATATACTATTGATAACCGTGAGATTTATGGTGGGAAAGCAACCGGTAATGCAATTACACAAGCAGCAGATGTTACTTTCCAATTTAGTTTATCAACGAATACTTCAGGTGGTGGTCAAACTCAAAACTGGGGAAATGGGAAAGCACAAACACGCGCTGCAAAAACCATTACGATTACAGATACATTACCAACATATGAAAAAGCGGATGGAACTACTGGAACAGCTGTCTTTGATCCTGCAAAAAATCCAGGTTGGACATTAAATGCAGATGGTACTGTTAGCAAAACCATTACAGGTAGTGACACTCTAACTGACACAAATAGTGAAGCGGAACTTGCTTTACGCAACGAGAGACTGGTTTTAAGTTTTCCAAATGCTAAAACAAAAACGAACATTGTTAATAACGCAAAAACAGAATTGACGTTTATTCAACACGGAGAATCAGAACCAAAATTAACAGTTAGCGATGATATTCAATTTAAACTCATTGGACAATTGATTAGTGATTCTTCTTTCCGTAAATCTAATAACGATAAACAAACTTTAAACGTTGATGCTGGTGCTCCAGATACATCTGTAGCGACATGGATTCTTGGGTTTACGAATACTTCTCCAAGTACAATTTCTAAATTAACATTAGTTGATGAAGACTTAGATGAAAGAATGTATTTCTACTCAGTCGGTTCTCCTGTTTCCAATGCACCATTTGATATGGATGTATATGGGGTAAAAGCAGATGGTACCGAAGTGAAATTAGGAAGTATTGCTAAAGGTAGTAAACAAATTGTGATTGTAGACGAAGATGCCTATAATAAAGTCACAAATCAAGCAAAACAAATTTATGCAGGAACTTTAAAGAAAGACGCCTATCAAAAAGTAAATCGTACTTATGACAGTATAAAAATAAAGCTTCAAGATGGGAAAGTTCTTCAAGCAGGAGAAATTACATCTACATTTATCCAAACGAAACTATTAAATCCATTTGACGAAACTGAACGTAAAGAACCTGTTAGATACAATAATAGTATGCATGCAGAAGGTTTAGTGGATGGCTATGGGGAAGACGGAAAATTCTCTACAAACAAGAGTGAATCATACGAAGATGTAAAAGTGAAAGAAGAAGAAATTCGTATTTCGAAGATGACTCGTTCAAATCCTACAGGTGATTTAGGAGAAGTTGTTGAATATAGTGTTACTGCTGATTTTAGTAACTTATCAGTCAACCGTCGTGTAAATGGAGCTCAAGTGATTGATGTCTTACCTGAGGGAATCACTTATGAAGGGTACTATATTGATAAAAAAGAGCATAGAAACATGGTGAAGGGTGAACCAAGAGTCGTTGAAAATTACAATGGAAGCGGTCGTCAAGCGGTAATATTTGAGTTAAAAGATCTTGATTTCTACAATGACCAAACGATTGGTCGTGACTTTACAGCAATTGTTTCAGCAACAATTACGAAAGAGGCAATGCCAACAGCAGTTCAAACGGCGGATGATTATAAGAAAAATACAGATAATCATGTGTTCTTAGTTGCAAAAGAGTTTTCTCCTTTAGCAAGTAATGTAACGTCACAAACAATGTTAGACAATGTGTTTAAGATTAAGACGCCAGATGGAAAAGTTCCAGATAGAATCGTAGCAGCAAAATCTTCTACGATTGTAAACTTACCGACTGAAATTCGTTCTGAGAAATTTATTTCGA
>CAKAPS010000121.1:0-3271 GCA_916719965.1 uncultured Streptococcus sp.
GCAGCATCGAATTGTTCCTGTGTAATTTCATCCATTTCTCCTATATAAGTTAATGAACTTGGCATTTCACCTAATAAATACACTGTTTTTTCTGGATAAGTAGCGCGAATAATTTCTCTTAGTCCTACTTGTGAACCAATTGCATCTGGGTCTGGTGATTCATGACGCAAGATAACAATCGAATCTGCTTTTTTAATTTCTGCATCAATCTTTTTAAAAAACTCTGTATAATTCATTTTTTAATATTTCCTTTCATCCAATAATTGGACTGATTTTTATTGTAAATACAACATCTTATAATACTCTTATTTGGGCGTAATTTCAATTTTTCTTAAAGGCTTTCACTGCCTCTTTTAACTCAGCATCCACTTCTAATATTTGACTCTTTGTAACAGAAGGAATGCCACACGCTAGCGTATGTCCTCCACCGCCGAAAGCTTGCGCAATATGATTCACGGTTGGCCCTTTTGAACGCAAATGAACTCTAAAGGTGCCATCCTCTTGTTCCACATACATACTCCATGCCAGAATCCCTTCAACCGTTCCAGGAACTGAAACTACAAGGGAGGCTAACTGGTCAGTAGCTTGGAAACGTTCAAGCACTTTTTTTGTTAAAACTACACTCGCCATGCCTTCAGGAGACACATTTAGATTCTCGTAAATATACCCTGTCATTCGATTCACATTCAGCGGTTTTGTAATCATTTTATCGGCAATCCCAGCCAAATCTACATCGTGTTGTATCAATTTTGATACAAGTGCAAAAGTTTTCGAAGTGGTTGAAGGATATAAGAATCGACCAGTATCTCCGATAATTCCTGCATAAATCACGTTAGCCGCTGACTTATTCATTTGAAATGGAGTTGCTTCGTCAAAAGCAAACTCAGCCATGATTTCACTGGCACTCGCGGCTGTTGTATCCACATAACAAATCTTTCCGTACGGTGTCACATTTGGATGGTGATCGATTTTAATTACCTCATCGACATTCACTTCAAATGGGCAATTGATAAGTCTCGGTGAAGAACAATCGACAACAATAACAAGCGAGTTATCGAACACCTCTTGAGTGATTTCATCCATATCGCCGATATACTTCAAGTTTTCTGGCATATCTCCAACAACGTAAACAGACTTTTCTGGATAGGTTGCCTTAATAAGTTCTCTAAGACCTATTTGTGACCCTAAAGCATCTGGGTCTGGCTTTCTATGTCTTAATATCACAATTGAATCGGCTTTTTCAATCTCTGTGATGATTTCTTGTAATAATTCTTTGTAATTCATTCTTAGTTTCTTTCCATTAATTGATTTGACATAATTGCTTTAGCAACAATTGAATTTTCCAATAAAACCGAAATATCTAATTTCGAAACTTTACGACCATTATCGAGCATTTGAATTTGAATCACAATATGACTTTCGATTGGAATCATCTTCAAATAGTGCATTTCTAATTGTTCAATCACTGTGTTTCGTCGTTGACTTCTGTGAATAAATTCTTTAGAAGCTACAGAGACCACTTCACATAACACCCCAAAGGAAAGCATCCCAAGGTTATTCGTCATCTGTGGTGTTACTGTAAAGCTGAAGTTAGCGCCCGTTGGATTTACTTCAACGATTTCTAAGTTTTCACTGACATCATCTTCAAATGTATTTCCAACTTGCGGTTGACGTTGTGTCAGTTGCATTGCCTTCATAACATCACGACGTGAGATAATTCCAATCAATTCCATATTATCTTGCACAACTGGCAACATCTCTAATCCATTCCAAATCATCGAATGCGCCACACTCGCTACCGAAGCGTGTAATTTTGACACAGATGGATTCTTCGTCATTACACGTTCCATTGTTAGAGTATCTGCTTTTCCTAAAATATCTTTAGCAGAGACAACCCCTACTAATCTGTTCGAATGATTTACAACTGGGAATCGTGAATTTCCAGTCTTTTGACTCAACTCTCGATACTGTTTAACGGTTTGATCCATTTTTAAATAATTCGTGTTTTCGATATCATTATAAATATCTGCGACAATCATGATTTTCTTCTTAATCAATTGGTCGGTCATTGCACGGTTGATGAGGCTGGCCACGGTAAATGTATCATATGTTGTTCCCATTAATGGAATTTTTAATTCATCGGCTTTTTGAATTAATTGTGGCGTTGCTTGGAATCCCCCAGTAATTAAAACAGCGGCTCCTTGATTTAGTGCAAGGAGTTGTGCATCTTCACGGTTCCCGATAATCACAAGGGATTCTGGTTGAATATAACGCGTCATGGCGTCTAAAGTCATCGCGCCAATAACAAAGCGGTTTAAAATTTTATCTAATCCTTCGTGACCACCAAAAACTTCTCCTTCGATGATTTTAATAATTTCACCAAAAGAAAGCTTTTCAAGATTATCTTTTGTTTTCCGTTCAATACGAATCGTTCCAACACGTTCAATGGTTGAAACAATCCCAATATTCTCTGCTTCCTTAATGGCACGATAAGCGGTACCTTCACTCATTTCCATGTTCTTCGCAATTGAACGCACAGAGATTTTCTCTCCTACTGGCAACGATTCAATATAACGAATAATTTGTTGATGTTTTGATGTCATAATATCTCCTCTGTATTAAAAAAATGAAACACCTTACTTAAACTGTATTATTATTGTACTAAAATTTTAGTAGAAATACTAGACCAAAAATAAAAAACTGGCCTTAAAAAGACCAGTTTTATCATTTCTTTATTCAGAATAAGGCGGGATTTCTTCACCATGAGGACAATGCGTTGGACTCCCTAAGAATTCCGCTAATCGCTCTGTCATTTCAACAGATGAAGCATGCTCAAGAATTTCTGCTTGATCATGGACAGAATCCCCTCTAAAACCAAGAGAATTTACAAGAAAGACTTCCCATATTTTATGAGAACGAATCAGACGTTCTGCAACTTTAATTCCCTTTTGTGTTAATTTTGCGCCTTTATAACGGATGTATTCCACCGTACCATCATGGACAAGCTTGTTTAACATCTCTGTCGTTGAAGCCGCTGAAAGATCCAGCATTTGATTGATGGCTTTATTCGTTACGAATTCATCTTTACCGCCTAATTTATAGATTGTTTTAATGTAATCTTCTTTATTGGGTGTCATAAGCCATCTCCTTTCATTCCCCTAACAGTATAGCATATTTTACTGCTGAAAAACAGAGCAAAGAAAGAGCCTTAGGAAATGATATGTACCCCCTTTACTGGACAAACCAGTAAAGGGGGTATTTATTATGCGTT
>CAKAPS010000122.1:0-3264 GCA_916719965.1 uncultured Streptococcus sp.
TCAACAGAACTGGCAAATGTTTTTAACAGGTGCTTGGATTACACTATATATTTCAATTATTGGTACAATTATTGGGACTTTAATCGGGATGTTCATCGGATTTGTTAAAACAATTCCATTACCAGAAAAAGGACCTAAACGTATTCTCTTAAAAATTGCAGTCATCATTTTAAACTGCTATACAGAATTCTTCCGTGGAACACCGATGATCGTACAAGCGATGGTAATTTACTACGGAACAGCATTAATGTTTGGTATCAATTTAGATGTAACATTCGCTGCGATTTTCATCGTATCAATTAACACAGGGGCTTATATGTCAGAAATCGTTCGTGGTGGGATTATCTCTATCGACCAAGGACAATTTGAAGCCAGCCAAGCGATCGGTATGACACACTGGCAAACAATGCGCTATGTTGTTTTCCCACAAGTACTCCGTAACATCCTTCCAGCAGTAGGGAACGAGTTCGTTATCAACATCAAAGATACTTCTGTATTGAACGTAATTTCTGTATCAGAATTGTACTTTGCGACAAAAACAGTTGCCGGTCAAAACTTCCGTTACTTCGATACATTCTTTGTCACATTAATTTTATACTTCATCATGACATTCACAGTGACTCGTATTTTACGTTACTTCGAGCGTAAATTAGATGGTCCAGATAACTATGAAGTGATTTACTCAGATCCATTGAACTCAAACTCAATGTCAGCAGTCGAAGAAAAAACTAGACAGAAAGGAAATGCATAATGAGCGAAGCAGTAATTTCCATTCAAAACTTAAGTAAAACTTTCGGTACTAATGAAGTTCTTAAAGATATTTCTTTTGAAGTAAAACGAGGGGAAGTAGTAACGATTATCGGTTCCAGTGGTTCTGGTAAATCAACACTCTTACGTTGTGTAAACTTACTTGAAAAACCAACTTCAGGCGAAATCTACTACGATGGCCAAAATATTCTTGAACATGACAAGAGTATTTACGAATACCGTACTCACGTAGGAATGGTGTTCCAACAGTTTAACTTATTTAACAACTTAAACGTGTTAGAGAACTGTATCGTTGGACCAATGAAAGTGTTGAAAAAATCAAAAGAGGAAGCAGAGAAAATCGCAAAAGAATTCCTTGAAAAAGTAGGAATGGCTGCGTACATTAATGCAAAACCTCGTCAATTATCAGGTGGTCAAAAACAACGTGTAGCTATCGCACGTGCATTATCAATGGAACCAGATGTATTGCTTTTCGACGAACCAACTTCAGCACTTGACCCAGAAATGGTAAACGAAGTGTTAGAAACAATGAAAAGCTTAGCGCACACAGGGCTAACAATGATCGTTGTTACACACGAAATGGGATTTGCCAAAGAAGTTAGCGACCGTGTTGTCTTTATGGATAAAGGAGTTATCGCAGAAGAAGGCACTCCAGAACAAATCTTTGAAAACCCACAAGTAGACCGTACGAAAGAATTTTTAGGACGCGTTCTAAAATAAGCGAAATATGCTATAATGAGCTAAGACAGTTTGTCTTGGCTCTTTTTTTATGCCAGACAACAGAACCAAGTTTGAAGGAGTAGCATCATGTTTGAAGTACATACATCATCACAAGAGGAGACAATGGCGCTAGGACAGCGTCTAGGTGAAGCGTTATTTGAAAATAGCTGCGTGATTCTCGAAGGAGATTTAGGCGCTGGAAAGACGACTCTTACAAAAGGGATTGCCCTTGGTTTAGGGATCGACCGTGTCATTAAGAGCCCAACGTATACATTGATTCGCGAGTACCGTAAAGGCCGCTTACCGCTATTTCATATGGATATGTATCGTATTGAAGAAAGTGGTGGCGCAAGCGAAGTTGGCCTTGAAGAGTACTTCTATGCGGGTGGTGTGTGCGTCGTTGAATGGGCGCAGTATATCGAAGATGAACTTCCTTCGACATTCTTAAAAGTTCAAATCGACCGTGTAGGAGACGGAGAGTCTGAACGGTTGATTCGTTTAGTCCCACACGGAAAAGAGTATGAAGAATTTATCAACCAATTGGAGGAGGCAACAGATGAGTAAAGAACGAGAAATTACATTTGCACTTCCAGTAAAAGACGATGCTAAAGCGTTATTAGATTATAGTAAAAAAGTAGGGAGTGAAACAGATTTTCTTTCCTTTGGACCAGAAGGATTGAAGTATTCTGTGGCTCAAGAAGAATTGTTTATTGAATCGCTCTACGAGAACGAAAATCAATATATGTTACTGGCAAAAGATGGAGACGAGATTATTGCAGTCGGTTCGATTGCTGGCAGCCTACATCCTAAATTCTCACACCGTGGTGAATTAGGAATTAGCGTATTGAAGTCATACTGGGGCCAAGGGATTGCGACCGTGATGATGGAAGAAATGCTGGATTGGGTGACGGAATATTCAACCCTCAGTCGTGTTGAACTGGAGGTCGTAGCTGTAAATAAGAAGGCACGCCGACTTTATGAAAAGTGTGGATTTGAAGAAGAAGGCAGACTTAAGAACGGCGTCAAAATCGGTGACGGTTATGAAGATATCGTCTTAATGGCAAAACAGATTGAACGATAAGGATGAGGTGAAAGAATGAAATTTGGAATTATTGCGGCAATGGAAGAAGAAAAGCGTCTCCTTGAAGAAGAGATGACGATTGAGAAGAAAACTACCGTAGCCAACTGGGAATTTATCGAAGGCACACTCGTTGGGAAATCGATTGTCCTTGTCCAATCAGGAATCGGGAAAGTGATGTCTGCACTGGCTGCAGGAATCTTAATCGACCGCTTCGGTGTAGATTTGGTCATCAATACAGGTTCTGCAGGTGGATTTGGCACTTCTCTTGAAATTGGAGATATTGTCATTGGGACAGAACTTGCGTACTGTGATGCCGACGTGACAGCTTTTAATTACGTTTACGGGCAAATGCCGGGCATGCCAGCGCGTTTTGCCATGAATCAAGACTTTTTACCGTCGATTGAACAGGCGATTGCTAAGGTGGATTTAAAGAGCCATACAGGCCTTATCGTTTCGTCTGACAGCTTTATCCATACTCATGAGCAAAGAACACATATTTTAAAACACTTCCCAGATGTGATGGCTTCTGAAATGGAAGGGGCAGCGATTGCCCAAGCTTGTCACGCGTTTGGAGTTCCATTTATCGTGATTCGTGCCATTTCCGATATTCCAGAACGTGGAACGTCTGCGGTTGATTTTGATACGTTTATCGTTCAAGCTGGAAAACGTTCTGCGCAAATGGTGCACCAACTATT
>CAKAPS010000123.1:0-3131 GCA_916719965.1 uncultured Streptococcus sp.
GTTCCAATCTTTACGAACTTCTCGTTTGAAGAAGGGAAAGAACTGATTACTTTATTTGGATTTAATGCGAATAAAGTGATTATGATTGTCATTTCGCTAGCGATGAGTATCTCAACAGCGGCATTGCCACTGCTAGCAGCTCATTATTCAGTGAATGACCGTGAAGAAGTGAAACGTGTCATTGCAAACAACCTTGGATTATTTGCATACATCATGATTCCAGCTTCTGTAGGGATGGCGATTGTATCAGAACCGATTTATAACGTGTTCTATTCACCAGACCCAACAGGAACATATCTATTAATGGTTTCATGTATCATGTGTGTATTCTTGGGATTATTCGTAACGTTCACGTATATCTTGCAGTCGATGGAACAACATATCATTGCGATTAAAGCATTAGGATTTACAGTGCTTATTAAATTATTATGGCAACCAATGATGATTTACTTCCTTGGAGGAGCAGGTCCATTAATTGCCAGCTCAGTAGCGTACTTTGTAGCGACGCTTTATATGTGCCGTCACGTTCTTCGTATTACACGATTCGATTTGAATTACGTATTGAAGAAATTCGGGCAAGTACTTCTTGCATCTCTTGCGATGGCCATCACTTCAGCACTGACTTTATATGCGATTAAACATGTAATGCCAATCGGTGGTAAAGTACGTGCGTTAATTGCAGTTGCTGCTGTAGGTTTTGTCGGATCGGCGACTTACGGACTAATTACCTTGAAGAATCGATTAGCTGATGAAATGCTTGGCGCTCGCGTAGGTGGCATTCGTCGTAAATTGAGGATGAAATAATGAGATTAGATAAATGTTTAGCAGATTGTGGCCTTGGAACTCGTTCCGAGGTCAAATCTTTATTAAAGGCCAAACGAATTACCGTCAATGGTAAAGTCGTAAACAATGGTAAAGTTCAAGTGAATCCTGAAACGGATGAGATTTTGTTTGATGGCGAGAAGATTCAATACGAAGAGTTCGTCTATATTATGATGAATAAGCCTAAGGGAGTCGTTAGTGCGACAGAAGATAATCTTCATAAAACAGTACTGGATTTAATCGATCCGCTCTATTTTAAAAAGGGAGTTTTCCCAGTAGGTCGTTTGGATATCGATACGCATGGATTATTGCTTTTGACAAATGATGGAGAGTTGGCACACCGTCTTCTTTCACCGAAGAAACACGTTACAAAAATCTACCAAGCAAGAGTTGAAGGCGTGATGACTCCTGAAGATGCGACTGCTTTTGAGAAGGGCATCGTCTTATCGGATGGAACGGAGTGTATGCCAGCGCGTCTGGATATTCTTAGCACGACGCAGGATGAGTCAATCGTTCAGATTCATTTGAAAGAAGGAAAATTCCATCAGGTTAAACGAATGGTGAAAGCCTGTGGGAAAACTGTTGTGGATTTACAGCGACTCACGATGGGGCCACTCAAGTTAGATGAGAGCCTCGCGTTAGGAGAGAGCAGACCCTTAACTGAAGAAGAATTAGAATCATTAATGATGAATGAATAACGAAAGCTTAGGAGAAATCCTAGGCTTTTATTTGTTATAGAAAGGGTTTAACCGCTTTTCATCCTTTTGTAAAAATGGTAAGATAAGACTATTGAATCTACTTGATAGAGATTGGAGCGATTGGATGACAATTGATTGGAAAAAAGAAGTAGAACTTCGTAAAGAAGATCTATTAAAAGATTTATTCACATTATTACGTATCGACAGTGTGCGTGATGATTCTAAAGCGACAGAGGATGCACCAGTAGGTCCTGGACCTAAAGAAGCGCTAGAAGCATTCTTAGCAATCGGTGAACGTGATGGTTTCACAACAAAACAAGTTGGAAACTTAGCAGGTCACATCGAGTTTGCACCAAATCCAGACTACAAAGAAACTCTTGGTGTATTAGGTCACGTGGACGTTGTTCCAGTGGGTACTGGATGGGATACAGATCCTTTCGAACCACAAATTATTAATGACCGTATTTATGCGCGTGGTTCAAGCGATGACAAAGGACCAAGTATGGCAGCATACTACGCATTAAAAATCATTAAAGAATTAGGATTACCAGTTTCAAAACGTGTTCGTTTCATTATCGGAACAGACGAAGAATCAGGTTGGAAATGTATGGACCGTTACTTCCAAACAGAAGAAATGCCAGACTTTGGTTTCTCACCAGACGCAACATTCCCAATCATCAATGGTGAAAAAGGAATTCTTTCATTACACTATGATATTCCTGGGGGAGCTGCTGAAGGCGACTACCAATTATTAAGCTTCGACGCAGGTTTACGTGAAAACATGGTTCCTCAAGATGCTCATGCGGAAATCGTTGTTCCAAATGCTGATGAAGTAGTTGATCGCTTCTTTGCATATGTTGCTGCAAATCCAATTGAAGGGACTGCTCAAGTATTAGACGGCAAAGTCATCTTAGATGTGGTTGGTAAATCAGCACACGGATCGACTCCACATAAAGGAATCAACGCAGGGACACACTTAGCGAAATTCTTAAACCAATTCAACTTCAAAGGCAACGCGAAGAAATACTTAGCCTTTGCTGCTGAAGTATTACATGAAGATACTGATGGTAAAAACTTAAAAGTGGACTACAATCATGAAGTGATGGGACCATTAACAGCGAATGCAGGAATCTTCACTTACACTCCAGAATTAGGTGGGGTAGCCGTAGTAAACTTCCGTTATCCATTAGGCGTTACTGCAGAAGGTCTTGAAATTAAGACAGAAGTTGTGGCTTCAGGTTATGGCTTCACAGTAGCTCACGGTAAAGCACAAGTGCCTCACTATGTATCACCAGAAGATGAGTTAGTATCAACATTGTTAGACGTATATCATCGTCAAACAGGCTTACCAGCTCACGAACAATCTATCGGTGGTGGAACATACGGACGTATCTTTGAACGTGGTGTAGCGTATGGTGCGCTCTTCCCAGATTCAATCGATACAATGCACCAAGCAAATGAATTCTTCGCATTAGAAGATTTATTCAGATCAGCTGCAATTTATGCAGAAGCGATTTACGAATTAATTAAATAAAAGCGTAAATAATGAGGAGGACTGAAGTGCACCCTGTCAAGTAGACAGGAAAATAATTAAAGTGTATGACGAGTTCT
>CAKAPS010000124.1:0-3123 GCA_916719965.1 uncultured Streptococcus sp.
CTTCAATGAGTTCTTATCAAACTATTTACCAGCTAAACCAGGAAAAATGGTGACATTGGACGGTGAAGTAAAAGGCGACCACGCCGGACTCATGTACTATACGATTGGTCAACGTCAAGGGCTAGGAATTGGTGGCGGTGGTAAGACAAATGATCCATGGTTTGTTATTGGAAAAGACTTAACTACGAATACTTTATATGTGGGTCAAGGGTTCCACCATCCAAACCTTTATTCCGATAGTTTAACGGCTACAGATATTCAATTTACAAATGATTTACCAAAAGATAAGACGTTCGAATGTACAGCTAAATTTAGATATCGTCAACAAGATACTAAAGTGAAAGTCATATTGGACGAAAAGGATCCAACATTGGCTACAGTAATTTTTGATGAGCCAGTTCGTGCGATTACACCTGGTCAAGCCGTTGTATTCTATGACGGCGAAGAGTGCCTCGGCGGAGGTATCATCGATAAAGCGTATATGAACGGAGAAGAACGTCAATACGTTTAATAGAAAAGATTAGAAAGGAGATTCCAAATGAGTGATACACCTTATATTGTAGGGGAAGTATTAACGACTTTTTTCGAGAATTCGCAAAACTGTTATAAAGTTATGCTCGTCCGCGTCGTTGAGTCTAATTGCGTGGATGTGGATGACGAAATCGTGGTGACTGGAATTTTCGGGCAAATTCATTCGGATATCTCCTATCGTTTTAATGGGAAGATTGTTTCTCATCCAAAATATGGGGAACAATTCCAAGCAGATAATTATCAACAGACGCAACCAACCGGAAAAAGAGGGCTCATTCAATATTTATCCAGTTCTCATTTTCCAGGGATTGGAGAAAAAACCGCTGAAAAGATTATCGAGAAATTAGGCGAAGAAGCCATGGAGCGTATCTTAAATGATGAGACTGCGCTTGATGGGATTACAGGGCTAACGAAAAAGAAAAAAGAAATGATCCGTGAAGTCATTCAGCAAAATCAGGGGACTGAGAAGTTGATGTTTGAACTCACGAATCTTGGGTTTACTCCTGCGATTGCACAAAAGATTATCGGCATGTATAAAGATAAAGCTAGAGCCGTCTTAGACGAGGACCCATATGTTCTTCTTCAAAAAATAGAAGGATTAGGATTTAGAAGAATGGATAGTATTGCCCAATCGATGGGGATTGATCCAGACGATACTTCTAGATTAAAAGGAGCTCTCTTTGTTGTGACGAGAGATTTCTGTTATCAAACAGGGGATACTTATTTGATGGCTGAAGTATTAATCACACAAGCGCAACGATTACTGGAGTCCTGTCAAAACTACTTAATCGAACCAGATAAACTCGTAGATGCATTAAACGAATTGATTCGCGAAGGTGTTGTGTTTTCTGATGAAAACCGCATTGCGATTGCTTCTTTGTATTACGCAGAACTAGGGATTAGTAACGCCTTGTCAAAACGAATTACAGCTTCTAAAGTAGAAATCAGTAAAGAGAAAATTGAAAAAGCAATTGAGAAAACGCAGGAGAAATACGATATTCAATATGATGCGTCTCAGAAAGAGGCTATTTATCGGATTATGACGGAGCCACTATTTGTATTAACGGGTGGACCTGGTACTGGGAAGACAACGATTATTAATGCCGTCATTGATGTCTATGCTCAGCTAAATGAATTAGAGCATGACGATGAGATTGAAGAGGCGATTGTTCTTGCGGCGCCAACTGGACGAGCGGCAAAACGGATGAATGAATTGACAGGATATCCTGCTTCTACGATTCACCGTTTGCTAGGAATTGCGATTGATAGTGTGGATGACAGTTTTGAAGATAAGGAAATTAATGGGGAGTTCTTAATTATCGATGAAATGTCAATGGTGGATACGTGGTTAATGAACCGAGTATTTAAGGCTGCTCCAGAAGGATTAAAGATTCTACTTGTCGGAGATAGCAATCAATTGCCTTCTGTTGGACCAGGACAAGTCTTAACAGATTTACTGGAAACGAATCAAGTACCTGCGATTGAACTAAAAAGAATTCACCGTCAAACGCAACAATCTTCTATCGTGGAATTAGCCCATAGCATTAAAGATGGATTCTTACCTCGTAACTTTATGGAGAAACAAACAGACCGCAGCTTTTTACCATGTTCAACAGAGCGGTTGGTAACGATTATCGAACAAGTTGTTGTAGCAGCTCTTAAGAAGGGCTATACGAAGCGAGATATTCAAGTACTGGCTCCGATGTATAAAGGAGATGCTGGAATTAATGCCATCAATCAAATGATGCAGGAAATCTTAAATCCTAAAATCGGAAATACGGTTCGTGAAGTGGAGTCCTTCGATAAAGTCTTCCGCGTAGGAGATAAAGTCCTTCAACTGGTGAATTTACCTGAAGAAAATGTCTACAATGGTGATATTGGAGAAATCACAGCAATTCAATTTGCAAAAGAGAACGATGACCAAGTAGATAAGATTTTTGTTTTATTCGATCAAACGGAAGTCGAATACCATAGAACCGATTGGCAACAATTGACGCTGGCGTATTGCTGCTCAATTCATAAGGCACAGGGGTCTGAATTTAAAATGGTTATCTTACCAATGGTGAATCAGTACTCACGCATGTTACAAAGAAATCTATTGTATACAGCAGTTACACGTAGTCAGCAGTATCTTATTATGTGTGGGGAAGCTGGAGCATTTCAAAAGAGCGCGACTACCATTCCGCCGAAACGTGCGACTTTCTTACAAGAGTTCTTAACGAATTTTGATTTATCAAAGACAGAAGACGCTCCGGAAAAACAGGAGAGAGAAACGCAATCGTCACCAGAGGAGTCTAACAACTCATTCGAAGGCAAAGAACTTCAATTGACCATTCAAGCAATCGAAGAGGGTGTTATTTCTCCAATGATTGGGATGGATGACTTAACACCATATGATTTTATGACAAGAAGCTAGGTTTCTAGCTTCTTTTTTCGTGTTCTTTTAGCCGGAATTAATTGCCATCTGTCCATGATGTAAGGTAAAATGGGTACAAATGATTATGAAAGAAGGACAAATGATGAATCGACAAAAACACTTTTTAGTTTCTGAAGATGCTGTTCCTCCTGTATTTGCTAAAGTTTTGCAAGCAA
>CAKAPS010000125.1:0-2972 GCA_916719965.1 uncultured Streptococcus sp.
AGAGACTCGAAATTTCGAGTCTCTTTTTCGTTTTGTAAAAAAGCAAAATGTAACATATAAGTTACATTTTAATAATTCTCTCTTTGAACGATTTTGTCCAAAGAGTTTTTTATAAGGATTTTGTCATATGGTAATACGGGTGACCGCTTAAAACGCGTTCACTTTCGGGCGTGTAGCCCAGTTTTTCGTATAATTTGTAGGCCTTCGTATTGTCCTTCTCGCAGTTGAGGGCGATTTTTGTAGCTCCTTGCTGGCGCGCTAAGTTTTCTACTTCGACCAATAATTTACGGCCGATTCCATGACGACGATATTCGGGATAGACCGCTAAAATATCGATGTACCATTCACCGGGCATCGTCTCCTTATCCTCGTAGAGCGGAATTTGATGCTTAATCTTGTAATCCTCGTACAATCGGTGAAACGGGTCGTCAATCGCATCTTCTAAGTGTCCGTGATAGCCAAAGATGGCCCCAGCGACTTTGCCTTCATGAATATACACAAGCGTGTTCTTCAGTCCGTAGCGGAACTGATCGTCGAGCATGGCTTCTTCTAGCATCGCGTAGAGCATTTCCGGGCTCGTGTGTTCCAGAATCGGCAGTTCCATGTCTTGCATAATCAGTTCGATCAGAGGAATGATTTGTCGTCGTTCATCGCGCTTAGGTTGTCGAATCATTTCTGAACTCCTTGATACTGTTCCCGATAATCCGTTGGCGAAATCCCTGTACTCTTACGGAATTGTTTTGAGAAATACGTTGGAGTCGTGAACCCAACAATATCCGCCACCTGTGAAATCGAGTAATTGGTTGTTCGTAGTAAGATTTTACTCTCTTTAATACGAATGTCAATGAGATATTCCATCGGAGACATGCCGATTTCTTTCTTAAAGCTGTGTGAAATATAGAAACGGCTCAAGTGCGTCATCGAAGCGAGATCTTCTAGCTGAATACTTTCGTGATAGTACGTTTCTAAGTAGTGTTTAATAAACGAAATATCCTTTGTGGCCTTGCTTTGTTTGCCGACTTCAAGGTCGAAGTGTTGGTGACGCAAAATTTTAATTAATAAGATTTCTAATAAGTTATGGCACACTAATTCATAGCTCATCGATTGGGAAGTGGCCTCTTGTACCATCGCATTCAAATAACGCAAGATGTCTTTTTGCTCATCTCGCAAGTTGAAGAATGAAAATGGATGTCCACCTTCCGAGACGGGCGTTAAGTTTGAGAAGGAGAGCCCATTAATTCCTAGCACAATATATTCCAGCGGTTCATCTGGAGAGGATAATTCTGTATGTTCTACTTGTGGATTGATAATGACAAAGTCGTTTGGTTTTACAGGAAAACGTTGGCCTTGAATATTAAACTCGCCTTTTCCGTCTACAACGTAAAATAATTCCGTAAAAGGGTGCGTATGGAGCGTACTATGCCAGTCGCTGTCATATTTAGATTTTGTGATAGATTCCAATTGAAACGATAAGCTCTTAATATCGGATTCCATCATTAAATAACGTTCATTGCTCATTGTCTAACCTTTCTATTTCTAAAGAGAGTTAAGAATATTATACACGTTGGGGAAAACGGTATCAATCTTAAACATTATATAAATTTTAAGTGAAATATTTAATAAAAGTTATGAAAAAATATTGGAAGCAAGTTTTCATTCAGGTTTGGTCCCTTCAAAAGAAGAAAAATCATGTTTGCTTGACGCAACAAGAAAGGACAGGTATTCTAACCAAGAGTAAGAAAGGAGATTCATGGAAAGTAGGAACTAAATTTTCTAGAACCTAAAATCAGAGTAGACTTTATTGCGTTAAGTGCCCGGCGGATGGAATGTTGCCACTGGGACGAAAATGGAAACATTGCGGTAATTTAGTCGCATTCGCTGCATTTAAACAACACTAGAAATAGAAGTAGTTAAATGGAGCAACTCTTTACAATTAAAGGAGATGCTAATATGGAAAATACAAAGAAATACAATCGAAAAAGAACACTGGATATTACAGTGATGGCGATGGTCGTAGCCATTCGTCTTGTGATGGAAATGTTGCCGGCAATTAAATTCGGCCTCTACGTACAAATCGGCTTTGGGTTTATCGGAGCAGCTATCGCAGGGGTGATGCTGGGACCATGGCGTGCAGCACTTGTGGGAATCCTAGTCGATATCCTCGGAAACTTCTTCCGTGGAGAGAGTGGACAATTCTTCATCGGATACACATTCACAGCCCTTGTCGGAGGACTCATCTACGGATACTTCTTATATAAGAGACCACTCAGATGGGAACAAATCTTTATGACAGTATTACTCGTCACCATCTTCTGTAACCTCGGACTGAATTCAATCTGGGTGTATATGATGACGCAAAAAGCCTTCGCCGCCTTTATGCCACTGCGAATCCTGAAAAATATGATCTCGCTCCCATTGAATACCGCCATCCTAACCGTGCTCTTTTCAAACAAAACCATGAAGACTTTAATAGAGAAATATAGGGTGTGAGGCAGAAAGACAGAAGCCAAGAATGATTTCACAGTGTGAAGTCATTCTGCTTCGTAGTCTTTCGCCCGCAAAGTTTATTAGACATTCTTGAATCACGAGTGATGAAAAGAATGTCAATAAACCACTGCGTCGAAGCGGTTGCGTATAAATATGGTGATGCACCCGAGCGCAAGTGACTTATGCGAATTCAACTCCACAGGGTGTGAGTCCTTTCCAGCACCACGCCTAGTATTCTCTCCCATTTAGGAGTAGAATAGAACCAAAGAGCAACTATATAAACTAGTTTAAGCGAAGGGAGGCACAATCATGCCATTTATTCATGTTGAAATGATCGAAGGAAGAAGTCGTGAACAAAAAGAAGCCCTTGTCAAAGAAGTGACAGAAGTGGTCTCTAAACACACTGGCGCTCCAACAGAACACATTCATATCATTATTCAAGAAATCAAAGCCGAAAACCTTGGCCAAAACGGCAAATTAAGAGG
>CAKAPS010000126.1:0-2951 GCA_916719965.1 uncultured Streptococcus sp.
AACGTCCTGCGTTTTACGAATTAGATGTTTGTGATAAACAAGGATTGAGAAAAGTTTTTGAACAAGAATCTATTGAGGCTGCAATCCATTTTGCAGGATACAAAGCTGTCGGAGAATCCGTGCAAAAGCCCGTGATGTATTACGCAAATAATATTATGAGCACATTAGCTCTTGTTGAAGTGATGTCAGAGTTTAATGTTAAAAAGATTGTATTTTCATCGAGTGCGACTGTATACGGCATTCACAATCAATCACCCCTCATTGAGACAATGCCGACAAGTGCAACAAATCCTTATGGGTACACCAAAGTGATGCTTGAACAAATTTTAAAAGATGTTCATGTAGCAGATTCAGAGTGGAGTATTGCGTTGCTACGTTATTTCAATCCGATTGGGGCTCATGAGTCTGGGTTGATTGGAGAAGATCCATCAGGCATTCCTAACAATTTGATGCCTTTTATTGCACAAGTAGCGGTAGGAAAGCGACCAGAGCTAAGTGTTTTTGGAGATGATTATGATACGGTAGATGGTACTGGCGTTCGAGATTATATCCATGTAGTGGATTTAGCGATTGGCCACATAAAAGCGTTAGAAAAAGTATCTGAAAAAACAGATGTTTATATTTATAACCTTGGTTCAGGAGAAGGCACTAGTGTATTACAACTTGTAAATACATTTGAAAGTGTTAATAAGGTTCCAATTCCGTATAAAATTGTACCAAGACGATCAGGAGACGTTGCGACTTGTTATGCAAATGCAGACAAAGCGTATAAGGAATTAAATTGGAAGACAACGAAATCAGTTGAAGACATGTGTAGAGATACTTGGAATTGGCAATCGAAGAATCCAAACGGATATCAATAGTATAATTCTGCTTTGTAATAGTAAAAAAGACAAAAAAACAGGAATAAAAAAAGTTTATGAAAACGGTTGACAAGAAAACGATTACACACTATAATGAAGTTACCGTTTGACACCGGTGTCAAAAACAAAAGAAGGAAGAATAACATGAAAAATCTTACAAAAATTAAATTTAAAGAAAATGGAGAATTTAATCATTTTCCAGGTAACACAGTTGTTGCCAATCTTTATACAAAACCAGATTTAATGGAAGTTGTAGATATTATTCAGGCTCGCTATAGAGAATTACCTTTTATTGATAAGTTTACTCTCACCCCTAGAGATTCTATTCATATGACTGTAATTGAATTGCTTTGCCATGAAAATCGTGAGCCTGAATTTTGGAGTAGCCACCTACCACTGGATACACCATTACAAGAAATCCATGATTACTTTGCCAAACAACTAGAAATTTTCCCATTGCTAAACGAAGAGATTCATATGCGTGTGACTGAAATGGGAAATCAAAACATTTTAGTTGAACCAGCAGATGAAAAATCCGCTAAACGATTAGATAAAATTAGAACTTATGTTTCTGAAAAAGCAGGTGTTCGTTTCCCTAACCATGATCGTTACCAATTCCATATCTCAATTGGATATCTTCGAGTTCCATTAACTGAAGAAGAAAATGAAGAGTTTACTAAAGTGAAAAAGGAATTAACAAAAGTTTTACTTGAAAAAGTTCCTGTCATTACTGTAAATCGTATCGATTATACAGTGTTTGAAGATATGAGACGTTTTGTTCCATATTGCGAAAAGTTTGGAAAATAAAAATTACAAATAAAAACAAAAAGGAGATTTCAACATGAAAAAATCGAAATTTTTAAAAACTTTACTAGCTGCAGGGCTTGCAGTTACAACATTAGCTGCATGCTCAGGAGGAGCAAATAGTTCATCAAACGCTACAACAACTGCACCTCAAGCACAATCAGAAGAAAAAGCGGATAAGAGCCAAGAATTAGTAATTTATTCTAACTCTGTTTCAAATGGACGTGGAGATTGGCTAACTGCTAAAGCGAAAGAAGCTGGTTTCAACATTCGTATGGTGGATATCGCTGGTGCGCAATTAGCTGACCGTGTTATCGCTGAAAAAAATAACTCAGTAGCAGATATGGTATTTGGTATCGGTGCTGTAGACTCAAATAAACTTCGTGATGCAAACCTTCTAGCTCAATTCAAACCAGAATGGCTTAACAAGATTGATGCATCATTAGCCGATAAAGATGGATACTATAACCCAGTTATCGTTCAACCTTTAGTATTGATTGGAAATCCAGAAGCTAAAGAAATGCCTAAAGACTGGACTGAATTAGCAGAAAAATATAAAGGTCAATATTCTATCTATGGATTAACTGGAGGAACAGGGCGTGCGATTTACGCAAGTATCTTAGTTCGTTACCTTGATGAAAAAGGAGATTTAGGCGTATCAGAAAAAGGATGGGAAGTTGCAAAAGAATACTTTGCAAATGCTTATACTCTTCAAAAAGGTGAAAGTACAGTTGTTAAAGTGTTAGATAAAGAAAGTCCAATCCAATACGGTATGATGTGGGGTTCTGGAGCGTTAGTCGGACAAAAAGAACAAAATGTTGAATTCAAAGTAATGTCACCTGAAATCGGGGTTCCATTCGTAACTGAACAAACAATGATTCTTAACACAAGTAAGAAACAAGCGTTAGCAAAAGAATTCATCAACTGGTTCGGTCAAGCAAACATCCAAGCTGAATACAGCCAAAAATTCGGTTCTATTCCAGCGAATAAAGATGCTGTAAAAGAATTACCAGAAGCAACTAAGAAATTTGTTGACCAACTTAAACCACAAGATATTAACTGGGAAGTTGTTGGTAAATACTTAGACCAATGGGTTGAAAAAGCTGAATTAGAATACGTTAAATAATATTAAATGTTGAATTAATCAATAAGAGTCTCGCTAGGATTCTACTCTATGCCATAGAAAGAGTCTACGCGAGACTTTTTAAGATAACACAAAGGAGTAAACGATATGATTAAATTTGATAACATTCAAATTAAATACGGTGATTTTATTGCGATTGA
>CAKAPS010000127.1:0-2708 GCA_916719965.1 uncultured Streptococcus sp.
CCATGACTTGGTAGAATCGCAAGTGCAAATACTAGTACCCCCATCCCACCCACTAAGTGAGTGAAGCTTCTCCAAAATAATGAAGAATGTGCGAGTACTGAAAGGTCTGGAATAATACTTGAACCAGTGGTCGTTAATCCACTCGCCGTTTCAAAGAAGGCATCCACTACATTTGGAATTTCTCCTGTGAAAACAAATGGAAGTCCACCAAAGAACGAGAGTAAAATCCAGCTTAAGGCTACGGTTACGACCCCGTCACGCGCCATGATTTTTAGAGGCTCTGGTTTTTTAAAGCTTAAGAGAAGCCCAATTACCAGTAGTAACAGAATTGTTCCTGCATAAGCCAGTTTTTGAGTTAATGACTCATGATAAATAAAGCTAATAATCAGTGGTAAGGCTAAGAGCGCCGCTTCAACTTGAAGCATTTTTCCCACGAAATAGCGAACTGTTTTGATATTCATTCAGACACCTCTATTCCAAAATGTCGTTAATGTCATCAAAGTCTTTTTCCGTTGTAACGACGATTACCTTATCAAATGGTTCAATCGTATCACTACCGGCTGGATAAATGAGTTTTTCTCCACGAACGATAAACGCAATCAAGAGGTTTGATTTTGTCTTTAGTTCTGATAAAGGAATGCCACAAATCGCACTATTCTTTTGAACACGGAATTGCAACGCTTCAACTTGATTATCCGCTAAACGGTATAACGCTTCGACATTTGATCCTTGAGTATTCGAACGTGAACGCACGAATTGGATAATTTCGTTGGCAACAATACGTTTTGGTGTCACGATGGATTGATTATCAAAGCCTTTAAACACTTTAAGAAGTGCTGGACGGCTCATCTTCGTAATAATCTTTGGTACGCCTTGTTGTTTCGCATACGCTGAAAGAATTAAGTTTTCTTCGTCAATCCCTGTCATCGATACAAACACATCATATTCTGTAATACGTTGTTCTTCTAATACATCGTGGTCTGTTCCATCGGCATGAATGATGGTTGAATGTGGGAACGCATAGCTTAAAGTTTCACAGCGTTCTTCATTGACTTCGATGACTTTGGTGTTGATTTTTGTTTGTTTCAACATATTGAGTAAGTAATAAGTAATACGTCCACCACCGACAATCGTAGCAGAAGACACACTCTTCGTTTCTTGACCTGTTAATTTTAAGAAATTGCGAAGGTCTGGATACGCCCCTGTAATAAATACATGGTCTCCTTCTTCAAGTGTTGAATCCCCATCTGGAATGAAGCTTTGGTCGTCACGATGAATCACACAGATTAAGATAGATTCAAAACGATTACGCACTTCTTTTAGGGTCAATCCTGCAAGTGCTGACCCCTCATTAATCTCTAATTCAAGTAAGCTGACACGATTCCCAACGAAATTTTCTACACTTAATGCAGAAGGATAATTAAAATTATTGGCGATATCACGAGCCGTAGAAAGCTCTGGGTTAATCAGCAATGAAATCCCTAGACTTTCACGAACGAGTTGTAGTTGTTGTGAATACTCAGGATTACGAACACGCGCAACCGTGTATTCCGCACCAATTTTCTTCGCTAAAATAGACGCAATAATATTAATTTCGTCCATTTCTGTTACAGAAATAAAGATGTCACAGTTTTCTACCCCTGCTTCTACAAGAATATCGTAGCTGGCACCATTTCCGCAAATCCCCATAATATCGAATTTATTTAATAGTCGATCGATTAAATCTTGGTTTTTATCAATCAATACAATGTCATTTTCTTCCGTTGAGAGCTCCTGGCAAATCACTTCGCCGACTTTTCCCCCACCGACAACAACAATTTTCATTTTGTTTCCTCCAGATTGAAAAATCTTATACCTTCCTATTTTACCTTTCTGGTGCGAAAAGGTCAAAGTTTATCTTGTTTTCTAAAGGGGCAAAGCGTGTTACACTAAGGTCGGAGGTCATTATGAACGAACACGAATTACAACAATTAACCGAGGAGATTTCAAGAGCGTCTTTTCACCGAGAATTCACGCACAACATTACCTATAACAAACGCCTGCGTTCTAGTGGCGGTCGCTATCTTTTGAAGACGGGAAATATCGAGATTAATCCCCTTGTCGAACAAGAACTGGGGCTAGAAGCTTTGATTGGCGTAATTAAACATGAACTCTGCCATTACCACTTGCATCAAACAGGTGGCGGCTATCGTCACCGTGACCAGGACTTCAAACGCCTGCTTCATCAGGTAGGTGGAAGCCGCTTTGTCGAACGAATGAAGGAGCCAAATTTCATTTACGAGTGTACCGCGTGCCATCACCGCTATCCTAGAATGCGCAAGATGAACACGACTCGCTATGTATGTGGAAAATGTCGTGGAAAATTAATCCTTTTAGATTGAAATTCCAACAAACATTTGATAAACTGAAATAGTTCTGCGGTCGTGGCGGAATGGCAGACGCGCTGTCTTGAGGGGGCAGTGGGTGTATACCTGTGCGGGTTCAAGTCCCGCCGGCCGCATAAATAAAACGAAATACCCTAGATGATGGTCATCTAGGGTATTTTTGTGCTTGTAAATCTTTTGGTTTATTGACGTTGGCGCAGTGGTTAGTGACGTTCGAGTTCGCATCCTTGAAGTTGAACTCGGGCTCACAGGACTGACGTCCACTTCCCGTAGTAGCCGCACGACTTGTTCCAAGTCCCTTGCGTTACTCCGGTCCAGTGATTC
>CAKAPS010000128.1:0-2687 GCA_916719965.1 uncultured Streptococcus sp.
TAAGAATTCTTCTGGATAATGTCCAAGTCCACGTAAATAGTCAATATCCGTTTTTGAGAAACGTAATTGTTCAATGTAACGAACGATGCGTTCTAGTCCAGCAAAAATCGCATATCCATTTTCAAAAGGTAATTTTCTGAAATACGCTTCGAAAATGGCTTTTTTCTCATAAACGCCTGTTTCCCAGTAGGTTTTCATCATATTAATTTGATATAGGTCTGTATGTAGCGTTAAACTATCATCATTATAAATTGAGCTCATCTGTCAATACCCCTTTTTTATTGTAGTTACCTCTTTATTTTACAACAGTTCCGGATTAATGTACACGGTTGGCGACTTGAGGGCTGTTAAAACGCAAAAAAGGACAAGCCTTTTCAGCTTGCCCTATAAACGATTCGTCTATTAAACGTCTAAGAATCCTTCGTGCGGAGTCATGTTGAAGTATTCCGCAATTTCTTGTAATTGTACATCTGTAATTTCTTGTAGAATTTTACCGCCTTGAGCCCCAACTTGAGAGTAAATCATCGCAGCTTTCTCAATCACTTCAATTAAACCATATGTTTCATCCAGTGTATCGCCTGATGCAAATAATCCATGATGCGGCCAAATGACAGCTCGAAACTCTGCCATTTTCGCAGCAGTTGCTTCCCCAATCGCGTTTGTTCCAGGTGTCATATAAGGAATCACCCCAATCCCTTCTGGAAAGACAACGATTGATTCAGCTTGCATTTTCCAAAGAAGTCTTGATAAATGACGTTCGTCTAATGGTTGTGTGAAGCTTAACGCGATTAAGTTTGTTGGGTGGCAATGGAAGACCACTTTATGATTTGGATTCACTTTGAGTCGTTCGATGTGGCTCATTAAATGGCTCGCGAATTCTGAGGTTGGTTTTCCACCATCTTCGAATCCCCATAGCAATTCTGCTTTTTGTCCGTCTTCTGAAATACGAACTAAGCCTAAATCAAGAAGCGGTTGGTTTGTAACGTTTCTGAAGTAACGGCCTGTACCGGTTACTAAGTAATAGTAGCCCGCAAGCGTTGAAGCGTCGAACCCTAAGTCAAGGACACGTTTCACTTCCTTCACATCTTCATACGCTTCTACTTCACTCGCTTCTAAACGTACGGATACGTTCCCGCCATTACGTTCATCCCAGTAACGTAAGTACGATTCTTTTGTCAGTTCACATAATTTTTTTACAGCTGGTGATTCAATAAATTTTGTCATTTTTCAATTCTCCCTTAATTTCTTTGTGATAAAACTTGTTCTTCGTATGCTTTGACTTCATTATACCATGCAAGTCTGACTGGAACACCATTAATTTCGCAGAAATAATTCCAAACATAGTGTGGTATTCATTTCATATCACAAAAAAACAATGCTCCATTTGGAGCATTGCTTTCCTTATTTTTTCAACTCTTCAATTAATTCTTGAATATCTTTTCTTGCTTCTTTAATCGGAAGTCCTACATAAACATGATTCATCTTTTCACGTTCAATATATCGATGTTCGATTCCTTCTTTAAGAAGCTTTTCATGTAACAATCGATTATCTGGATAAAGGATATCATGCGTCCCAATATAAATACTAATTCTTCCTAGTCCAGACAAGTCTCCAAATAGCGGACTCACTAGCGGTTGCTTCAAGTCGTCTCCTGCCCACAACTTTGCCACTTCATGAATCCCACTCTGTTTAAGGATTGGGTCAAATGGTTCATAAGAGGCGATTTCAGGATTATCCGTTGCAATATCGACCCAAGGAGAAAACAGAACGATCTCCTTTGGCTGTGGTAGCGAAAGTTCTTTTAAGTAAATCGCAAATCCTAATGAGAGCCCACCTCCAGCAGAATCTCCCATGAAAATAATAGAATTCGGATTTATATGTTCTTCTAAAAGTCCACGATATAACTTTTCTAACTTTTCATACGTCTCACGGTATTGGTGCTTTGGAGCCTTTGGATAAATTGGAAACACCACTTTTGCATCTATCGCCTGTGCTATTTTATTCACCATGGTAAAATGCCCCATCAATGGTTGCTGTACATACGCTCCACCATGTAAAAATAGAATTACTTTTTGATTAGCGTCTTTCTTGTCATTCCACACAAACACTTGCATGCCATCTACATCTTTTTCTTGGACATCTACTTTAATGTATTTCTTTGGATTTGTGATAGGAACGTCATTCCCCTTGGCCAATTTATTTAATTCTTGCTCAAATTTTTCTGGATTATCTTTTGAATATACCAGTGGTTTGACAAATAGAAAGAGTAATCGTTCCATTAGATAACTTAAAAAAGAACGCTTTTCAACTTTTCTCACATAAAGAATTCCACAATAGATTATCACAGCACCTATAACAATCCCTATTAAAAATCCACTCATCTTAATACCTTCTTTCATACAAAAAAGGAGCTAAAATGCTCCTTTTCATTATAACTTTATTGATTAATATAAGCTAGCAGACCCTCAAAAAAATCTTTTTCAGGTAATTATCTACTTTATTCAAATTTTGCTTTATTCGCTTCGTTTGCTGGCTTCATATCGATTTGTAGAAGGTTCACTAAATTCTTATCATCGATGGTTGCATTGCCTTTGTCATCCACCTTAATCGCTAAATAGTGTTCGTTTCTATCGTAATAATCCATTCCTTCTAAGTTGACATAGCCATCTCCTCTAAATCCAACGGC